>DATBYJ010000158.1:0-32400 GCA_036513795.1 Solirubrobacteraceae bacterium | reverse complement strand
CAGTGATTTATCGAGGCGTTTACCGGGACCCTCGCCTACTCAAGCAGCTTCCACGGAATGCCGAAGCACGAGTAGCAGTCCCGCCGCACCTTGTATCAATGCTCACTTTCAGCCCCAAATCCTGGCGCCGTGGCCGATCTGCGACCGGAGGGTCTCAGCATCATCAACTCGCCTCCAACTCCCCCGTCGACGACCGGCCGTCGTCATCGAGGCGCCCCTCGATCAGCTCTCAGGATGGTTTCCAGCTCATCGAAGTGATGGTGAGCGCGCTGCTCCTCGGCCTGATCTCCATCGCCACGTTCACCGGCTTGCAGGCCGTCTCCGCCAGCGACGCCAACCAGCGCTACCACAACGAGGCCGCGCAACTCGCCGCCCAATCCCAGGAGGCACTGCGCACCGACCCCATCGGCTCCCTCGAAAAGCTCGTGATCGAATCGCATGTCTACACCACCAAGGTCGACGGGACCACCTACTCGATTACCCAGTCCGCCCACCAGATAAACGGCTCCGGCCTCAACACCACCTGCGCGGCCACGGAACAGAGCACCACCGCTGCCCCCAACTTCCGCATCACCACCTCGGTCATATGGAACAGCGTGCAGGGGGGGCATCCCGTAACCAGCTCGAGCATCGTCACGCCGCCGACCGGCTCGTCCCTCGAGGTCGACGTACAGAACGCACCCACGCCCACCGCCGGTGTCGCGGGCGTCACCGTCTACGTCACGTACACGGCGCTGGAATCCGCCAGCACCGTGAAACTCGAAGGGACGACAAGCAACGCCGGCTGCGTTCTCTTCACCGGCATCCGCTCCACCTCCGCCGAAGTGGAAATCCCCGAGACCGCCAAGTTCGTCACGCCCAGCGGCGCGCTCAAACTCGAACCCACCGAAGTGAGCATCGCCCCGAACGTCACGACGCACTACGCCGTGACCTACAACGAAGGTGGCGCGATCACCGCCAAGTTCACCTACAAAGGCAAAACCGAATACAACGGCAAGCCCGTCACCAGCGACACCTTCGTGATGGCCAACAACGAAATGGCCCTCGCACCGGAACTCGAGGTCGGCTCCACCGTATTCGCCGAACCATACGGGACCGACGGCGAAGAAAAATACACGCCCAAGACGAGTACGTACCGGTCCACGGCCGGCACGCCAAAAGGCGCCAAATACAGCGCCGGCGATCTCTTCCCGTTCCCGTCGGCCTCATGGTCGGCTTATGCGGGCGACTGCGCCGCCAACAACCCCCTCACGGTCACCAGCAAAGCCGTCACCCCCAACGAAGGGGAAGTCCGGCCCGGCGCCACCACCACGATCGAAGTGCCGATGAGCTACGTCAACCTCGAAGTCTATAAGGGCACCGAAAAGAACCCCTCCGCATTGGCGAGCGCCGTCTACCCGATCAAGATCACCAACCTCTCCTGCAGCGCCGCCTCCCCAGCGCCCGCCCTCCCCGACAATGCCGCGGCGGTCAGCTACGTGCACATGCAGTCCACAACCGCCGGCGGCGTCCTCGAAGGCCCCTTCCAGCCGTTTGGCAAATTCGAACTCTGCCTGCAGGCGGCCTCCACGCCCTCGACCCGCAGGGACAAGATCTCCTACCTCAACAGCACCGTCGCCGGGTCGTCGTTCAAGATCTACCCCGAAGAACCCACAGCCGCAGAAACCAAAGCGGCCCGCGAAAAAGAAGAAGCGCCGGCCAGGGAAAAACGAGAAAAAGAAGAAGCGGCCCAGAAAAAAAGCCGCGAAGCGGAAATCGTGACCAACTCTGAACGCGAAAAAGAAGAAGCCGCCGAGAAAAAGCTCAAAGAAGAAGAACCTGGGATCAAAACCAAATTTGAAGCCGAAGAAAAAACGTCTAAAGAAGCCTGGAAACGAGAAGAAGAAGCCAGAAAAATCAGCAAAAGCCAGCGCGAAACAAAAGAAAAAGAACTAAAACTCAAAAACGAAGCTACCCAGAAAGCCACGAAAGAAAACCGCGAAAGAGAAGAAAAAGAAGACAAAGAACAGAAAACAAGCGAAGAAGCCGCGAAAGCCGCGCGCGTCAGCGAAGAAGCCAAAACCAAAGAAACCAAGACCAAAGAATCCGAAAAACAGACAGCCCGGATCAAAGAAGAAGAAAAAGAAGCCACCGAAAAGGCCGAACGCATCGCCAAAGGCACGGCCGCCGCCGTTGAATCGGGCTCATGCTAGCTTCGACCTCCACACTCCAGCCCCGCCTTCGTAGCGAGCACGGCTTCACCCTGATGGAAACCTTGGTGGCCATGGTCGCGGGCATACTCGTGGCGTTTGCGGCGACCATGCTTCTGCGCGTATCCCTCGAACAGACCGAACGCGCGAGCGACTACGTCCAGGCCAGCCAGCTCGGCCGGACCGCCTTGACGCGAATCGTGGATGAGCTCAACTCGGCCTGCCTGGAAGCTGGGTACACACCCGTGCTTGCCTCCAGTACCCCCGAAACGCTGATCTTCAACGACGCCTTTAGCAAGGAAGCCGAAATTCCCAACAGCCAGATCCAAAAGCACGAAATTATCTGGAACTCTGCTAGCGGCACGCTCACCGACAAGAAGTACATCGTCACGAGCAAAAGCGGTATGGAATATCTGTACTCAACGGCCACCGAAACGAAAATCGGTACGCATATCGCCAAAAATGAACCCGAACCGATCTTCCGCTACTACAAGTACAACACCGCCGCCACGAGCTCCACTGAAACCGGTGTCGCCCCGTTCACGGAAATAGCACTTGCGGCTAAAGCAGGGCTCTCGACCACCCAGGCGGAAGAAGTGGCTTCGGTGCAGATCTCCTTCCGTGCCCTGCCAACGAACGGCAAGATAGGCGCCGGCAGGAGCCTCGACCTGCGCAACCAGGTGACGTTCGCCTTCAGCGCCCCCATCGCCGAACCAACGATCACGGACCAACCATGTCAATGACCCTCATCTCACGCACTCGTGCCCGAGCGCACAACCAGGACGGCTTCTCGCTGATCGTCGTGCTCAGCGTGATGCTCGTCACGAGCCTGCTCGTCGCCGCGGCGTTCACCGCCACCCGCGGCGATCTGCCGCTCACGCAGGAGAGCACCCATCACAGCCAGGCCTACTACGCTGCCCAGGCTGGCGTGCAGGAGTACGACTACAAGCTGCAGAACAACCCCGACTACTGGGAGAGCTGCGAAGGGCCGTCCGGGGAACTCGAAGGCGCCCACTACGAAGTCAAGGTGCTGCCCGCCAACGGCACCTCGGAATGCAAATCGGCGAGCCCGTTCGCGACGGCGATTCAATCGAAAGGTGCGCTCGCCAACACCTTCCGCATCGAAGCCACCGGCTGCGCGGGACCGGCAGCCCTCACCACCTGCCAGGGCACGCTGCGCTCAGGAGTGGAGAAGCGCTCGACGGTGGCCACCTTCCAGGTGACGGGCTTTCTCGACTTCGCATACTTCACGCAATACGAGGACGAGGACTACAGCCTCCTCGAACCGTCTGAACCGGGGGGCTCGTCGGCATGCGCAAACTACTATGGGTCCCGCCCGAGCAACTGTGTGGAAATCGAGTTCGCCGAAGAAGACAGCGTGCACGGTCCGATGCATACTGACGATGCGGCGAACGTCGGCTGCGGGACGATCGAATTCGGGCGCAACGCGAAAGAACGCAACGGCGCCGAACCGGACCTTGTCGAAATCAAAGGCGGGGTCACCCAGCTGTGCCGCACCGCTCCGGTCATCAACACCTACAACGGCAAACTGACCACGCCGGCGAAACAGCTGGAACCGCCGCCGACCGACGGCAGCCTCGCGCTCTACGTCGAAAAAGCGAACAGGTTCGAAGGTGTCACGCACCTCGTGCTGAACGGCTCGACGAACACGATCGAACTCACCAACAAAGGCGTCACCAAACCGCTGTCCTGGCCTGAAAACGGGCTGCTCTACATCGCCAACGAAAAAGCCGGGGCCTGTCCGTACCAATACAAACAGGTCAAAGCCGACCTCGCCAACGAGGCCACGGAAGAGGTGGGTTGCGGGACCGTGTACGTGAGCGGCACCTACAGCAAATCGCTGACGATCGCCGCCGAACGCGACGTGGTCGTCAACGGCAATCTGGTGCCCACCGGCGTGACACCTCCGGAAGCGCCCGCCGGCACGCAGACGCTGGGTCTGATCGCCACCCACTTCGTGCGGATCTACCATCCGGTGGCCGAAACCCACGCCAAGGTCCGCGGCAGCTGCGGTGGCGATCCGGAAAACAGAACCACCGGGCTGTGCGAATACACCAACAACGCCAACTCGTGCGACGCCCCCAACGCCACCGGCACGATGGACAACCCGTGGGTTTATGCCGCGATCCTATCCACCGCTCACTCGTTCCTGGTCGACAATGACAACTGCGGCAGCACCAGCGAAACCGGCAAACTGGACATCTACGGTGCGATCGCCCAGAAGTTCCGCGGCATCGTCGCCGTCGGCAACGGGACGACGGTGGAACACGGCTACACCAAGAACTACAACTACGACGAGCGTCTGGCCACAGACGAGCCTCCGTACTTCCTCGCGCCATTGAAGGCCGGCTGGAAAATCATTCGCGAGACAGCCACCGCACCGGGCTAGAGCCCGGTGCGCGCGGGGATGCACTTGGTAGGACAGCTCTCGAACCCCGCGCCGCCCCTGGCGACGGTACTCGGGTTCGTGCCAGGTGGTTCGCTGGATTCGTTAGCAGAAGCGCTTCCCAACGATGTCTCGTCAGGTCGCTCAGCTCCGCCCCGGCGTGGCCCTGCGTGAAGCTTGCGCGATCGTCCCAAAGGCAGTATCGAGTCTATTCGTAGGCAGCGACGCCAAAACGCCGAAGCGATCATCGTGGAGTATCCGTCGAACCGCGACCATTCCACTCAGTGGCATCCGGAGCCGTGCGTACGGTCTTAGTCGTGGCTGCCGAGCATCCCCATGCGACCGATCCGGACGGCCGGCTTGTGGTCTTTGACGCGGGTTCACGCCTGCATTTGGCGCGTCGGCGTCCGTGGCTGCTTGATCACGTCGAGACGATCCTTGGGACGGTTGCGCGACCAGATCATCGTGCGCTGGACCCGATCGCAGATCGGGAGCGCTTCTATCGCCAGCACATCGAGCCCGACCGCTGGCTGCGGGTCATCGTAGACTTCAGCGAAGATCCTGCCTGGGTCGTGACGGCCGTGGTGCAGGACAACGATCCCCGTGGATAGCGACATGACGATCACGATTGCCGGCATAGACTTCGAATACCACGATTACGACGAGCGGGGAGATGTGCTCTACCTGCACGTTGGCCCTCCAGAAGCACCGCCTGCCAAGGCGCTGGAGACCCCGGAGGGGCACACGGTCGAATACAACGAGCATGGGGCGATCATCGGATTGGAGCTAATGGGCGTGCGGGGCGCGCTGGAGCGTGATGGAGAGCTCCAGCTCACCTGGCCGCCGGCTCATCTGGCTGCGAGCGCCCTACAGAAGGCCCTCGCGGCATAGTCCGCGATCAGCGCCGTCTCACTGCAGCAGGCGTACGAGTGGATGCCTCTCGGTACTACCAATGCGGGCGAGAGGACTCGAACCTCCAAGGGCTTACGCCCACTGGCTCCTAAGGCCAGCGTGTCTACCAATTCCACCACGCCCGCGCGGCTCGCCAGAGCCTACCTCGGCCGCGCGAGCTTGTATCGTCATGTCCGTCATGTCCTCAGTGGCACACCAGCAAGGGGAGCCGCGTGTGATCATCACGCACCCCAACCGCGACAAGCCGGTTGTGCAGGCGACCCGTGCAACCGTGGTCGTGCTGCTGCTCGCGAGCGCCGCGCTCGTGCTGATCATCACCGTCGGCGGCTGGAACCTGCTCGAGGGCGCGATCCCACTGCAGATCGGATACATCGTCGTGTATCTGACCTTCGCGTTCTTTGCCGCCCGCTGGAATCGCGGCGTGCTGCCGATCTCAGCCGCCCTCGGCGTGCTGCTGGCGATCTTCGCGCTCGTAGCCGGCCCCGGCTGGTTCGAACGCGACAAATCCGGGTTTGCGCAGCCCCATATCAACTCGGGCCTTTTGGGAGTGCTCACGCTGCTGGTGATCCCCGTTCAGATGCTGCTCGTGGCATTCGCCATGCGCGGCTTCTCGCAGGGCTGGAACGTCGAGCTCGAGCGACGCGACCCCAATGCAGAGGTCGACGTATATCGCGACGCACCGCCTCGCCCAGCTTGAGCTGAGGATCGTCCCCAGCCCAGACATCGGGATCGAGCCCCACACCGGCGAAGCCGAGCTATGCTCGCTTCGCCCGAATCTGGCGGCGGTGGCGGAACGGTAGACGCGGAGGCCTCAAAAGCCTCTGTCCGCAAGGGCGTGTGGGTTCGACTCCCACCCGCCGCATCGATCGGGTGTTAGGCTGCGCCGATGGGTGGCGCCGGCCAGGCTCTCTACCGCCGGCTGGTCCCCGGCCGTGCACGCCACTGGCTGTACCTGGTGCGTTTCTTCTGGCGTGAAAGCGCTGGCCTGACCGCGCTCGCAAGTCCCGGACCGCAAAGACTGTGGCTGGCGCTGATCAGGGTGGTCGTGTGCTTCAAGGTCGCGCTGCCGCTGCGCTCGCTACGACGCGCACCACTGCCCGTCTGGATACACGACACCGGGCGTGTGTTCGTAAGCCACTGGTGCGATCTGCTCGTCCTCGGCGAGATCTATGGCAACCCGCGCGAGTACGATTTTCCCGGCCTACCCGGCACGGCCCACACGATCGTCGACCTCGGCGCCAACATTGGCCTGTCGGCGCGGTTCCTCAGCGAACGCTATCCCGACGCGAGGCTCCTCGCGTTCGAGCCCGACCCGGAGATCTTCGCCCTCGCTCAGCGCAACGTGCGCGCCCACCCACAGGTATCGCTGCGCAACCTCGGCGTCGCAGGCATACCGGGGCACCTCGCGCTCCACCGTTTCCCCGGGGGAAGCTGGGGAACGTCCTCATTCGTGACCATTCAGGAGGTAGCCGAGACGTTCACCGCAGAGGCCGTCACGCTCGACTCGATCATCGACGAGCTCGGCGATATCGATCTGCTGAAGATCGACATCGAGGGCGCCGAGTACGAAGTGCTCGAAGCCTGCCAACAACTCCAGCGCGTGCGCTGCATCATCGGCGAGGTTCATGCCATCCCCAACGCCAGCGCCGAGCAGCTGTTTGCGCTGCTCAGCGACTTCGACATCTCCGCCGACGGCGTGCAAGGCGGGCAGGGACCGTTCATCGCACGCAGAGCCCCGGCTGGGCAACCAAGCCAAGCCACGCTCTGACCTCGCCGGCGCGGCAGCAGCGCAAGCGAGAACTGTTACGCCCCTCCCACCAGCTCCATCAGCGGCTCCGCCAGCTCCGGCGGCGCCGCGAGGATTCCCCACGGCAACTGCTCGTGGACAGGCAGCTCCAGCACCCGCAAGCCCGCTCGTTCGCAGATGAGCGCACCTGCGGCTATGTCCCACTCCTTGACTGTCCGCTCGAAGTACCCGTCGTAGCGCCCAGCGGCGGTCCAGCACAGATCCAGCGCGGCGCTGCCAAAGCGGCGGATGTCTCGCACCCGCGGCGCCAGCCGCGCGAGCACGCGTGCCTGCGCGGCACGCACCTCCGCGTCATACGCCAGCCCGGTCGCAATCAGCGACGTAGCCAGATCGCCGCCGCGTGAGTGAGCAATCGCGCCAGCGTCCAGCTCGGCCGTCCCCCGCGAGCTCACCAGCCGCGGGGACGCATTCCTGGTGGCGGTGAACAGCTCGTCGCGGTTCGGGTCATACACCGCACCCGCGATCGTGCCAGCGCTGTCCCTCACCGCCACGCTCACACACCACTGAGGGATCCCAAACAGGAAGTTGACCGTGCCGTCGAGCGGGTCCACCACCCACTGCAAGCCGCTCGTGCCCTCGGCGTGATCGCCCTCCTCCCCAATGAAACCGTCCTCCGGCCGGCGCCTCGAGAGCAGCTCGCGAATCGCCCGCTCAGAGGCCAGATCGGCCTCGCTGACCAGATCCGTGGGCGTGCTCTTGGCGCTCACCTGCCGCTCTGCACCGCGGCGCACCCGCTCGAGCAAGAGCGCCCCAGCCATCGTGGCCGCTTGCACCGCCAGCTCCAGCAACTCGTCCGCTTCACTCCTCCCAAGCTCCGGTGGGTGGGGATCACTCCGCGGGGCGTCACTCACGTGGCTTCGCTCGCGTGCGCTCGCTCACGGAGAACTCGGGCGGGCGCCGCCCAGCCCACGGGCGCTCAGACTCGAGCTGGCCGGCAAGCGACAAAAGCGTCGCCTCATCGCCCGGCCGTCCCACCAGCTGCACCGAACGCGGCAGCCCATCCGCGCCAAAGCCCGCAGGCACGGCAGCAGCCGGCTGGCCGGTCACATTCCACACGCCGTTGTACGGGACCCAACCGCCCACCGTGTTCAGCGTCCACAGGGCGCCCCGGCCCTGCAGACGGCCGATGCGCGGCGGCGGTGCGGCCGTCGCGGGGGTCAACAGCACATCGTGATTATCAAACACGCGGTTCAGCCTGCGCGTGAACTCGGGCTCGCTCGCCAGCGCCCGCTCCAGCAACGACTGCGGGATCAGACCCCCAAGGCGGGACATCGCCTGTGTGCGCCGTTCCAGGCGCTCTGGGTGGGGCATCGCCACGGCGTTGTCGTGGATACCACGCAAGTAGCGCACTAGCACCGCCGGGATCGCGCCCAGGCCATAATCGGGGTCCTGCTCGCTCAGCTGGTGTCCCAGCGAACGCAGCAGCTCGACCGTCTCCTCGAATGCCTTGCGCTGGTCGGTGTCCAGCTTTGCGATAACGCCCACCGGAACGCTCGTCGAGTACGCGATCCGCAGAGACCCCGGCGGCGTGGCCGCGGATGTCGCAAACGGCACATCCGGAGCTGGCACCCGGTCGGCGTCGATGTCGATCGCCCCCGAGGCGACGTCGTGGAACAGCGCCGTGTCCGCCACCGTCCGCGCCAACAGACCCTTCACCGACAACCCGTGCCACCCACGTTTACGAGGCGCCATCGACACGCGTCCCCGCTGCGGCTTCAAGCCGAAGAGACCGCACCAAGCGGCGGGGATGCGGATCGAGCCAGCACCATCGGAGCCCAGCGCCGCGCCCACCAGGCCCGCCGCCACCGCCGCCGCGCTGCCGCCGCTCGAGCCCCCCGGCGCGTGCTGCAGGTCCCACGGGTTGCGCGTCACGCCGAACGTGGCGGTCTCCGTGAAGGGAAACATCGTCAACTCCGGCACATTCGTCTTGCCGATGATCACCGCACCCGCCTCACGCAGGCGACGAACCACCTCCGCATCCGCGCTCGCCGGCGGACCGTACGCGTTCGTGCCATACGTCGTTACCTCGCCCGCCACGTCGATGTCGTCCTTGACCGCAATCGGCACACCCAATAGCGGCCGCCTGCCCGCGTCGCCGCCCGCGCCGCGACGGGCATCGGCCTGATCGGCCTCCAGGCGCACGCGTTCATCAAATACCACGCGAAAAGCGTTCAGCCGTGGGTCGAGCCGCGATATCCGATTCAAATAAACATCAACCAGCTCGCGTGATGAGACCTCCCCGGCGGCAACCAGCTCAGCCTGGCGGGCAATTCCTGCGTAGGCGAGATCGACGGCGTCCATAGCCAGGCAATCTAGTGCAAAGGATTGCCACGCCGCCGCCCTGCCATCTACGCTACCGCCAGGAGAGGGCAATGCTGCGCAAGCAAAGGGGGAGCATCTGATGTCGTACCCGGTGAGCTTCGAGGTCGACTACGTGGAGCGACGCAGTCGCCTGACAGCGTTCTTCCGTTTGATCCTTGTGATCCCGCTGGCGATCGTGCTGTACGTGTTCGCGATCCTCGCCTACATCGTCATCGTGATCGCGTGGTTCGCGATCGTGATCACCGGCCACTATCCAAAAGCCCTGTATGACTTCGTCGCTAATTTCACGCGCATGCTCGCCCGCGTGACCGCCTACGCGGCACTGCTCACCGATCCTTATCCGCGTTTCAGCGGCAGTGCGGACAGCGCCTACCCGGTGCGCATGGAGTTCGCCGGCCCGCTCGATCACTACAGCCGCCTGAAGACCTTCTTTCGCATCCTGCTCGCGATCCCGATCGCGATCCTGCGCTATGTGATGAACATCCTGCTCGAGATCGGCGCGTTCGCCGCGTGGGTGGTGATCGTGATCACCGGCAAGCTTCCCCGTGGCCTATTCGACGTGATGGTGCTCGCCAACTCCTACATGGCGCGCTCGGACGCCTACCTGTTCCTGCTCACCGAGACCTATCCGCCGTTCCAGGACGAGACGACGCGTGCTGCGGGAACGGGCGCGGGGGACCTGGCGACCGGCTGATCGAGCCACACGGGACGATCGGGCCCGATCGGGCCGGGCGAGCTCTAGACGGGCGTCACAGCGTTGCGCTTGGCCGGCCAGTCGCGCCGCTTTGACGCCGCGTGCGCAAAGCGGCGCACGAGCTCTGAGCGCAGCTCATCCGGCTCGATCACAGCGTCAATCACCATTTCCGATGCCAGGTGCAGGATGTCGATGTCCTCGGCGTACTCGCTGCGCAGCTCCTCCGTCTTAGCCGCGCGCTCGGCCTCGTCATCGATCGCCTGTAGCTGGTTGAAGTACACCGCGTTGATCGCCGCCTGCGGGCCCATTACCGCGATCGACGCACTCGGTAGCGCGATGCAGCAGTCCGGGTCAAACGCAGGCCCCGCCATCGCATACAGCCCCGCGCCGTAGGCCTTGCGCACGACCACCGAGATCTTCGGCACCGTCGCTTCGCTGACCGCGCTGATCATCTTTGCGCCGTGGCGGATGATGCCCTCGCGCTCCACCTGCGTGCCGATCATGAAGCCAGGCACGTCCGCCAGGAACAGCAAAGGCACGTTGAACGCGTTGCACGTCCAGATGAAGCGCGCCGCCTTGTCCGCCGAGTCGGTGAACAGCACGCCGCCCTTGTGCTTGGGCTGGTTGGCCACGATCCCAATCGCGCGGCCATCCAGGCGGGCGAAGCCCACCACCAGCTCCTTTGCCCAGCGGGGCTGGATCTCCAGTAGCGAGTCCTCATCCACCAGTCGCTCGATCAGCAGCTTGATGTCGAACGGCTTGTTCTCATCCACTGGGATCAGCTCGGCGATGCCCGCCCTGTCGGCGTCCGCGCCGGGCCCACCCGCGGCGGGTGCCAACGCTGCGGGCGCCGGCGGGTGCAGGACGGGCGGCTGCGATTTCCAACTGGTCGGCAGATAGGAGAGGTAGCTGCGTGCGAACTCGATCCCGTCGGCGTCGCTCTTGACGAGCTGGTGCGCGCACCCGGATACGCCCGTGTGCATGCGCGCGCCACCCATCTCCTCGAGCGACACCCTCTCGCCAATCACCATCTCCGCCATGCGGGGCGAGCCGAGATACATCGACGCGTTGCCCTCGCGCATGATCACGATGTCGCAGAACGCCGGGATGTACGCGCCGCCCGCGGCTGACGGGCCGAACAGCACACACACCTGCGGCACCAGCCCTGACAGCTTCACCTGGTTGTGGAAGATCCGCCCCGCACCGCGCCTGCCGGGAAACATCTGCACCTGCTCGGTGATGCGCGCGCCGGCGGAGTCCACTAGATACACCATCGGGATCTCCAGCTCCAAAGCACGTTCCTGGATGCGCAGGATCTTCTCCACCGTCTTCGGCCCCCACGAGCCCGCCTTCACGGTCGGGTCGTTGGCCATCAGCGCCACCGGGCGCCCGTCGATCTCCCCCACCCCCGTGACCACGCCGTCCGCACCGAGGCCATCAACGTCCCAGTTGGCCAGCAGCGCCTCCTCCGCGAAGGAGCCTCGGTCGAGCAGTAGCGCCACGCGCTCACGCACGGGCAGCTTGCCCTGCTCGATCGCCTTCTCCCGGTGGCGCTCCGGGCCGCCACCGAGCGCCCGCTCGGTGGCGTCGCTGACGGAGCTCACGGTCGCGGCAGCCCTCGGTAGCGGTGCCGGTGCCGGCCGCGCCCACCCCGTGCGAGGCGGCGCTCGTGGCGGGCCTGTAGCCGCGCGTGCACAACCTCCAGATCAGAGCCCGGCCCGAGCAGCTGCCAGGAGTCGCGGATCACGGGTAGCAGCGTCGCGCCAATCACCCATGCGGGCCAGAAGCTCGCATGCGCGCCGCTCGCCAGCCACACGCCCACGCACACGGCCGAGAGCCCAAGCGCCCCGCCAGCCTCCTGCACGAGTCGCCTACGAAGCTGGCCCTTTCGCTTGCTCAACGCCAGCGCCACCGACGTGGAGCTGACCGGCAGATCGGCCCGCAGCGCGTCGAGGTCAGCGCGCGTCCTCGCCCGGTAGGCGCCGCCGATCCGCTCCTCCATCTCCTCCGAGGACAGCCGCCCCGCGAGCGCGTGCTCGCGCAGCTCCTCAACCAGCTGCTCGCGATCAGCGTCGGCGACACGCAGCTGCGAGGGATCGGTCATGCCTTGAATGTAGTCCACACGAGCATAACCCGCGCACGACTCGCTTTATTTAGGAATAGAAACGTTAATTTAGGAATGGCGAACCGCTAGATGCCGGGGTTCTCCACGGGCGCGTCGCCCGAGTAGTCGTAGAAGCCGATCCCCGTCTTGCGCCCGAACCAGCCAGCACTGAGCATCTTGCGCAGTGTGGGTGGACGGGCAAAGCGGCGCTCGCGGAACTCGTCGAAC
The DNA here is from genome assembly GCA_036513795.1 of Solirubrobacteraceae bacterium. GTDB lineage: Bacteria > Actinomycetota > Thermoleophilia > Solirubrobacterales > Solirubrobacteraceae > Palsa-744. The sequence goes on along the minus strand of DATBYJ010000158.1, from coordinate 19,737 downwards.
AGCACGTCGCAGATCGAGCCCATCGTGTCCAGACCGACGAAGTCGGCGAGCGTGAGCGGTCCCATCGGGTGCCCAGCGCCAGCCTTCATCGCCTCGTCGATCTCCGACACCGAGCCCACACCCTCTTCATAGGCACGGATCGCGTCGAGCATGTATGGCACGAGCAGGCGGTTGACGATGAAGCCCGCCTTGTCCTTGGTGGGGATCGCGAGCTTGCCCTCCGAGCGGGCGAACTCCAGGGTGGTGTCGAACGCCTCATCGGTTGTGGTCACGCAGCGCACGACCTCGACGAGCTTCATCACCTGTGCAGGGTTGAAGTAGTGAAGGCCCACGAACTGGCCGGGACGGCTTGTGGTGGCGGCCTGATCGATGACAGCAAGCGATGAGGTGTTCGTAGCGAACAGTGCCTCGGGCTTGACGATCTGATCGACCTCCTTCCACATCTCAAGCTTCAGCGCGAGGTTCTCGGTGATCGCCTCGATAACCAAATCGCAGTCGGCCAGATCTGCGTAGTCGACGGTGCCGTGGATGCGAGCGCGCAGCGCATCGGCATCCTCCTGGGTGGACTTGCCCTTCTCCACCGCCCTGGCGAGCTGCTTCTCAATCTTGCCGATCCCCTTGGCGAGCGTCGCGTCGTCAACCTCCCTCAGCACGACCTCGTAGCCGGCCGTCGCCGCCACCTGCGCGATGCCGTGACCCATGAGGCCCGCTCCGAGCACTCCCACTTTCTCGATCCGCTGCGCCATCAGACCTCCGCTCGCATTCTTCGACTTGGACACGGGGCAGCCTATACGGCCCGCTTGCGATCGTGGTCTGCAGGGAAGCTATGCAGGGAAGCTAGTTACACGGACGGAGTCATTGCGTGCGGGACCTGCCGTGATGTGGGGCGGCAGGCCCCTCCGTACAGGTACCCTCCACGAGGTGGGCGACACCCAAGAGGGCATTCCCGAGAAGGCATCCGCGGAGCAGGACGATTTCGACCTCGCGGCTGCCGGCCTGCGCTTGGACGGAGCCGACCTAGCCATGTCAGTGCAGGTGCTGGCGGCGAAGCTCGAGCAGGCGCTACCCGGACAGGCACGGGTGGAGCGCCGCGGCGGCGGCCTCTTCGGGCGCGGCGAGAAACGCGTGCAGCGCGTGCACGTGGAGGTCGGCTCGTGCGCGTATGAGCTGGCGGTCGACGGCGCGCGGGTGCAGGGGTCACGCGTTCGCCAGTCGGGCGGGATCGCGATCAAGCGCGAGTCGCTTGACCCGGATGCGTGGATCGCCGCGCTGACGGCGGACCTACACGTGGAGGCCGAGCGCAGTGCACAGGCGCGAGCGGCGCTGGAGAAGCTGCTGCGATGAGCCGCGACCCTGAAGCGGGCGCACCACGCGAACCGAGCACACCCGACGCGACGCTGGAAGCCGAGCAGGCAGAGTCGCTGCGTCGCGTGGAAGCTGGCGGCATCCCGCTCAACGCCGAGCGCCGCCTGAAGGAGCTGGACGAGCGCGGCGGCTCGTTCACGTCAGATCTGTCGGTGGGCAGCTTTGCGCTGTGTCACCAGCTGGGGCTGAAGCCGCTGTCACAGGTGATGGGCAGCTCGATCTACCAGATCGGCTACCAGGGCATGCAGATGGGCTATGGCGCGTTTGGCGGCGGCGGGACCATGGGCATGCTGACCGAGCTACGCACCCTCTCCGACGCGTGGAACGAGGTGCGCCGCCTGGCGCTCAACCGCCTGGAGCTGGAGGCACGCCATGCGGGCGCCGACGCTGTGATCGGCGTGCAGCTACGCACCGGCTCCCACGACTGGGCGGAAGGCGCGATCGAGTACGTGGTGGTTGGCACGGCGGTGCGCCGCAAGGATGCGAAGCCCAGCGAGAACCCGGTGATGACTGAGCTTTCGGTGAGTGACTACGCCAACCTGCAGCGCGCGGGCATCGAGCCGCTTGGGATCGTTGCGTGGACGTCGGTGTTCTTCGTCGTGGACACCGCTGAAATGCAGATGATGAGCGGCTTCGGCGGCCGCGCGATGTTCTCTGAAAACCAAGAGCTCAGCGGCTACACCCAGGGTGTTTACAGTGCGCGCGAGCAGGCGATGGAACGCCTCGGTTTCCAGGCGCAGCAGCTGGGGGCGTCGGGCATCGTGGGCGTACGTATCGGACACACGATGCGCCGCCAGAACATCGGTGGCGGCGTCAACACCCAGCGCAGCGGCATGGTGGTCACCTTCGACGTGATCGGCACCGCGGTGCGTGACCGCAATGAGATCCCCCAGCAGGCACCAAAAACCACAGTGGACATATCGAGCTAGAGGAGCAGCGCATGAGCGACCCGACATACGACCCCGCCTCCCTGGAGGGCGTCCCCGAGGCGGGCCGTGCCCGCCTCGAGCAGAACCGCCAGGGCCTGTTCACCTCAGACCTGTCGGTGAACGAGTTCCTGCTCGTCAAGCAGGCGGGTTTCGAGCCGCTGGGATTGGTGGTGGGGAGCTCGATCTACCACATCGGCATCCAGATGTCGGGGTGGAAGAAAAGCCAGGAGATGACTGTCCTGTCGGAGGCGATGTATGGGGCGCGCCAGCTGGCAATGACGCGCATGGAGGAGGAGGCCGACCAGCTGGGCGCGGACGGCGTGGTGGGCGTGCGCCTGGACATCGGCCGCTATGAGTGGGGCCAGGACATGGCGGAGTTCATTGCGATCGGCACCGCGGTGAAGCACCGCGACGGCGTGCTTCACCGCGCCCCCAACGGCCGACCGTTCACCAGCGACCTGTCAGGTCAGGATTTCTGGACGCTCCTGCGTACGGGCCACCGTCCGGTGGGGATGGTGATGGGCAGTTGCGTGTATCACGTGGCTCACCGCGGCATGCTGCAGTCGATGGCACAGACGGGTCGCAACGTTGAGCTGTCGAACTTCACCCAGGCGCTGTATGACGCACGCGAGCTGGCGATGGAGCGAATGCAGTCGGAGGCGCAGCAAATCGGCGCTGAGGGGATTGTGGGCGTTGATCTGCAGGAGAAGAGCCACGGTTGGGGCAGCCACACGATCGAGTTCTTTGCGGTCGGCACGGCGATCGTCCCACGTGAGGGTCACACCGACGAGATCGAACCGCCCACGACCGTGCTGGACCTGAGCTGATAGAGACGTTTATGGGCTCCGCCTAGCGGCTCCGCCGGGTGTGCGAAGCGTGCTACTTCGGCAGCGCACCCTAAGCGGATCTACGCGGGCAGCAGCTCCAACGCGTCTACGTGCCGGGGCCGCATGACGGAGAAGTGGCGGTGGTCGAGCGTCGCCAGCTTGGTCTCGCGCAGCCGCTCCACGATCGCTAGGACGGCGGCATCGACGAAGCCTACGCGTAGATCGGCGTAGGTGGTGAGGATCTCCCCGACACGCGCGTAGTCGACCGGCTTCAGTGGCTCTAGAACGAACGCTTCGCGGCGGCAGTCCTCAAGGAACCTGACGAATGTGTCGGTCTGGTTTGTGCGGCTCAGGAAATACTCGAGCTCCACCAACACCGGCGCAGGCACGATTCGATCCTCTCGGCTTTGCTCGAGCAGCGGCGCACACGTCTCGTGGTCCTCGTCGTGCGGCTCGATTGCGGCGAGCAGCGGCCCCGTGTCGATGACTAGCGGAATGGCTCGGGCTCGTACTCGTCTTCGCTCGCTCGCCGCGACAGGTCGCTGCGACCAGATCGCCCGATCCCAATGCAGTTCAACGGGGGCGGAATCCGCTCCTCGGTATCCCCTAGCTCATGCTCGATCGCGTCACGCACGACCTGCGCGACGGACACACCGCGCTCTTGCGCTCGGCGCTTGGCCCGCTCGATGAGCTCAGGCTCAGCCTGAATCATCAGCCTCTGCATCATCACTGCAATCATGCTAGCAGTGGCCTCCTTCCGTACGCTGTTGTGACCAATTGGCCCTGTACGAGGCTCATCCGACCGGAGGATGCCCGACGGGACGCTCACCACAGGAGGCGCGCCATGAGCATCGTGTTCACCGAGGATCAAGGCCATGTCCGGCACGTGGTGCTGAACCGCCCGGAGAAGCGCAACGCGATGAACCAGGAGCTGCTGCTCGCGCTAGGAGACGCTCTGCGGACGGCGGCCGCGGACATTTCGGTGCACTGCGTGGTGCTGCGCGGCGAAGGCCCTGTGTTCTCCGCGGGCGTGGACCTCGTCGAGCTCGCGTCGTCGGCGGGTACGCCCGGCATGCTGCGCCCGTTTCGCAAAGTGTTCCTTGAGTGCGCGAACCTCTGCGAAGAGATGGCCAAGCCAGTCGTCTGTCAAATCCATCGCACGTGCGTGGGTGGCGCCTTGGAGGTGGCACTCGGCTGCGATCTGCGAATCGCCTCCAGCGACGGGCACTTCGGCCTGCCGGAGGTCAAGTTCGGGATCATCCCCGACGTGGGCGGCTCCACCCGCCTGCCCGCAGTCGTGGGCCTGGGCCGCGCGAAGGAGCTGATCATGACCGCCCGCACGATCGACGCCACGGAGGCCGAGCGAATCGGCCTGGTCAACCGGGTCGTGGCGCCCGAGGATCTCGAGCAGGCGACACAGGAGTTCGTTGATGAACTGCTCGCCAACTCCCACGTCGCCGTGGGCCGCGCCAAGCGCGTGATCGACGCCTCCGCCCGCCCGGCGCTCGCGACGACACTGGAGATGGAGGTGGCCGTGCAGGAGTACTGCGTGGCCGCCGCCCGCGAGGTAGCGCACGAGCAGAGCCAGGCCGAGGAGCAAGTCGCAAGCCTCTGAGCAGATGAGCGGCCTCGACGCGGGACAGCCAATCGTCCGGGACGCGTCCGAGCGGGACGCCGCGGCGTGTGCGGCCATCTACGCGCCATATGTCACCGACACGGCCATCACCTTCGAGTCTGACCCTCCCTCAGCGGCAGACATGGCCGCGCGCATCGCCGCCGCCCAGCGCGGTCATGCTTGGCTAGTCCTGGAAGACGAGGGACGCGTCGTCGGCTACGCCTACGGGAGTAGCTTCGAACCGCGTGCCGCCTACCGTTGGGCGTGCGAAGTCAGCGTGTACGTGGAGATGGGGCGCCGACGCGCCGGCAGCGGCAGGATGCTCTATGAAGCGCTCTTTCAGCAATTGGCGGACCGCGGCTTCCGCGTCGCTGTCGCCGGGATGACGCTGCCTAACGACGCCAGCGTCGGCCTGCACCGCGCCCTGGGGTTCGAGCCGGTTGGCACCTATCGGCGCATTGGCTTCAAGCACGGCAGCTGGCACGACGTCGCCTGGACACAGCGCACGCTGGCCGATGGCGAAGATCCGCCGGCAGAGCCGACCTCAGGCTGAGCCGGCTAGCGGCGGCTGCGTCGCCGAGCGAACATCCAGCCGAGCCGCACGGTAAGAGCCACAACCATGGAGATCGTGCCGGCGGGACCCAGCGAGTGTCCTGAATAGAGGTACGCCTCAATCATCAGCCACCTCCCGATGCCACTCGACCGGCCCGGCCACGAGCGTGTGGCTGCCCAGCGGACGCCCAAGGACGTCCCGCGCACGCCTGGCGCACGCAAGCAGCGCATCGAGGTCGATTCCGGTCTGGATACCCATCTCGTGCAGCATCGAGACGAGATCCTCTGAGGCGATGTTGCCAGTGGCGCCCGCTGGAACCGGGCACCCCCCCAGCTCACCGAAGCTCGACTCGAAGCTCCTCACGCCCACCTCCAGTGCCGCGAGCACGTTGGCAAGACCCTGGCCACGGGTGTTGTGGAAGTGCGCGGTCAACTCCACATCTGGCCCCAGCCGATCGCGAGCCGCGAGGAGAAACTCCCGTACCTGAACGGGATTGGCCATGCCGGTTGTGTCGCCAAAGCCGATCTCCTGGGCACCCGCGTCACGCAACTGTGTCGCGATCTCCAGCACGCGCTCGACCGGCACGCGACCCTCGTACGGACATCCGAACGAGGTCGAGATCACACCCTCGCAGCGCAGGCCGGCTGCACGCGCCAGCCCGAGGACGGCTTGGAGACCCGTGAGCGACTCGGCGATCGAGCGCTTGACGTTCTTGCGGTTGTGGCTCTCCGACGCAGACATGAACACGTTGATCTCGTCGAACGCCGGCCGCGCACCACCCTCGGGATCGCGGCTGCCGGCCGCGCACTCGCGACCCGCGCCTACGCGCTCGCGCAGCTCGAGCGCCATCTCGAGCCCGCGCTCGTTGGGGATCAGCACCGACACACTGACCTCCCGCGGCACATCGATCCCGGCGAGAACCTCAGCGGCATCGGCCAGCTGTGGGATGACGTCAGCGCGGACAAAGCTCGTCACCTCTAGACGCCGCAGGCCGGTTCGCGCGAGCGCGTCGATCAGCTCGATCTTGCGCTCCGTGGGAATCACCTCAGGCTCGTTTTGAAAGCCGTCGCGTGGCCCTACCTCCCTAATGGTCACCTCCCGGGGAAGCTCGCTCATGACATAGGGCGTCGCGTGGAGTTCATCACTCTCAGCCTATACTCGGCCGCCGTGGCACCGTCCAGCTCCGATCCGGTAGCCGTAATCGGTGCCTCAGGGGCGCTTGGTTTCGGCCTCGCTCTGAGGCTCGCACGCACGGGCGTGCCGATCGCGATCGGCTCCCGCGACTCCGACCGAGCCGCGGAAACCGCTGAGCGCGCTCTGGCAATTCTGCCCGACGCGTCTTTCTCGGCGTACGACAACGCGGATGCGGTGCGCGCGGCGGGCGCCGATGGCATTGTGATCTTGAGCGTGCCCTTCCGCAACCAGTCTGAGACGCTGACCAACCTGAAGGGCGCGCTCTCCCCTGGGCAATTGCTGATCGATGCGACGGTGCCGCTAGCCGCCGCGGTCAGCGGCAAAGCCACCCGCATGCTCGGCGTGTGGCAGGGCTCTGCCGCCCAGCAGGCGCTGGAGATGGTGCCCGAGGGTGTGCGGGTGGTTTCAGCTCTACACACCGTCAGCGCAGCATCGCTGACCGACCTCGAGCACTCTCTCGCACAGGACGTGCTCGTCTGCGGCGACTCGCGCGCGGACAAGCGCGTGGCCGCCGAGCTGATCGAGCGTATCGACGGGCTGCGCTGCGTTGACTGCGGGAAATTGGAGATGGCCCGCACCACCGAGGCTCTGACCGCGCTTTTGATCTCCGTCAACTCCCGCTACAAGACTCACGCTGGCGTTCGCCTGACGGACCTTCCAGAGCGGCTGTGGCAGTGAGGACGAGCGACCGCGACATCGTGATCCTCTCCGGCGGCACCGGTGGTGCCAAGCTGGCACGCGGTATCGCCGACGTGGCCGGGCCGGAGCGCCTCAGCGTGATCGCCAACACGGGCGATGACATCGAGATCTATGGCGCACACGTCTCACCCGACCCCGACCTGGTGTCATTCTGGCTGGCAGACACGATCGACGATCGCGGCTGGGGGCTCGAGGGTGACTCCTTCGCGGTGATGGACGCGCTGCGCGAGCTGGGCGTGGACGTTTGGTTCAACCTCGGCGACCGCGACCTTGCGTGGTGCTTGGAGCGAGCGCGCATGCTCGCCGAAGGGCTCTCCCCTACGATCGCGTTAGCGCGGCTGAACGACGCCATTGGCGTGCGCACACGGGTGCTGCCGATGAGCGATGACCCGATACGCACGTGGGTCCGCACCGGCTCCGTCGGCTGGTGTGCCTTCCAGGAGTTCATGATCCGCGAGCGCGCCTCGGGATTGATCGAGGGGCTCGAGTACCGCGGTGCCGAGCAGGCTCACGCGAGCGCTGAGGTGCTCGACGCGATCGCCAGCGCACGCACGATCGTGATCGGCCCGTCCAACCCGCTCGCGTCGATCGCGCCGATCCTCGCCGTCCCTGGGATTCACGAGGCGCTCCACGCCGCCGCCGCGCCGATCGTGGCCGTCAGCCCGATTGTTGGCGGCGCGGTATTGAAGGGGCCCACCGAGTCATTCATGGCCTTTGGCGCACTCGAGTGCAACGCCAACGGCGTTGCCGACTTCTACGGTGAGCTGCTCGACGGCATCCTCGCCGATGAAGACGTAGCGCGGCTGACCACGCTACAGACCGATACGCGCATGGACGATGCGCACGGCCGCGCACGCGTGGCCGAACAGACCCTGTCGTTCGCGCAGGCACTCGCTGCGTAGCAACCGCTGGGCATCCTACCCGGTACGGGGCGCTACCCGGTAGGCGATGCGGAGCGATACCGGGTGGGGGCGCTCGCTGTCCGCCGGAGCGCTACCCGACTGCCGCGGGGTTGCCCGCGCGCCAGTCCTGGAGCGTGCTCAGCGCTCCGTCGATCACGCGACCCAGGAAGGTCTCGCGGTCGTTGGCGTGCGGGAATGGCTCACTCGGGACCGGAACTTCGAGGAAATCGCACAGTGGCTCCCAGCCTTCGCGCGCTTCCCACACCAGCAGGCGATCGGCGGGCACGTCGCGCTTGACGCGCCCGTGATGGGCGACCATCTGCTCCATCAGTTGCTCGGGCTCATGCCCCTGCGAGAAAGTGCCCTGGGGCCCCCAGAACATGCGATCGACCAGCTCTAGATAGCGCTCGAACTTGGGGTCCACCGCCGCGCGGGCGTGCGCCAGCAGCGGCATCAGCGATTTGCCGAACGACATCTCCACGATCGTTTCGCGGAAACTCGGCTCCCACGACTCCGGGTCGCGCACGCTGAGCAGCACCTTTGCGTCGGGGTAGGCCTCCATCAGCTCGCGATAGAAGTAGCCTCCCGGCCAGTCTGCGCTCGACTGGGCGCCACCGAAGATCTGCTCCCACGGAGCCTCTCCGTCCATCGCCTGGTCCCACAGCTGGACGTGATCCAAGTCGGCCAGCACGTTGACCCAGTGGTAGCACGGCCCTAGCCCAAGTTGCTCGAAGGCTTGCTTTTGCGTCAGCGTGGCGGTTCGCGGCAGACCAGCCCCGATCAGCTTGATGCCGGTAGTCGTCGTCGCTTTCATCTAGACTTCTCCCCTCGGATGATCGTTTTCATCGCAGCAAATCGACCTGCGAGCACGCGAAGAAGTCGGTAAGAACGGCGTTGTCGCACCGGGTAGCAGCGTTCGGTGTACATATCGTCGAAGCCTCAGCCTGATGGCCCCGAGCGGGCGTCACCGCCAACCAAGGAGCATCGACTGTGCAGAGCGTCTCGTACCGGACATACGGCAACGGCGGACCATCGGTTCTCACCGACCCGGTCATTACGCCGCGCCAGCCCGTGCGACGCTCGGGACCACGGATCGCCGGGATCGCCGTGTCCGACTCGCCGGAGGTGTACTCCCAGGAGCAGGTGCTCGACCGCCTGGGCTTGAAGGGAAATGAGTTTGCTGAGGGCATATTCGAACGTTGTGGTGTCAAGCGCCGCCACCTTGACCTGAGTCCCGACTTCCTCGCCGCGACCCTGCAGGGTCGCGCTACGAAGATCGAGCAGCAGTTGATGGCGCACTCTATCCAAGCGGTCGACGCACTCGAGCTCGACCCGCAGCGGATCGGGACCGTGATCAGCTCGAGCCTCTATTCGGTCGGGTGTCCCACGATCGCGCATCGCCTGCTCGAGCACTACGAGATGGACCCGACGACCGACAAGTACCACATCAACGGTGTCGGCTGCGCGAGCGGCGTGCCGCTAATGAAATTGGCGGGACAGGCGATGCACGAGCACCCCGAGAAGCTAGCTCTGATCGTTGCGGCGGAGAGCATGAGCGGCACGCTGATGCCCGCAACAGCCAATGACCCCAAGGCCAAGACAGTCGGCTCTGCGATCTTCGGCGACGGCTGTGCCGCCGCCGTGCTCTCCAGCGATCCTCGCGCGGATGGCCCGGTCATCCTTGCCTCCCAGGTGCACCAGCTCCCCGGCACACTCGATGCGGTGCGCCTTGACCTCGCACCCGAAGACAGCTTCCTGCACCTCGCACGCGAGCTGCCCGACCTCGCCGGCGCCGGCCTGCCCGGTGTCGTCAGCGCATTCCTGGCTCGCCACGAGCTACGCCACGCGGACATCAACCACTGGATCGCGCACCCTGGCGGCAGACGCATCATCGAGAACGTGCAGACGGCACTGGAGCTGTCCGAGGCAGACCTTGCCACCAGCTGGAACGCGCTGGCCGAGCACGGCAACGTGGGCACGCCGTCGATCTTCTACGTGCTCAAGGACACCATCGAGCGCCACACGCCGCAGCCCGGCGAACACGGGCTGATGGTGACGATCGGCCCAGGCGTAACCGTCGGGCTGATGCTGCTCGGCTGGTAGCGCCGACGCTCGCGAAGTTCTCACTATCGTCTGCGGCAGATGCGCACCGCCGCGATCCTGCCCGTCAAGAGCTTCTCCCGCGCCAAGCAGCGGCTGGGCGCGAGCGTCGCCGACCAGTTGCGCCTGCAGCTAGCCGAAGCGATGGTTGCGGATGTGCTGCTTGCGCTCGCCCAAACCGAGGCGATCGAGCGCACGATCGTCGTCACACGCGAGGACAAGGTCGCGGAAGTGGCACGGGTGCACCATGCAATCGTCGTCCTCGATGATGCCGAGAGCGGCCAATCGCCAGCCGCCGCCCTCGGCGTGCAGCGCGCGCTCGCCGACGGCATCGAGCGGGTGCTGTGTATCCCCGGCGACTGCCCCGCGTTGGACCCAGCCGAGCTAGAAGAGCTGTTGGGCGCAGAGGCAGCCGAGCACCGCGATCGGCGTGCGGTCGTGATCGTCCCCGACCGGCACGGAACGGGCACGAACGGACTGCTGCTCACACCTCCAGACGCGATCACACCGAGCTTCGGGCCCGACAGCTGTGAGCGCCATCGCAAGCTCGCATTCGCCGCTGCGATCGAGCCGGTGATCAAGCGACCGGCTTCGCTGCTGTTGGATATCGACACGGGTGCCGATTTGGCTGCGCTGCGCGAACGACTCATGGGGTTGAGCGCCTGGGCGCCGCGCACGCGTGCCGTACTCGGCCTGGGCGAGCGCAGCGACTCTTTCCCCCTCACGACCCCAGCCTGAAACACAACCGTCGTGGCGAGCCTATCTGCGCACGCCCTCACCGGCATTCCAGAGGTGCGCCCGGGCGATGACCTTGCTGCGCTGATTCTCGATGCTATGGACGGGGCGCCGCTACGCGAGGGTCAACTTGTGGCGATCGCCCATACCGCCGTATCAAAGGCCGAGGGGGCGTTGGTAGCTCTCTCCGACGTTGTCGCGAGCCCACGCGCCCACGAGCTGGCAAGCGGCGACGGTGACGCTGCGCCGGCGAGAGATCCGCGTGTGGTGCAGGTTGTGCTCGACCAATCCGCCGAGGTGCTGCGCTCGAGCCGCGGTGTACTCATCTGCCGCACCCATCACGGCTTCGTGTGCGCCAACGCGGGCGTCGACGCGTCCAACGCCTCGGCTGACGCGGACGCGCAGACGCTGGTCCTCTTGCCGCGTGACCCCGACGGCTCCGCCAGGAGCATCCGTGCGCGTCTGCGCGCGCTCACCAGGGTCGGCGCGAGCGGTCAGACAGCGCCGGCGGTGTTGATCTCAGATAGCTTCGGGCGGGCATGGCGCCACGGCCAAGTGGACGTCACGATCGGGTTGGCAGGTATGCAGCCACTCGATGATTGGCGCGGTCGAACAGACGCGAGCGGCATGGAGCTGAGGGCTACGTGGCTTGCGATCGCCGATGCCGCCGCGGGCGCCGCTGACCTGGCCCGCGCCAAGGACTCGCGCGAGCCGGTCGTGATCATCGACGGGCTGGAGCGCTTCATCGGCGAGGACGACGGCCCGGGTGCTATGGCGCTACTGCGCCCTCTTCAAGAGGATCTCTTTCGTTGAGCAACCGCGACCAGAAACGGATGAACTCGCGCTCGTGGCCGATACCCGCCTCCAGCGCCAGACGCATCCCCCGCGGCATCTCTCCCGAGCTCGCATGCAGGTGCTCGTATGTGCGCAACTGGCGCCGGTGAGCCTCGAGCTGAACCGCTGCCAGTGGGGCAGGATCAGCGCCGAAGAAGAGCTTCAAGGTGCCCGCGTCGCGGACCTCGTCAAGCGCGTCCGTGGGCTCCATGCGCCAGCGCTCGAGCGCCTGCTCGCCGCGTTCGCTGACGCGATAGATGCGCCTGCGTCGCCCCGTCTGCTCGCGCTCCTCCACTAGCAGGCCGGCCTGCGCGAGGCGCGCGCACTCGGTGTATAGCTGTGTGTGCGGCACGCTCCAGAAGTTGATCGTGCTGACTTGAGCGAGCCGCTTGAGGTCATACGGGGTCGCCGGCTGCAAACGCTCCAGCAACCCGAGGACGATGTAGGAGGTCTCCGTCAAACGGGCGCTTGACATCCCCCGCAGGGTAGCCTACGGTATGTATCGTTCGAACCGAACCATACGAAAGGAACCGTCATGTCCTCCGGCGTGACCTCGACTGCCGCCCCTCAAACCACAAGCGCACTCGGCTTCACTACGCTCGAGCACGAGACGACAGTCCCAGAGCTGCAGCTGAGCGGCGAGCTGCCGTCGTGGCTTTCCGGCTCGCTACTACGGACGGGCCCGGCCAAATTCGAGGTCGGGGGCCAAAGCATGCGCCACTGGTTCGACGGCCTGGCGATGCTGCATCGCTTCACGATCGCCGATGGCCGCGTGGCATATGGCAACCGCTTCCTGGAAAGCCGCTCGTATCGTGCCGCGCGCGAGCGGGGCACGATCGTCTATGGCGAGTTCGCCACCGACCCATGCCGCTCGCTGTTCAAACTGGTGCAGACGCTGTTCAGCTCCGGGGGCGTCCTGACAGACAACGCCAACATCAACGTCGCGCGACTCGGCGAGCGCTTTGTGGCAATGACCGAGACACCTCTTGCCGTCGAGTTCGACCCACAGACCCTACAGAGCGCGGGCGTGCATCCGTTCAAGGCCCCAGGACAGCTGACCACCGCGCACCCCCACATGGATCGCACAAGCGGCGCGATGCTCAACTACGCCGCCAAGCTAGGCGCACGCAGCAGCTATCGCTTCTTCAGCATCGACGGGGCTGGTGCCGGCGGCAAGGCCGCCACACCGAAGATTCTCGCTTCAGTCCCGGTCCGTGAGCCGGCCTACATGCACTCCTTCGGCCTGACCGAGCGCTGGTTCGTGCTGGCTGAGTTTCCGTTCGTGGTCAACCCGCTGGCAGTGGCACTGTCGGGGCGCCCGTACATCGAGAACTATCGCTGGAAGCCAGAGCGCGGCACACGCTTCACGCTCGTCGATCGCATCACCGGCGAGACGGCCGGCGGCTTTGAAACGGATGCGTGCTTCGGCTTTCACCATGTCAACGCCTTTGAGGATGGCGATAAGGTCGTAGTGGACCTATGCACCGTCGCTGACGCGAGCATTGTGAAAGACCTATATCTGGAGCGCCTGCGTAGCGGCCACCCGATCGCAGCACCGCAACTCACGCGCTTCACGCTCTCGCTCCGCGACCGATCGGTCTCCCAGCAGCGCATCGGCGAGGAGGGCATCGAGCTGCCGCGCATCAACTACAGGCGCTGCAACGAGCGCCCCTACCGCTACGTATGGGGCAATGACCTTGGCGCGAGCGGCTGGTTCGAGAAGATCGTCAAGCTCGACGTGACCGGCGGCACTGCGCTGAGCTTCTGCGAGCCCGACTGCTACCCCGGGGAGCCGGTGTTCGTAGCACGCCCCGACGCCGAGCGCGAGGATGACGGGGTGCTGATGTCAGTAGTGCTCGATGCCCGTGCGGGCACCTCGTACCTGCTCGTCCTCGATGCCGCAGACCTCAGCGAGCTCGCACGGGCGCAAGCGCCCCATCACATTCCCTTCTCCTTTCATGGGCAGTTCGCGCGGGACTGACGAGCGTCACGCAGACAGTCGCCGCCCTGGCGAGGCTCGACGCATGGTCGATGCCGGCCGCGGCGCCGGAATTACCGACCCACCTAAAGTCAGCGTCCATATCGGTCGATCTTCCTCGTAAGGCTTAAGTAGTAACCCGCAGAGTACTTTCGACCACACAGGTTTCGAGCGTTCGCTGCCTGGGAAATCAAGGATGATGCCCGTCAGAGAGAAATTCCCCACTGGTCTCGCGCGGGGCCACCTCGCGTGGACGATCGCCACCGCCTCGCTGGCGCTGCTGGTGCTGCTGGGCACGCTGTCTGCAGGCATCGTCTACTCCCGTCAGCAATCCCGGGCACACATCCTTTCGAACTTCGAGCTGCGCGGCACCAGCTCAGCCACGTTCGTGTCGGAGTTCCTCAAGCAGCAGGCCACCCGCGAGCAGCAGGCCGCTCGGCAGTTCCTCTCAGGACAGCAGGTGTCACCCGAGCAGTTCCGGCTGGTCGTTTCCGCCTTCGGTAGCAGCGCCGCGGTGCTGCTCGACTCATCGGGACGCCTGCTCGACATCGTGCCTTCCGATTCTTCGCTGCTGGGCCATCCGCTCGCGGCCGATTACGCCCATCTCCAAGCCGCCGAGCAGGGCAAGCCGGCGATCTCAAACGTCGTTGCATCCGCGGCCCGAGGCACACCGGTGACCGCCATCGCGGTTCCCTTCTCAACCGCTCGAGGCCGTCGGGTGTTCAGTGCCGCCTACAACGCTACGGACTCAGCCTTGGGCAGATTCGTGGAGCACACCGTGCCGCTCAACCCACACGAGGTGCTGCTCGTCGACGACAGCGGACACGTGATCGCAGCCAGTCCGGCCACCAAAGCGACGACACTCAGCCAAGCTGACCCACAGCTCGCACGCGCAGCGGCCCATGCATCGCACGGTCCCGTTGCCGCACGGACTCCCACAACGTTCGCCGACACCCCTGTCCCAGGAACGTCGTGGAAACTGATCATCGCTGTCCCCAACAGCAAGCTCTACGTGTCGATTGCAGGCTGGTCACAGTGGATCCCGTGGCTGGTACTTGCGCTCGTGAGCGTCCTCGGCACCTTGCTCGTCGCGCTGTTCGCTCGCTCGCTCGCCGATAGAGCAAGGCTCACCTTGCTCTCCACCCGGCTCGAGCAGATTGCTCGCACGGACCCCCTGACCGGCCTACTCAACCGCCGAGCGCTGGGCGAACACCTCACTCGCGCCGCCGCACACGCCCGTCGACGAGACGAGCCGCTATCGCTGATGATGATCGACCTCGATCGTTTCAAGGAGACCAACGACGAGTTCGGTCACGAGGCGGGCGACCACGTTCTGCGCTCATTTGCCAATTGTCTGCGCGACGCGCTGCGGGCCGATGACATCTACGGACGTTGGGGAGGCGATGAGTTCCTCGTCGCGCTACCGGCCACAGACAGCAACAGTGCACAGACGGCAGCCGCGCGCCTGCACGATTGCGCTCAGGCGTTGGCGCTGGGCGAGATCGGCCTGCCCGATGGCATCCCCTTCAGCATCGGCATCGCAACCTCAACCGAAACCACCCCTGCCGAACTCGTCCGTGAAGCCGATGTCGTGTTGTATGAAGCGAAGTCGGACGGCCATCGCGCCTACACCGTCAGCGAGAGTTCCTCAGCTGTAGGCGGGGATGCAAGCGGAAACTCCCGCCTGATCCCGTAAAGCGTCGTGCGCTCAGCCGCCGGACGCCCGGCGTCGTGAGCTGCGGCCACCAACTGCTCGGGCTCCAGGCGCGTGCCGTGATAGCTGCCCGCCAGGCGACTGATCGACTCCTCCATCAGCGTGCCCCCGAGGTCGTTCACGCCCCAGCGCAGCGCCTCCGTGGCGGCGTCTAGGCCCATCTTCACCCAGCTCGCCTGCACGCTTCGCACAGTGCGCCCTAGCGCCAGGCGGAAGACGGCAGTGTGCTTGAGGTTCTCCTCACGCGAGATCTCCTGCACCCCGTGCGTACGGCCGAGCAGCGTCTGGAAGGGGATGAACGACAGCGGCACGAACTCCGTGATGCCGCCCGTGCGCTCCTGCAGCTCACGGATCACCCGCATGTGCTCCGCCAGCTCCCACGGCTCCTCGATGTGGCCGAACATCACCGTCGCCGTCGAGCGCAGCCCCGCAGCGTGCGAGGCCTCGATGATCTCCACCCAGCGCGCCACCGGCAGCTTGTTCGGCGAGATGCGCTCGCGCACACCGTCGTGCAGAACCTCCGCCGCCGTGCCCGGCGTCGAGCCGAGACCAGCATCGCGAAGCTGCGCGAACACCTCCGCCGGTGACAGGCGCGAGATATCGCACATGTGCGCGATCTCCATCGGGCTGTATGCGTGCAGATGCAACTCCGAGCCCGCCCGAATTGAAGTGTCCTTTGCCAATCGCAACCATCCAAGGTAGTCCTCGAACCGCCAGTCGGGGTGAATCCCAGACTGGATACACAGCTCGCTCGCGCCGAAGTCGATCGCCTCGTGGACGCGGGCGACGAACTCCTTCTCATCATGTTCATACGCATCCGGCGAGCGCTTACCCTGGCCGAAGCCACAGAACGCGCAGCCGACCGTGCACACGTTGGAGATGTTGATGTTGCGGTTGACCACGAACGTCACCGTCTCCCCAGCGAGCTCTGCCCGCAGCTCATCCGCTGCCTGGCGCATGTCCTCGATCGCCTCCGGACGGGTCTCCGCGAACATCGCCGTCAGCTCATCCGCGCTCAACGCGAGCCCATCGCGGGCACCCTGCACCGCGCCCGCAACCAGGTCCGGACGAATCGGCGCCGGCGGGTCCGTGCGGCCGGAGCCGCGGCGGGGGATGAAGCTCCAGTACTTGACCTTGATCGTGTCCAACACGCCTTGCGCGATCCAATCCTGCTCGATGTACTGCGGGTACACGCACAGCCGCTCCGTCAGCGCCACGCCGTCCTTCTGCAGCTGCTTACGCACCTGGTGCGGCGAGGGGAACGGGTGCTCCGGGGAGATGTGATCGCCGTTCGCGCTCAGCCCCCCCAGGTCGGTCGCGCCCGCGGCCACCAACTCGCCCCACCAGTCCGCCAGGTTCGGCGGGATCTGGATGCCCACGTCCGGCATCAGCCGCCGTGTCTCTGCGATCAGGCGCTTCATGTCCTCGATGCTCACCGGGCACGCCCAGTCGGGTAGCGGCAGCTCCGGACGGGAGTCCGCCACGCCCGTGCGCCAGTAGTCACGCGCGGCCGCGTCCGCGATCTCCGCCGGCTCTTCGCCGTAGTAGCGCTGGTGGGGAACGAAGTTCTGCAGGATCACCTCCTGGATATGACCGAACTCTGCGTGCACCGCCGCCAGCGCTTCCAGCGATTCCACCCGCTCATCCTCCGTCTCCCCGATCCCCACCAGGATGCCGCTCGTAAACGCTATCTTCAGCTCCCCCGCCGCGCGGATCGTCTCCAGACGCCTGGCCGGGTGCTTGGTTGGCGAGCCCGCGTGCACCGTGTCCATCAGCCGCTCTGAGATCGACTCCAGCATCAGCCCCTGCGAGGCCGTCACCTCGCGCAGCCGCGCCAGATCCTCGCGTGCGAGCGCACCCAGGTTGGTGTGTGGCAAAAGCCCTCGCTCGAGCGCCCGTTCGCACGTCCACACCACGTATGCCGTGAAGTCCTCGTGACCGTACTCGCGTAGTCGCGAGGCGACCTCCGGGTTAACCTCCGGCTTCTCGCCCGTCAGCACCAACAACTCCTTCACCTGGCGCTTGGCAGCGCCGTCCAGGATCTGGAGCACCTCCTCAGGCGCATACAGGTGCGCTTTGTGGGTGGCGAACGCGCAGTACTTGCAGTAGCACTGGCAAGTGCGCGACAACGACAGTGTCAGGTTGCGGCTGAACGTAACCCTGCGGCGCATTGACATGAGTCTATGACGACTGATCTCGCTACCCTCGTTGCTTGCCGAGGGCGCCGGTCTCTCGACGTAGAGCAACGGTCCACCAGACATCTTCAACCAGATAGGGACAGGAGCAACATGACTGAGAGCACCAGCGAGAGCGAGAACCCGGCGATCCCGAGCCCGACTCCCGAGGTGCCCTCCCCCAGGACGAACCGCGACTGGTGGCCCAACCAGCTGGACCTGACCGTCCTGCATCGCCACTCCGCCCTGTCGGACCCGATGGGCGAGGACTTCGACTACGCCGCCGAGTTCGCCACGCTCGACCTGGACGCGCTGAAACGGGACCTGATCGAGCTGATGAGCACCTCCCAGGACTGGTGGCCATCGGACTACGGCCACTACGGCCCGCTGTTCATTCGCATGAGCTGGCACGCTGCCGGGACCTACCGCACGTTCGACGGCCGCGGCGGCGGTGGCAGCGGCGCCCAGCGCTTCGCCCCGCTCAACAGCTGGCCCGACAACGCCAGCCTCGACAAGGCCCGGCGGCTGCTGTGGCCGATCAAGCAGAAGTACGGCCGCAAGATCTCGTGGGCCGACCTGCTCGTCTACACAGGTAACGTGGCGATGGAGTCGATGGGCTTTCAGACGTTCGGCTTCGGCTTCGGGCGCGAGGACATCTGGGAGGCCGAGGAGATCTTCTGGGGCAGCGAGGACACGTGGCTCGGAGACGAGCGCTACAGCGACGGGCGCAAGCTCAAGGGCCCCCTCGGCGCCGTGCAGATGGGCCTGATCTACGTCAACCCGGAGGGCCCGAACGGCGACCCCGACCCGCTGGCATCCGCCCAGGACATCCGCGAGACCTTCGGCCGCATGGCGATGAACGACGAAGAGACGGTCGCGCTGATCGTCGGCGGCCACACCTTCGGCAAGACCCACGGCGCCGTCGACCCGAGCAACCTCGGCCCCGAGCCCGAGGCAGCTCCCCTGCAGGAGCAGGGTCTCGGCTGGAAGAACAGCGCGGGCAACGGCAACGGCGCGCAGACGCTCACGAGTGGGCTGGAGGGCGCGTGGACGAAGGAGCCCGCCAAGTGGGACAACGGCTTCCTCGAGAACCTGTTCGAGTACGACTGGGAGCTGACGGAGAGCCCGGCCGGGGCAAAGCAGTGGACTCCCAAGAACCCCGAGGCCCAGGGCACGGTGCCGGACGCCCACGATCCCTCCAAGCGCCACGCGCCGATGATGCTGACGACGGACCTCGCGCTGAGGCTCGACCCGGTCTACGAGCCGATCTCGCGGCGCTTCTACGAGAACCCCGACCAGCTCGCCGAGGCGTTCGCCAAGGCCTGGTACAAGCTGCTGCACCGCGACATGGGGCCGATCTCGCGCTACCTCGGCCCCTGGATTCCCGAGGTGCAGCTGTGGCAGGACCCCGTTCCAGCCGTCGATCACGAGCTGATCGGCGAGGCCGACATCGCTTCGCTGAAGCAGAAGATCCTCGCTTCGGGGCTCTCGATCTCCCGACTCGTCTCCACGGCGTGGGCAGCTGCCGCTTCGTTCCGCGGCACCGACAAGCGCGGCGGCGCGAACGGAGCTCGCGTGCGCCTCGCGCCGCAGAAGGACTGGGAGGTCAACGAACCGGCCGAGCTCGCGAGCGCGCTTGCGACGCTCGAGCAGGTCCAGCGGGACTTCAACGACTCCCAGTCCAACGGGAAGAAGGTGTCGCTGGCAGACCTGATCGTGCTCGGCGGATGCGCGGCCGTCGAGCAGGCCGCGAAGAACGCCGGACACGACGTCTCGGTCCCGTTCACGCCGGGGCGTACCGATGCATCGCAGGAGCAGACCGACGTCGACTCGTTCGAGGTGCTCGAGCCGACCGTCGACGGCTTCCGCAACTACCTGCCCGCGGACACGAGTCTTCCGCTGGAGCATGGGCTGCTGGAGCGGGCCTACATGCTGAGGCTGACCGCTCCCGAGATGACGGTGCTGATCGGCGGAATGCGGGCCCTGAACGCGAACTTCGGGCAGTCCTCGCATGGCGTCTTCACCGACCGGCCGGAGGCGCTGAGCAACGACTTCTTCGTCAACCTGCTCGACATGAGCACGGAGTGGAAGCCGTCGGAGACCGCGGAGAACGTCTAC
>DATBYJ010000157.1:0-5724 GCA_036513795.1 Solirubrobacteraceae bacterium | reverse complement strand
CAGCAGCAGCGGCGCCTGTGCCAGGCGCCGCTGCTCGAGCGGGCGCTGCCACAGTCCATGACGCCCAGGCCGATTGCCCGCGGACGGCGAATCAAAACGGATCGCCCCCGGACGCGGCCATAGCAGGGCGGCGGTGGTGGTCGAGTAGATGATGGCGCCCGGCGAGACAGGCTGCATCCGCGCGAGGCATGCAATGGCAGCGCTCCGCGCTGCGCGCGCCCAGGCAAGGTCGGTGAGCATCATGGTCCGCACGGGCGCCGGCGCTTGTGCGCGGGCGATCTGCACACGCGCACCGGCTCTCTGCAACGAGGCAAGCAGCTCATCATCGGCCATGCGCAGCCCTGCAGTGGAGCCGAGCGAGACGATCAGCACGTCGAGCGCATAACCATCTGACCCTACGGGGGCCATCTTCAGGTGACGGCGCCGCCGACACGCTCGGGGCGGGCCGCCTTGAAGCCAGGGGTACGCACGAGCGCCATCGGCCGCATGGGCGACGTGCTCTTGATGTAGAAAGAGGCGCCGTCGCGCTCCTCGATCGCCCCGACGGCCGCGTCCTGGCGACGCCAGGAGAGCGCCCAGATGATGGCAAAGCCAGCTGCTATGCCGGGAATCTGCGGAGCCAGGAAGGCCAGACCGCCGGAGAGCAGCGTGAAGACCAACAGCGGCCACAGGCGGTTAACGAGGATCGCGCCAGGGCGGTGCTCGGGCAGCGTGGTACTGGCCTGAGCGCCGGCGAGCAGCCGGGCGATCGGCGGGTTGGCTTGCGCGCGCCTACCCATGCGCAAGCCCACGCCCGCGGCGATCAGCCACCAGCCGACAGCGACCTCAGCAAGTGTGGTGTTGGACTTGGCGCTCGCGGCCAGCACCGTCACCCCCGCGAGAGCAGTGGCGGCGCCGGCGCTCAGCAGCACGGTCGTCCTGAGGAAGTCCACGAAACGCACGGCCCTAAAGCAGCGCCTCGAGCAGCTCACGTACACCGGCGGTCCCGTCGACCGTGAGATCAGCCTCGGCGGCCAAGCCAGGGGGCGCTTCGTCCGAGCTGACCGCCACGCACAGGGCGCTTGCGAGCTCGCCGGACTCGACCAGCGAGCGGAGGCGACGAAACGCGTCGATGTCGGTGGTGTCGTCGCCCACGTACACCGCAGCGTCGGCCTCGCCACCCCGCAACAGCGTGGCGATGCCAAGACCCTTGTCGAGCGGCACAGGCGGGCGCACCTCGAGCACCTTGCGCCCCCAATGCACGGCAAAGCCCTCCTGCTCGGCGTGACGGGCAAGCTCCCGCACGGCCTGCTCAGCCGCCTGCTCGTCAGGCGCGCCGCGCCAGTGAAACGCGGCGATCGCATCCTTATCCTCGCTGCGCACGCGCAGACGCTGGAGCTCGCCCGTGTATACACCCTCGGCGAACTCACGCACGCGCGCAGTCCAGGACGCGAGCTCAGGATCGACCTCGGGACTGGTCGCACGTGGGCGCAGCAGCTCGCCGCCGTGGTTGCCAACGTAGGCAATCGTGCCAATGGCGACGATCTGACGGGCGGTGCTGGCACGCCGGCCACTGACACAGCCCACCACGCGATAGCGGCGGGCGATCTCAATCAGCAGACTACGCGTGGCCTCGGGCACGTGCGCATCGGCCGCATGGCGGACGATCGGCGCAAGCGTGCCGTCGATGTCGAGCAGCACGGCCGAGCGAGCGGGATCTGCGCGGATCGGCTCGAGCGCCTCCACGAGCGTTGCGGCTGGGGACACGCTGTCTAGTATGGCGATCATCTTGGCCGGCCCGTCCACTCACGCAAGTGGCTGCTGAACGGCCAGCGGGGACAAGCCCAGAAAAGTCGTAGACTTGAGAGACCATGGGACTAGATAACCCTCTGCACATCGCAATCCTGGTGGTCATCCTGCTGGTCGTGTTCGGCGCGAAGCGCCTCCCAGAAATGGGGCGTTCGATTGGTATGGGCATGCGCGAGTTCAAGGACTCGATCAGTGGTGACGCCTCGACTCCTGCGATCACTCAGGCGGCTCAGCAGCCGCAACCGCCCGCGCAAGCCGTGGCCGCGCCGGAGCAGGTCCTAGCTGGTACCCCACCGGCTCAGGGTCAGACCCCGCCGTCAGGTCAGGCCTCGCGGCAACCTAGCTGACCGTCGCGACAGCCAGCGCGCTCAAACTGGCGCACCACTAGAACGCGATCGTACCGTCCGCCACTCAGCCGACGTGCAGAATCGTGCCTGTCGCAACCGCTTCGAATTCCGCTCCGGGCACCCGCTTGATCTCTTCCAGATTTTCGTCGTTCCAGTGGGGATTGGGCGCGCCGGTGATGTACCAAGGTGAACCGTTGTCGGCGACGATCAACCCATAACGCTTGAGCGCTTCGAGGATCACTAGCGACCCCCCTGTGAAGCCGGCGAGGCTGTAGCTGGCCTTCAGCCGCAGCCGCAGCCCCATTGGCGGTAGATCCGGGTTGGAATTGTTTGAGGCGTAGTGGGTTGCAGGATGGATGTAGCCCTTTTGGGTTTCTGGCACGGTGACGCGCAGCGCGTGGTGAATCTGCCCACGGGCTACCTCCGGATAGCGCGCCAGCAAGGGGAAGATCGGCAGGCCGGCGGCATCGGCTGAGGTCCATCCTTCCGGGCGCAGCGCGTCGCCGCGCAGGCTGAACACCGCACCGGAGGCTGCGTCCCAGCCGCGCCCATTGCGACTAGCGTCGTAGAGCTCATAGAGCTTGCAGCTGCCTTCCTGCAACACGAGCACGTGTTTGTCCCCCTGCCCGTTCTTGCCCCCACCCTCGATGGGCGCGTTGGCAGGCAGCGGATATGGCCCGGGGTTTGATTCGGCGCCGTATTCGGTGAACTTGATCGGCACCTTGCGCTGCTTGGCGCCAACGACCGTATACGGGATGCCGTAGCTTGGCTCGGTACCGAAGTCGGGGTGTAGATGTGCGCTTAGCCCGATGCTCGCCACGTAGGCTGCGGAGTTGGGGCTGACGGGAGCATTGGCTATTTCCTGATTGAGCGGATCTTGTGCAGGCAGGATCGGGCACCCGTGTTCGACGGGTGCGCTCGCGCCATCAGCGCGCGCGGCTCTCGCCGGGGGAGACCCGGCGAGAGCCAGCACGAGAGCCGCGGCGCTGAGCATGGCCGCTGCGGACCCCGCCACCCCCACTAGTAGCGTCCGCAAGGCCCGTACAGGCACGAAGCGGCTCATCATCAATACGCTAGCGCTCGCGGCAGCTGGTAAGCGCGGTTACTGGACGAAGCAACGAACTGCCGGCACGGTGCCCTCAGCTGAGGGTAACCGGCCTCAGACCGGTTGTTGCCCATGCAAGACCGACGGGCGCGCCTCTTGCAAGAGCGGAGCGCCGCAGTGCCAGCAATAGGCGGCGCCGCGGCTGTGCACGGCTCCACAGGAGCGACACTGCCCGTGCACGCCAGCCTCGGCGGTGGCGAGCAGCCGCTGCACCTCGCCCAACTGCGCGTCGGCCTCCTGAAGTTCAGATGCTTTGCGGGCGAGCACGTCCAGGCGATAGTGGTCGCGAATTGCCATCTCGTATGCAAGCCCACCGAGGTCCCATGTGAGCGCGGCCACGCGCTCAGCGAGCTCCAAACGCCGGCCGCGCAACTCGGACATGGAGCCGCTCGGCACTGGCAGCCCCCCCGCGGGCAGCACGACCCCGCCTACACCTCCCTCTGTGCCCGCCGCCGTCTGAGCGTTCGTGTGCGCATCGGCACTCGCCGGGGCAGGCTGTGCGGGTCCTGACGGCCCGCTCCCGTTGCTGCCGCGGGCACTCATTTCACTTCGATCGGGCCGTGCGTGATTTTGTCGAGTTCCTTCTCTTTTGCCTTGCCGTGCGTTTTTTCGAGTTTGTTGGCGGCTTCGGGGCTGAGCGCTTTGGCGACGGGCACTTTGGCGGGTTCTTTTTCTTCGGCCTTTTCTTCCGCCTTAGCTTCGGCGAGTTCCTTTTCTTCTTCGCTCTTTGCCGAGGTGCTGGGTTTCGTTGCGGCCGCGGGGGTCGTGCTCGTCGTCGGTGTGGCGGCACTGCCGGTCGCCGCGACGCCACCGAAATCGCCTTCCACTTTGATGATCTGCGGCTTGGTGCTCACGGGCGTTTTGCTCTGCGTCACCCAGTGACCGACGAGCAGTCCCACGATCATCGCCATCAACAGCACCGACAAGACGCCGAACAGCGGCGCGTAACGGCGCAGCCATGCCGGTCCAGCGACGGGCTCCTGGTAGGGGTTGTAGGCGACGGGGGCAGTGCTCATCGCGCCGGGTCCCGGCTGTGCCTTGTGCTCGGACTCGAGCACGTCCAGGAAGGCCAGGCGCACAGGCGATGTGGGCTGCCCGCATGAGAGGCAGTAGCGTTGATCTGCAACGAGCGACGCCGAGCAGTTCGGGCAGGTGGAGCTTTCAGATGGCACGGGTGCCAGGTTAGTCATTGCGATACCTAGCTGAGCGGGATCGGGACCAGGCAAGTGTCCACGCTCATCCGAACGCTCCGCGTACGTATTCGCGCGTGCGCTCGGCGCGGGGGTCCTCGAACAGGTCCTCAGTAGTGCCGTACTCGACGAGGTCACCCAAGTACATGAACGCAACCTTGTCGGCCACCCTGTGTGCCTGCGCGAGATTGTGGGTCACGATCACGACCGCAAGGTCGCGGCGTAGTTCGCCGATCAGCTCCTCGATCACGCCGGTGGAGATCGGATCGAGGGCGCTGCACGGCTCATCCATCAACAGCACCTCTGGTCGCGGCGCGATCGCGCGAGCGATGCACAGCCGCTGCTGCTGGCCGCCGGAGAGACGCAACGCCGGGCGATCGAGGTCGTCGCGCACCTCGTCATACAGGCCGGCCCGGCGCAGTGCGTCGGCCACGAGTGGCTCGAGCTCGCGGCGCCCGGGCCGCTTGCGCCCCTGCTCGCGCAGCGCGAAGGCGACGTTGTCGAAGATCGACATGGGAAACGGGTTGGGCTGCTGGAAGACCATCGCCACGCGCGAGCGCAGGGTCGTGTCTACGAGGTCGTGGATGTCCTCGCCATCGAGCAGGATCTCGCCCGAACGTGACGCGCTGGCGGTTAGCTCGGTGAGGCGGTTGAGCGTTCGTAGCAGCGTCGTCTTGCCGCAGCCAGAGGGCCCGATCAGGGCTAGTACCTCCCCCTGGTGGATCGAAAGCGAAACTCCTTTGACGGCCTCCTTGCCGGCATAGGAGATCCTCACGTCGCGCAAGCTCAGGCGCTCGGGTCCTGCAGCTGATTCAGGTCGGCGCACCGCCTCGCGCTCCCCCACCGGGCGCACGGGAGTGGGCGTGCGATCGAGCACGATCGTGCGCACGGGCGGCACAGCTGGCCCCACAGCCGGCTCGCTCGGCTGAGACTCGCTGGGCTGGCTCACCCGCGGTTCATCGCTGATGAAGCTCCAAGGATCGAGAACCATCTCCTCAGGACGCATCGGCCACAATCTCAATCGACTTGACTTTGATCATCAGGACACTGAGGTTAGCGGTTTTCTCGAGGATTTGTCAAACGTCTCGCCATCAGCTCTGCGGTCTCGCGATGAGCTCTCTGAACCGCTAGACAACCGCCCCCACGGCAGGTAGTCCGCTCGATTGAGCTTGAGCACGACCGATCCGGTCGACCAGCAGGTTGAGCCCCAGCACGAGGATTAGCAGCAGGAACGCGGCGGCGTATGCCTTCTGTGGAGCCCCACCTTCACCGGCGGGCGAATTTTCGTAGATGT
>DATBYJ010000156.1:0-27030 GCA_036513795.1 Solirubrobacteraceae bacterium | reverse complement strand
CGAGCAGTTCGGCGTAGACGAAGGGCGCACGGATCACGTCATCTGCGCCGGCCGAAAACGCCCGCAGCGTGTCTGTCGTGTCGCTGCTGGTGCTCATCCACAGGACGCGGGCACCGGAGCCCGCGAGCCCACCCCCTCGCAGGGCACGTAGAGCGCCGAGCCCTGCGCCTCGCCTCGACGCACGACCGAACACGATCAGGTCGACCTCGCCGAGCATCGCGAGGTCGCTGACCAGCCGTGTGTCGAAGCCATCAAGCGCCAGCTCGTCTGCCAGCCCTTCGTTTTCGCTCTCCTGGCCGTAGATCACCACGGCCGGGGGCGCAACCCGCGGGATATCCTTCAGCTGCATGGGAAGGTCCACCCTTTCCTTGCCGGCCCCCGGCTGTTGACGCAGCGCGGGGGCACTTATTTGTGCTTCTACCCGGACTTATCGCCCGTGGACTTCAGTACAGCAAGCAGGAAAGCTACCACCATCCCCGGACTCTCTCCAGCACACGTCGCTTTCGGCGACGCGATCCGTGCCATCCGCAAGGAGCAGGGCATCTCCCAGGAAGCCTTCGCGCTGAAGTGCGGCCTGGACCGCTCCTACTTCGGTGCGGTCGAGCGTGGCGAGCGCAACGTCTCGCTCACAAACATCCTCAGGATCGCCGAAGCTCTCGAAGTCCGTCCGGCGGTGCTGTTCGACCGCGCAGAAGACATCTCGGGAAGCTAGCGCCGCATTCCCGAAGTCGCTTGTCGATTCGCGGCGTTGCGACGACCGCTCACGCGCCCGCCGTCGTCCAAAGAGGAGCGGGGATCGGCGGTATCGCTTGCTACTGCTCGACCGGGCGAAGCAGGCGTGGCGTTCCGCCTTCGGCACGTAGCGGGATCGTCGTCGGCGCTCCCTGGATGCCAGTCGTGGCGTCAAGCAAGTTTCGCAACATCGACTCAAGCGATCCCGGCTACCTTCGACGCGAAACGGAAAGGAGCAGATGCTCGAGCAGCGAAGTCCCGTGCGCGTGAAAACTGCCCTAGACGCGCGCACCGACGCGCCATAGACTAGAAACATGGCCACTTCGGTCGTGTTGGCCTCTGCTTTCGGCGGCGCCGCCATAACACTGGTCGTCACCTACTACTTCAGGCTCCGCGATGAGTCAGCTGTCCGCGTGGGGGCGCTCCAGGTAGTTCAAGACGATCTGAAGTTTGCACGGGACACGATCAATGCGTGCCTGAAGACCGATGAAGTTTGGCCAGCATCCTATCGCCTTGCACCGCGCGCGTGGCGCGACTACAGGGGCAACCTAGCATCGCAGCTCAGCCCGGCAACTTGGGCCGAGATTCAGAACCTCGCCACGCGTCTTGAGGTCATCGATCGATGGTCCAACGAGTTGCGCGATCGTGGCATCAATTCCGATTTTCGGCATGAGCTCGAAGACGTACGAGACCGGATCGGCACTGCGACAGATAAGACGAGCGCTGACGATAAGACGCAAAGCCCAAGCGCCGTCGGCGAACAGCCAGTCGCTGACGGGCAGGCCCCAGGCAAGGACGACCAAACCCTAGGTAAGAGCATGCAGGTCCCAGGACCGCTCCTCACAAAGCTTGGCCTCGCGATCAAGGCCACCCGGCGAGGACGGACGCAAATACGGATTCTGATGTTCCTCCTCATCCTTGGTTGCGTTGCAACTACGGTGGCCCTCGCGACTAGCAAGCCGGCCCTAACCAGCACCTCCCTCGCCCAGGCGCTGAAGGATGCGACACCAGGTGCGCAGACATCGATATGTGACAAGAACGACAACATCGAGGGCGATTACATCTGCGCGGTTACGTTTCCCACCTGCACGTTTGCGGTCGATCCACCACACGCACGTCCGTCGTGCTCCCCTCGGACGGTTGCAACCTACGACGTGGAGACTGCAGCCAGGTGCTTTTCAGCCGCCATGAGCCGTGAGGTGGCAAACGGGACGCCTCCGTCAAAACCCCTCTCGTGGCTCAAGAAGCTCCTTGTGCTCAGTAATTGTGCCAAGGCCTGATACATGCAGTAGCCGAACAGTTCTTTCGCGTCGTTGCCCTCTGGAGCGGCCCCGCGCGGCGACCGTAGCTCAGCCTAGGGCAAGCATTGGAATACTGGGGCGGTGTGATGCAGGAGCGACCGTCGCACTGCACGACTGGCGAGCTGGCATGTCATTTCTTCTTTCCCTCGCTGCGCTCACGGCTGAGTTTTGCCATCGCAGCGCTAAACTCAGTAGTCTGGTCATGAGCCGGCCGGAGGCGCGCACACTCGCGTATCACTTCCTGTCCCTGATCTGTGATCACGATCGCGAACCCGATGTCGCTAAAGGTCGGCACCGGCTTTATGACATCCAGAGAGACCAGCCGCATTAGTGTGGCATCCGGCAAGGCACTGAGGGCTACCTCTGCGGTGCCACCCGTCTGATCTAGTAGGCAGGCAAGGAAAGCGGACAACTCCGGCCCGAGCAGCTGTGTGACAGGCATGACCGTTGTTGCGCGCGGATCGCGGGTTTCGCTAGGCGGTTGCTCCAAGCGCGATCACCGCCCTCCGTTTCGGAGCTGAGCATTAAACAAGAATCTCCGCAGACGCCCTCGGCCTTCCCGGGAGAGAACAATCTCGTCCCGTAGCTGTGCCTCGGCTTCCTCGAGGTCTTTCAACACACGCGCTCGGACGAATGCGCTAATAGTCTCGTCGTTGCCAAACGTCTCCCAGAACTCCTCGAACGCCGCCGCGACGAGGTCGTCGTCTTCGAGCTCCGTTATCTCTGCTTGAAGACGCGTGCCATCGACCTCAAGCCCTCCTGCTAGTTGAGGTACCGCTGACGAGCCTCCGCTGGCGTCGTAGTGCTCGACCGGCAGAAAGTCCCTGGGGGTCGGGTCGGGAGCCGCCGGCGCATGCCTACGGCGGGAGGGACGTCTCGCTGGCTCCCCGAGCGCGATCTTGGCAGCCGCTGCTTGTCCGAGAAACGGGGTGAGCGCGAAGTAGGTCAGCTGCGCGGCGGCACCCGGCAGCTCGGCGGTGCAGTCGTTCTCGACGTAGTGGCGTATCACTTGCCAGATGCCTCCGGCGATCGCCTCGCCCGCGATCGCGGGAACCTCGACATGCCCGCGCGCGAGCTCGTACGCCGGCTCGAAGTACGTGGCGAAGGCCGCTAGCGTGGCGTCGCGGATCTCGAGGGTCTCGGGGTACGCGGCGAATGTCTCGACGACGCTCAGGTGAGCGTGCGCGGGCTCGGAGGCAAGGTACTCGAGCAGCGCCCGAATGCCGGCGCGCGCCGCCTGCGGCCAGTCGTCCTGCTGGGCCTGGTAGGCGTCGACGGCGACCGCCAGCGCCTGGTGCATGCCCGCCTTCTGCGCGCCCAGGAAGGCATCGTGCTTGGAGTCGTAGATGTCGTAGAACGTCTGGTGCGAGACGTTCGCGCGTCGTGCGATCTCGGGGATCGTGAGCGCAGCGAGCCCCTTCTCGGCGACGATCGCCGCGGTCGCGTCGACGATCCGCTCGCGCTGGCTTTTGACGATGAACTGGCGCGGCAGGTCACATCGCCCACTCGGCAGCCGGCCCTCCGCGCGGCGCGCGCGCTCGGAGAAGAGCACAGCCGCTTCCTCGCCGGACTCTCGGGGCCTTGTCGGCGGCGCGCCGAGGCCCGGAGGCAGCCGTCGCGGATAGCACGTTGCCCACGCCGTCAGCTTGTCGGCCAGCCCCGGCAACTCCCCCGCTCGACCGTCGCGCAGGCGCGTGACGGTCACCTCGCAGATGCCGCCGATGCTCGCCTTGACCATGAGGTCCGTCGAGTCCCCATCGGGGGTGCCGTCGCGGCTCGCGTAGATGCGCCGCTCGAGCTCGTCGAGCACGTGCCGACGCCGTTCGAGCGCGCTCGAGCCGGCACCGAACGCGCCGAGCACGAGCAGCGATATCGCCTCGGGCTCGGCCGCCGCGATCTCCGACCACGCGCGCATCGCCACAGCCAGACGCTCGGCGTGCGAGCCGGCGACGCCATACGCTTCGACGACCGCTCTGACCGTGCGCCCCGCAACCTCGTCATAGGCGCCCAGGAACAGGTCTTCCTTGTCCGCGAACAGGCTGTAGAAGGTCGCCTGGGAGACGTGCGCGAGCTTGGCGAGATCGGCGATGCGCACAGCCGGATAGCCCTTCTCGGCGATCAGCTCGATCATCGCCTTCTGCAGGCGCTCGCGCTGATTGTGCTTCACAAGCCCAGGATCGACGCCGTGCGACCCCGACGGCAGCGGCCGGTAGCGATCGGAGCGCGGACCTGTCTCGGCTCCCGTCGGCCCGCCGGCCTGCGGTGGCTTATGTACAGATTTGCGCGCCGTCATGCTGAGGATTCCTCTTGATGAGTCTAACCACAGCCCGATACACGCCCAACTATTGACCAGGCCGTGAAGCGACGAATCAAGCTGTGGAGCAGGTGCGGCGCCAAGGGGTTCGCCAGGCTCTGCCCGTACTGCGATAGGGGCACGGAGACGCCTAAAGCTCTTACGCACGAGCTTTGACCCCTACCTACACCGTCTGGTATCCCTCCCTCGGGAGCCGTTACGAGCACCGGCGAGAGCTCCATTCCGATCTGCGGCATCGCCGTGCGCCCAAAAGTCGCGGCACGACCGATGTTCTAGGGATCGCTCTAGGGATCGAAAGGTCCAGATGCGAGCGGATTCCAGCGGATCGATGCGGAACGCCACCGCCCGGACGGATCATCCCGTAATCGGCTCAAGAAAGCCAAAAACCCCGGCTTCCCGGGGCCTGGCCAAAGCGGGGGACCGAGGAGTCGAACCTCGCGTTGCGGTTTTGGAGACCGACTTAGAAGCCGCCGTGGCGCCCGTGAACACGGGTGGAATTGGGACGCGCAGCGCGTAGGGACCGTCGTAGGGACCGTGCGCATCTGTCCTTGTTCGAGATGGTTCGCAAGCAACCGTCGCGCGGCTCAAATCGCCTAGCGGGGTCTGCGGGTGGCTAGCGCTGTGCGTGCCGTCGAGATCGAAGTCATCATCATTTCAGCCATGGATGCCGACAGAGACTCCGAACTAGACACTATTGTTGAACGTCTGCTCGCAGTACAGGAGCTCTGCGCGGAGACTCGACGGCTAGAGAGCAAAGACCGCGACATATCTGCCACAGATGTCACGATTCCTTCAAGCTGGCTACCTTTGCTGAGCGAAGGTCTAGAAGTAGCGATCGAAGTCGCGGAGGAAGGTTCACCATTCCTGAGTATGCGTGACGTTGTCGGGAGTAGTCCAGCGGATTTCTTTGACCGTCTTGCCTGCCTGAATGGTGAATCCGTTATCGACCACCGCGCCGATCGCGGTGGTCCCGTCTCTAAAGACAGCGGTCACTGAGGTGATGCCGTCGGGGGCAAGGCCGACAAGCTCGGCTGGCACATTGGAGCGGCCGGGTGCCATGACGAGCGGCTTGCCCTTGTAGTCCTGCGGCGGCAGGCAGACATTAGCGCCCCCCGCATTCTGAATGCAGACAAAGCCGTTAGCCAGCGATGCCCAAGTTGATTCGGACGAGGAACCTATGTGTCGGACGACGGCGCCCGAGATGGTCGGTTCGCCCGGAATTGTGTCCGCCGGGGTTGCTGCCTTGTTAAAGACTGCGAACTGCGACTCAACGGTAGTTGCAGCTCCGGTGAGCTGTGTCGAATCCGAATTGGCTGGGCTCCCCTGCGTGAGCAGGTAGAT
Organism: Solirubrobacteraceae bacterium; assembly: GCA_036513795.1. Lineage (GTDB taxonomy): Bacteria > Actinomycetota > Thermoleophilia > Solirubrobacterales > Solirubrobacteraceae > Palsa-744. The sequence continues at coordinate 21,342 of DATBYJ010000156.1, read as the reverse complement.
CCCGAAGGCCGCCGGCGCTGCCGTGCGCCCGCTACTTGGCGCTGCTGGTTTTACGGCCGACCTGTCGCCCGTGGCGCCATTCGACGCAGCGAGCGCCACGCCAAGCGGCACAGCCAATGCTACGCACCCCACCACGAGCGCTGCTCTGACGTGTTTCTTCAGTGAGAACGTCACCATGTTCGCTCCTGTCGGTCAGCAGACTTTGGGATCCCCATTGCCGTTGAACGCATAGCCTTCAATGGTGTGGGTCTGGGCGGAGTTGTTGCCGGCGTGGGCGGACTGATTGATGCCAAGTTCGACGTACACGCAGAGATGCATGAGCGAATCCACGACTTGTTGGCGCATCGGTCACTGATCGTTTCGCCACCCGTGGCGTAGGTGTGCTCGCATACGTTCACGGTGCCGGCGCCGGGGTATTGAGCGGCGTTCTGATCCCAAACGCCGTTGGCGTAGGTTTCGCCGGAGTACGCCGCGCAGTCCGTGAACGCCGCGACGAGCCGGAAGCAGTACGGCACGTCTGCATGCGCGGGCGCGGCTGAGTTCGCAAGACCGGCGGTGGTGGCCGCCGTCAGGGACACGAGGAACAGTCCAACGATGGCGGTGCGACGAGCTATGCGGTCCATACGATCCTCCCTTAGTAGAGGTCGCATACGCGATTGGGATCTGCGTAGCGGTAGGAGGAAACATCACGCCCCTCGACAGCCACCGCCCTCCGTCGATCGACGGACGAAGCCCACTGATCTGAGACGCCAATCGCTGAATCACGCTCGATCCATCAATACGCACTGTTCGCATCCTTCGCAGATATCGAATGAGTAGATTTACATGCCCCGCAGCGCCGGCGCTTCTCGCGAGGACCGCTGCCGCCGCAGCCGCTCACGGGCCGAGACCTCCGGGCACGTATCCACCCTCGGCAAGCCGCGCCCGGGAGGACGCGAGACCCCAGCAGCTACAACCGCGAATGACCGAACCACGCTCCTGCTCAACGACATCTAGGCCGAGGGGCACGAGCGCGTATGGCGTGTCATCGCCGAGATTGCGGCATCAGGGTTGCTCGCTGGCTTGCGCGACGATCACTCCGACGCGCTGCTTGAGCGCCAGGGTCGTCGTCGAGCGCCTCCGCGGACAGCGCGATCTGCTCGCCCCCGACCCACCAACCGAGGGGACGTGATGCCGAACATCGGCGTGAACGGGTTGCCCGGCGCTCTGCCCCCGACAGCTGAGCCCAGCCGCTATAGGTTGTTAGTTTTGTTAGCTACAGAGCGGCCGGGGTACTCGTAGTCGTCTGCTCTGCGAGGTAGCTGTCGAGCCTCTGGCGGGCGCGCTCGAAATCACCGGGGAGCGTGTGGGTGTAGCGAGCGGTGACTTGCGCGCCACCGTGTTTGAGGGTGTGTCCGGCGATCGTTGAGATCACCTGTTGGCGTACGCCGGCGGCGTCGAGCCATGAGATCGCGGTGTGGCGGCACTCGTGCAGCGTGATGCGCTGCAGGCCGGCGTCTGCCCACGCTTTGTCGGCGCGGGCCTGGAGCGCCTCGCATGAGAGTCGTCCGCTGTTGCCTCCTCCCCGCTTGCGGCCGGGACACAGGAGCTCGCCGGCGGCTGGGTCGCGGGCGAGCCGGGCGCGACGCAGGATCGACGCGAGCGGCCGCACGATCGGTACGGGTCGCTGTGCGGCGTGTGACTTGCGCGCGTTCTCATCGCTGCCGAGATAGACGACCAAGAGTTTGAGGTCGATGTCGTCGAGCTCGGCGTGGCGGATCTCCGCGCGTCGCGCGGTCGCGTATGCGGCGAGCGCGTATGGGAGTGCGTCCTCGATCTGGAGCGTCGCGAGCAGTTGCGCTAGTTCGGCTGGTGTGGCGACGCGGTCGCGTGGAACCGCGTCGATCGGTGGGAGGCGCACGCGGCGTGCGGGGTCGTTCTCGACGAGTTCTCGGTCGTGTGCCCAGGCATAGAGGCTGCGGGTCGCGTTGACGATACGCCGGGCGGTGCTGCCCGATTTCGTGGGTGTGAGCTTGTCCACTATCTGCTGGACATCTCTACGGCGCACGTCGCGCAGCCGCTTGCCGCCGATCGCATCGGAGACGTGCCCTTCGAGGGCGCCCGCGAGTGTGCGGGTCGCCGAGGGCTTGTAGCGCCGTCCGTGCTTGTTTAGCGCGCTGCCGGTTCGCGCTGCCTGCAGGAACTCTTTGATCGCGCCGTCGACGCGAAGCGAACTGGTGGCCGGCAGCTGGCCAGCGCGAATGGTCGTTTCGAGATCCGTCTTCGCATTACGCGCTGCGATGCCGGTCGATAGGAACTTCGTCTTGCGGTGTCTGCCGGCTGCGGCGTCCCACGCCTTTCCCCAGAACGACGGGGTGCAGGTGCAGGCTCTGTCGTGCTCGGTGGCGCAGTCTTGCTTGTGGCGTGCGTAGACGCCCTGGTAACGGGTTTTCGTGTCCTTAGGCATTGCTGTCCTTTGCGTTTCATGGTGTGCGGGCACGCCGGCCTGTCGTGTTGCGCTCGAGCCACCGTTCGAGCTCTACGCGGGGGTAGAGCTTCAGGGCGCCGGAGTAGACGACGGGTAGGTCGGCCTTGATGTGCCGCTCGAAGTGATCGACGGAGATGCCGAGCGCGTCGGCTGCCTCCTGCTGGTTGAACGCAGGGCGGGGCACCGCTCGAGCGATGCGTGTCCTACTCGCGCGGGTTTCGTTTGGCTGGGCCGTACGCCGGGAGTGCGCCACGACCACAAAGAGTGCTGCCGGCGAGGGACAACCGAGATGTTTCGACGCTTGGACACCTCGCGTGTGGGGATGAGCGAATCCCCCGGTTTCGGCCCGGTGTCGACTGTGGCCGTTTGTCCCTGGCGGCTCTCAACATTCGTGGGATGCCAGAGAACCAGATGCACCAGCCAACGACGATCGACGTCCCCAGCGGCCCGGGGTCTACCGATCAGGCGATTGACGGGCCGCACGTCGTGATCGACGGAGTAGCACTCGAAGCGAACCGCACAACGCTCTCCCCTGCGGAGGTCGCGCGCGTTATGCGCCTGCCAGAATCCGAAGTGCGCAACATGCTCCGGCGGGGCGACCTGCAGGATGTCTCCTGCGATGGCAGGCGACGTCTTGACCCCGACGAGGTCATCGCAGCAGTCGAACGACGCGTCCAAACCGGCGAACTCGAAAAACACGTCTTCGTCGAGCTCGCCGCGCTGATCGCCGGACGGCTCTAGCAGCCCGGCGGCGCGGCTCGGTCAGCACGTTCGGTGCTGACCGGGCTCGTCGCCGTATCGCGTGACGATCGGGTGACCGTCACGCGGTTAGCTGTAGCGTCGGCGCGGAAGGCCTGACCGGCTCAAGGCAGCGCGGTGTGGGCTGTCCGTCCTTTGTGGTCCACCCTTGCTCTGAAGGCCAGCGCGAGAGCGCCTGCTCGAGCTGTTCGCGCCTGAGTCGGGGCCGCCAGAGGGCTTCGTTGACGCCCGGGATCCAGATCCGCCGGTAGTTCACGCCGAGTGAGTCATCGACAGGCACATGCTCTGGCTCCCATGGGCGCCTGTCGCGCCGTGTGGGCAGATGTTCGCCCTTGACCCAGCGCGTGAGCGTGGAGCGTGCTTGCAGGTCGAGAATCTCGCAGAACTCGCGGAAGGTGACCCAGTCACGTACGGCGCTGGGCGCGGCACCGGGCATCAGTGGCTTTCCGAGCTTGCCTTCATCGATCGCGTCCCAGTCAACCTTCTCTGCGCCCGGGGGCTCAGAGTCGGGGACCGGGAGCCAGGTTCCCTGGTCGAGCCGGTAGAGATCGAGCTTCTTGATCGTGTCGGCCTTCTGGCGAGAGAGCTGCACCAGCTGATGAGTGATCGCGGAACTGTCCAGCAGCATCTCCTTGAGCTCCTCGACAGAGGCAATCAAGTCCTCCTGGCGGCGCATGATGACCTGAAGCTGCACACCCTTCGGGACCTCTCCCGTGGTCAGCGCCAGCCGGTCCGAGCGTGGGCGTCTTGCCTGCAGCTGGTTCGCGGCGCGCTCAAGGCGCCTCTCCTCGTCCTCGATCCTGTGCAGGCGGACCAGCTCGTTCTCGTAGGCGTCTACGTTCGGGCGTTTGCGTTCACCCAGCCGCCCCACGAGGATCTCCCACCCCAGCTCGGCCGCGCGCCCAGCGACGACCTCGAGCATCGCCACACTGGTCCTGCCGCCGTAGAGCGCTCGCATCTTCTCCTCAGCGCCGCCGTTGTCCAGCAGCGCCGCCGCATAGTAGGCAGGCGGGGGATTGACCATCGGCCCGTTCGCAGGGTGACGCTTGTTGTACGCATGTCCGGCGCCTTCCGCGAGCTGGTTGGAGAAATGACGGAACTCATGCGGCGTATAACCGCAATACGGAGCCTCCCCGGCAGTGACGTGCTCGGGGAGGTGCTCACGATCCCGGACCAGCAGTGGCCGTTCGTTGTAGGCCCCTGCGACACGCTGATGTATCCAGCTTGGTTTCGCGATCTGCGTGTGGTGCGAGGCAACCGCGACCAGCAGCGGCGCAGACCCTGCGGCCGGCGGCTGTCCCTTCGCGGCCAAGATTCGGTCCATCAGCGCGAGATAGCTCTCGATCACCAGCGCCGCCTGTTGGGGAATGGGCTTGCGCCGTATCTCGTCGCGATCCTTGCCCTTCTGCGGGCGCAGATGAAGCACCGCCCCTCGACGGCAGTCCGGCTGCGGCCCTACGTGATCACGTATGTAGTCCTCGCGACGCAGACGGCTGATCGCGGCCCGCCGCCCACCGGTCAAGACCATCAACACCAACAGCATCCGGTCGCGCATCGGCCGCCACAAACCACGCGCGAGCAGAATCGCGTCAGTGAGAGCATCCAGGCCAGCTAGCTCCTCCTCGATCGCCGCGACCCCGAGACGCGTATGGATCTCCGCGTTCCTCTCCTGCAGTGCCCGGCGGACCAATTCGACCCGCGGCGCAACTACCTCATAGCCGCCCCTTGGCATATGCGGAATCTCAAGCTGAGGAACGTAGGCCCAATGCGCGCACGCCGACAACTCCTGCAGACCATGAACGAGCCGAAACAGGCGCTGCCCCTCAAGCAGCACGTGTTTCACGCTGGAGGCCGCGCGTCGCCCCGCCGGCCGGCGCCGGTTAGCCCGAACAGAGCCCATCGAGAAGTCGAAGATCGCGGCCTGCGCGCGCGCTCCCGCGAGCTCGGGCCCGTCAGCGATCAACGCGGCGATGATCGGTACCCACCCCCTCGGCGCGATCCGGTAGAGCACCTCACGCTGCAGGCGCGCATGCAGCAAACCACCCGCGCGCATCACCGCATCCCGATACGCATCATGCACAAGAAACGGTGGGACCCGTTCGCTGCGACTCGTGGCGTCCTCGACCGCACCCGGACACGTCAAACCCGTCGTCTTCTCCAGCGACGGCATATCACGGCCCGCTAGCGCCGGCTCAGCCGCCAGATACGCCCTCAGGAATTCGCGCAGCGCTACCAGCATCGGGTATTCCTGCTGCTTTTTGCCCACAGTCGCGAACAACACCCGCTCGGCGGCGTCCATCAGCACGTCATCCATGACAACCTCCCCTTCCGTCCAGATTGCTTTGCATAAACGCCACCGCCAACCCAGAAGCTGGTCGGGTTGTCATCGCTTAACCCACCCCGTGCACGTGTTTTCCGCCAGACAGACATGCAGGTGCAAAGCCCAGGACACCCGCCCTACGCAGTCGCTCCGCCCTAGACGCCGACAGCTTGCCCCGCGCCGCTGCCTCCCTTTGGCGCCTGATCCAACGGCGCAGCCGGAGATCACCCTTTACACAGCCAGATGAGCTGGCGAGCTCAAACCGCTCCAGCCATTCATCGAAAGCGAGGTCGTTCGCGCTCCACGTCCACCCCGGAAGCGACTCGAGCAGCGCATCCATCACCCCATCCTGCCCATGCTGCGAGCGTCTCCACTTCACCCACCGACCTAGCCGGTAGCCATCCCCACAGCTGTACGGTCCCGGAGGGCGCGCGTGTCCGTGCTCGCACACGAACACCCACAAATGCTCGAGCGCCACCTCCCTACTGGTCGGCCCTCGCTCTTCCCGCAGCCGCAGACGTGAGCGTACGCGTCGAGAGGTCCGCCACCCCGGCATCGCCAACAAGATCTCTGCCAGCCATGGTTGCTTCCAGAGCAGCCGGCGTCGATTCTTTACCCAATACCCGAGCCTGAAGCCGTCCTCGCATTCGTAGCCATACGGAACATCCGCGCTTCCAAACGCCTCGACGTAAAGCGTCAACCTCTGCAGACCTTCGATCAAGCGCCAATGCTTAGCCTCCCAATCCCAACCCGGCAGACCGTGAAGCACCTCATAGCGAGGACCTAGACGCCCACGCCGGTACTCACGGCGCCGGCGCCCGCACCACGTGCCGAGCCGAAACCCATCACCGCATCGATACGTATCGGGTACGTTAAGATGCCCATACCTCCCACGGAACTGCTCCAAACGCAGCAGCACCTCACCCACATCGGCATACCGACGTGTCCCGGACTGCGCCGCGCTAACAACACGAGTCGCCATCCCCAAAGGATGAAAGCCCTGAGGGACAACTGACAGCAGTCAAACCGCACCACTCCACCATGCGCAGACTCCAACGTCACGGAGAGGTCACGGAGAGACGATGGCCTAGCTGATCTAAAGATGAAGGGTGGCGCTGAGATGTTCCAGCAGGGCCACGCGCTGCTCAAGGCTTCTCCCGCCTGCGACCACAAGCCAGGCGGCAGAAGCGCGGCGGGCGAGGAGTTCTCCGCCAGGTCCGGGCGTCACGCTGATTCCCGGGTGTCTGACCAGTCGGTGCATTGCCGGCAGCGGCGCCGGCGCTGTGCCTGGCCGGGCGGCGTCGAGAAGGACGTTGGCTTCGATCGGCCAGTGATTGAGCTGGTAGGTGACATGCTCGCAGTCGACGAATTCCCGTCCTCGGACATCTGCATGCGGGCGTACCGCAGGGATAACGCTGCCGCCCCCTGACGTCAGACCCGCCAGTCCTTTCGCTTCGAGGCCGCACACGCCGGTCGCTGCGGGACCGCGACCCCAGCTCCGCGCGGGCCATTCGAAGTCCAACGGAGCGCCTGGGGTGGAATGCTGAGTGCTCGCCTTGCCGTTCGCGCCGATCGGCGCCAGTTGGGGACGCGGCAACCGTGGAGGCGCGCTGATACCCAGGGAGCTTTCCGCTCCTCGGCCGAGCAGTTCAAGGTCGGCACCGCGAAAACCGGGCGGAAGGGCGGGATCGGCGTGAGTTGCGATCGGCACGCCTCCCGCGAGCGCCACGGCCGTCACTTCGCTGGTGGTCAACACAAGCGCCTCGTCGACCCCGACGTCCGCCGACGAGGAATGGCTGCCTTGGCTGTTGCTTGCGCCGGTCCAGTCTTCGACGATGATCGGCCCGAGGAACGGTCCCTCCCTCGCCGCCAACGCGTAGGTCGGGCATCCGCTGCCGCTGGCGGCAACGGTCGTCAGGCACCACCCGCCCTCGCCGGCGCCAAGCATGATCGGCATAAGAGCGACCTCGCCGCCACCGGCGCGTTGCATCGTGGCGCCACGATGCGCCGCCGAGGGTCCGCCGCCAGCGCCGGCGCAGCCTGTCGTCAACAAGGCGAACGTCAGGATCAGTGCCACGCCCAACGTTCGGATCGCTCCCTTGTGGCGCGTGTGGGTCGGTGGAGTAGGGCGCGCTTTGCGTTTCATCGTTTTAGTGGCCGAACAGGAATTCCGAGAATTCGGTGGCTCCTTCGGCGTAGTTCCCTTCGCACTTCCATGGTTCGGACACTTGGCCGGTCGCGACAAACCAGTATCCGGAGCCCCACGCGTCACCCCATGCCCACGCTTTGTAGTTCAATCCCTCGGCGCAGTCCTCCTCAAGGATCTCTCCGCCTTTATTGGTGTCGTAATACGTTTCGCCTTTCTGCTTCGGACCATTGCAGACGAACTGCTTGTAGACGTGTTCCGAGGGACTCCATGCCGACATGCACAGCTCGACCTGGATGCCGCGAACGGTTTGGTTGCATTTAATCACGCCGGCGAGCCACAGGACGCCGCCCTCCGGTTCTCCGAACAGCGACTTCAATCCGCAGTGGATGTTTGACGCGGCGCATGCGTGCGTTCCCGTGCAGCCGCCGATGAGTGGGCCTGAGCCTTCCCAACTGGCCCGATGGCTCGGTTCGCCGCCGGCTGCCGCCCGGCGGGCTTCTTCTGCAAGCGCGACCTGGCGTGCTGAGGCTTCGATGCCCGACTGGATCACCCATTGAGACTGGATGCTCACGAACGGCGTGGCCGCGTTCGCGGGTGACGGGATTTCAACCGCTTGTGTTTGGAGCGCCCTACCGGTCTGCGGGACGTAGGTCACGCCGTCTTGCGTGATCGTGCCTGCGGCCGATTCGCTGGACACGCCCTCCGCTCCAAGCCACGCGTAGGTGGGCGGCTTTTCTTTGCTCGTCGGTACCCCGAATTCGCTGCTGTTGTACTTGGACAGCAGCGCCGTTTCCGTTTCGCTGAGCCCTGCGGTTGCGACGATGTTGCCTTGTAGATCGTGAAGCTCGAGCACCGTGTGCCCGGCGCTTGTCTGCACGGCTTGGAGTTCGCCGCCGATCCCAGGGATGTTGCGGGACCATTTTTCTGTGGATTCGCTTGTCCAGGCCAGCGCGTTCCCGGGCCCGTCGTAGTGCGAGACGACTTTCGCGGACGTTTTTCCGCTGGATGCCGTTTCGCGCGGCCGTCCTTCGGGGTCGAGTTTGTATTCGGTTGTCTCTTCGCTCTGCGTCTGTTTGAACACTTGGTTATCGACGTAGTAGCTCGATTCGATCGGGGACCCTCCAGCGTCGGCGGCTGGAAGCGTCGTCGTGTTGCCGAAGGCGTCGTAGACGACACCAACATCGGTGAGGCGGTTGGCGTTGTCGTAGGTGTGGCGTTCGGTGGTGCCGCCTTCGGTGGCGCATTTGCCTTCCGTGCCGGGTTCGCGGGTCGTCTCGCTGGTGCGGTTGTTTTCTTCGTCGTAGTTGTACAGACGTGTTTTGCAGCCTTCTCCAGCGGGGATTTCCTGCGTCTGCAGCAGCCGCCCGGCCGCGTCGTAGGTGTAGGTCGGCTCTTCGGAGAGCGTGCTTGTCTGCTTGAGCGTTTCGCCGTGGATCGATGGGACGTCGGCGTCGGCGAACCAGGTGCAGCTGGTACCGCAATGCGTCGTCTTCTTGTATTCGATCGCGGTCGCGGCGCCGACGGAGTTCTCGGTGTAGGACACCGTCAGACCGTCCGGGTAGGTCTCGCTGGTGATCGCGCCTTCGACGTTTCGGGTTGCAGTGAACGTGCCCGCGGCGGAATCGTGGAGTTCCTTCAGTCCGCCGGTCGTTGGATCGTAGGCGTAGGTCTGGTTGCCCTTGGGGTCGCTGACCTTCGTGAGACGCCCATCCTTTTCAGGTTCATATTCGTATGTCGCGGTGTTCCCTTCAGCGTCCGTGTAGGACGTGAGCTGTCCGAGCGTGTTGTATTTCGAGGTGAGCGTCTTTGTGGTTTCGCCCGTTGTGGTGCTCTGCGTTTCCGTGACTCCGGTAAGCGTGTTGTATTTATCGGTGATCTTCGGGAGGGCCGTGTCGATGCTGGATTTCGTTTCCGTTGCTTCGGGTCGCCCGGACGGTTCGAATGTCGTCTTTTTCGTTCGGATCGTCGAGCCGAACGCTTCTTCAACCGTTTCGGGTTGATCCCAGAGGTTGTAGGTGATCGTCACGACCGGCAGGTTGGGCGGTTCGGTGGCGCTTGGCTGCGCGACCGGTGCCGTCTGACACGGCAGGCCCACCCACTCGGGATGTTCGCGGCACGCGGCGACTTCGGCTTCACCTTTCGCTGTGTAGTAGGTCGTCTTTGAGTCATGGACCGCCTCCTCTACAGGGATCCACTGCTCGACGCGGTTGTCGGTGCTGTCGACGACGTACGCGCTGCCTGCAGCGTTGATCGCCAGGCCGATCGGTTCGGCGAGCTGGCCTTCGCCGCTGCCGATCGATCCGAAACGTGCCAGGAACGTGCCGGCGGCACTGAACTCTTGGACGCGTCCGTTGCTGCTGTCGACGACGTAGAGGTTGCCTGCGGGGTCGGCGGCGATGCCGGCTGGTTCGTAGAACTGTCCGTCACCGCCTCCGGTGCTGCCGAACTGCCCGAGATATTTGCCTGCCGCTGAGAGCTCCTCGACACGGTGGTTGCCGGCGTCCACGACATACACGTTGCCGCCGGAGAACGCAAGGTCGGTCGGTGAGGAGAACTGAACTTCGCCGGAGCCCGCTTTGCCGTAGGCGGCGATGAATTTGCCGGCGGAGGAATACTCCTCAATGCGGTCGTGTTCGATGTCGACGACCCAAACGTTGCCGCTGGCGTCGATCTTGACGCCGTCGGGGCATCCCATCTCGCCTGGTTCGGAGCCGGCACCGCCGAACGCCGTCACGTATTCGCCGGTGGAGGTGAGCTCCTGGACGCGGTCGTTGCCGCAGTCGCCGACGTAGACGTTCCCGGTGCTCTGGTTGACGGCGATCCCGGTCGGCTCGGAGAACTGGCCATGCCCGGAGCCGTGTGTTCCGTAGGCAGCGACGAATTTGCCGGCTGAGGAAAGCTCCTCGATCCGGTTGTTGACGAGGTCTGTGACCCATACGTTGCCGTGGCCGTCGATTGCGTCCGAGAATGGGTAGGCGAACTGGCCGTTGCCGGACCCGGCAGATCCGAACTGGGCCTGGTAGAGCATCCGCGCGCCGCCCGCGCCTGGTGGCAGCCAGTCGGAGATCCGCTCGTTGTATTGATCGGCTATGTAGAGCGTTCCTGTGGAGCTCACGGCGAGCCCTGTCGGAGCGTCGAGCTGCCCGTTGCCGGTGCCGTAGGTCCCGAATTCCGTGAGGCTCTTGCCTGCGGGCGTGAACTGCTCGATTCGGCTGTCGCCGGCGTCGGAGACGTAGAGGTCGCCGCTGGTTGCGTTGACGGCAACGCCGACGGGATAGTTGAACTGTCCTTCGCCGGAGCCTTTGCTGCCGAACTGGGCCAGGTACCCGCCGCTGGGGGAGAACTCCTCGACGCGGTCGTTTCCGTAGTCGACGACGTAGAACTCGCCTTCGTCGATCGCGACATCAGTTGGTTCGGTGAGCTGCCCGTTGCCGGAGCCTTTGCTGGCGAACTGCGTGAGGTATGTGCCCGCGGCGGACAGCTCCTGGATGCGGTTGTTGCCTGAGTCGGCGATCCAGATGTTGCCGGTGGAATCGAGGGTAAGCCCGACGGGCTCCTCGAGCTGGCCGTTGCCGGCGCCGGCGATCGCTGCTTTGCAGCTGGCTTTACACACCTCAAGTTCGGCTTTCCCGTCGCTGACGCCCCAACCGATGACCTCGACGAATGCGCCGCTCGAGTTGAGCTCCTCGACGCGGCTGTTGCCTGCGTCAGTGACGTAGACGTTTCCGGTGCTCTGGTTGACGGCTACGCCCCACGGGGTTGAGAACTGGTCGGCGCCGGTGCCTTTGGTTCCGTAGGCCGCGAGGTACGTTCCGGTCGCGGAGAACTTCTCGATTCGGTTGTTGCTCTGATCTGCGACCCACACGTTGCCGCTTGCGTCGGTGGCGACGCCCTCGGGGTGGTTGAACTGGCCGCTGCCTGACCCGGAGCTTCCGAACGCAGTTTGGTAGACGGGCGGGTAGACGACTTCTGCGGTTCCCTCGGGCGCCTTGGTCTCGGTGACGTTGCCCGCTTCGTTGTATTCGGTGGTTTGGGTGAGCGCGAGACCTTCGGGGTTCGACGTTGTGGATGTCGGCTTTCGAAGCGTCCAGCCGAGGTCGTGCTGCCCGTTGTATGAGGTGAGTGTGGTTCGCTTGTCGTATTGGTTTTTGTTGGCTGTTTCGGCCGCGTCGGTCGTCTTGGTGACGAGCTCGTAGCTTTCTTCTTTTGCTGCTTCAACGGGCTCGGCGCCTTCGTTGTAGAAGTAGGCGACGTGGTCGCGCGCCAGCGCTTCTTCGTTCGGTCCTTTTTCGCCCGCGGCGAGCCTGACGGGGTGCTGGGGCCCCCAGGTGTCGGTCAGTAGGCCTTCGCTGTTGTAGGCGCTTTTTGTGTCGAGCAGTTCGGCGGCCGCCGCCGGGTTGGATTCTTTGAGCGCGGTCGCACGGTCTTGCGGGCTGAGGGTCCGTGTGACCTCGTTGTCTTCGTCGTATTCGGTGGTCGCGATGCCACCGGCGGCATTGGCGACGTTGACGGTGCGTGCTTCGCCGTCCATGTAGCTGACGGTTGCGCCTTTGTAGCTCGAGGCCGGCCAGCCCATCGGTTCGCTCGGCGGAAGGATCGCTGTGCCGTAGACCGGGTCGTCTGTTTGCGCCCAACGTTCCGGTTCGGGTTTGCCGGTTTCTTTGCTGGTGCCGAGCTGGTCTGGCGCTTCTGTTCCCTCGAGCGGCACGCCGTACTCGATCGTCGCGCCGGGCTGTGATGCCAGCGCTTCGCCTTCTTTGATCGTTGGTTTAGTGGTGATTCGTCCGATCTTGTTGGAGCCCTCGTCGGTGTACCACATGTTGCCTTCGGGGCCTTTGGTGATCGCGTTGGGTCTGCCTTCTGCGGGCAGCTGGTATTCGGAGACGGTGCCCGAGGTGGTGATCAGTCCAATCCGGCTGAAGTCCCCGTTTGTGTACCAGAGGTTCCCTTCGGGCCCTGGGGTGATGTCGCCGGGCACGGCTCCCGGTACGGGATATTCCGTGATCGTGCCGCTCGGGGTGATCTTGCCGATCTTGCTTGTGTTCGCCTCGGTGTACCAGACGTTCCCGTCCGGTCCGGTTGTGATCCCCGAGGGGTCGCTTTTGGCCGGGAGAGCGTATTCGGTGATGACGCCGGAGGGCGTGATCTTCCCGATCTTGCTCGTGCCGACGGTCACGTACCAGAGGTTTCCGTCTGGGCCGGTCGTGATCGCCTCTGGCTGGCTTCCGGCCGGGAGCGCGTATTCGGTGATCGTGCCGGAGGGCGTGATCTTGCCGATCTTGCTCGTCGCGACCTCGGTGAACCACACGTTCCCGTCGGGGCCGTGCGTGATCCCGTATGGGCCGTCGACTTCTTTGGTGGGCAGCGTGTACTCAGTCGTCGTACCGGACGTCGTGATCTTCGCGATCTTCTGAGCGCCAAGGTCGGAGAACCAAAGGTTGCCATCGCTGCCTGCGGCGATGCCGAAGCCGCCGATCGATCCCGTTTCGGGCAGCGTGTATTCAGTGTTGGTGCCGCTCGGCGTAACCTTCCCGACTTTTCTGGCGTAGACGTCGGCGTACCAGATGTTTCCGTCGGGACCGCTCGTAATGCCGTACGGGTCGGTACCTGCCGCCACCGGGAATTCGGCGACTTCAACGGCAACGGTCGGTCCTGTCGCGACGCTGACGTTTGAGACGGCGCCGCCACCGTTGATGGCGGTGACGCGCGCAACCAGGGTGTGCCCGACATCACTTTGGGTGAGCTTGTAGTTGGCGTTGACCGCACCGACGATCGGGGTGCATTCTTTGCCTTCGGTGTTGCAGTCTTCCCATTGGAAGGCGTAGGTCTGCGGTTCGCCGGTCCAGGTGCCGTGGCTCGTGGCGAGTGTGACGCCCACCATCATCGGCGACCCGGTGACTTTGGGTGCTTCGGTGCCTGGTTTCGGCGGTTCGCCTTTCCACAGCGGCGTCGATGCTGGGGTGCGGTAGACCTTGAGCAGGCGGCCGGCGCTCGGGTCTTCTGCCGTCCGGCCGTAGGTGAACATCCAGCTCTGCTGCCCGGGGGGTGTGAGGGCCGTGACGTGGCCTTCGCTGTCGTACCCGTAGGTGGTGCGCAGCGCAGGGGAGATCTGGGGGTCCCACTCGGCCCGCAGGCGGCCTTTCGCGTCGTATTCGTAGGCGGCGACCGCCGTTTTGGTCATCGCCTTGGTGGCTGGGCTGTAGGCGATGGCGATGACTTCCTTGAGGCGGTTCTTGTATTCGCCCCATTCGGTTTTTGCTTCGCCTTTGGCGGTCGTTTCTTTTTCGTCGTAGACGAATTTCAGCGCGCGGCAGCCCTTCGCGACGATTTCGAGTTTTTCGAGCTGTTCGTGGCCGCATGTTGCCGTGGGGTGCGGCGCGAGCTCGAGCGTTGGCTGGACGATCGTTGTGGCGCCGGGCACTTCGACGGTGCGGTATTCGTCGGTGGTCTTGTCGGTCGCGACGGGACCTTCGGAGACGGTCGGCAGCCAGTTCGGTGCGCCTTTGGGGAGCGTGAATTCGGTGGTGGTGCCCTGGGTGGGGTCGCCGACAAGGTACGCCGGCTTTTTCGGTTCGTATTCGAGCGTGAGGTTGGTGTCCCCTTCGGGCGCTTCGAAGCCTCCGCCTTCCTTGGTGGCGAAGTGGGTGAGGCCTTCAGGGCCGATGACCATCACGCTGCCGTCGGGCAGCACTTCGAGTTCAGCGAGGCTGCCGAGACCGATCTCCCACTGCGGGCCAAGGGGCCCTGGTCCACCCTCGGTGAGGTTTCGCGAGTCGTAGTGGCGGGAGATCGTGAGCGGCCCGAGTCCGCCACTGAGGTTGACGTCCGTCGATTCCAGCGCGAAGTCCCCCGACTCGGGATTGACCGAACCGGGCCCCATGGCGACCGGTGAGGCGTGGTAGACAGCCAGTTTGTAGGAACTCGTGGCGACGTTCCCGGCGTTGTCGGTTGCGACGACCGTAAGGGTGTAGTTGCCGACACCGAGTTCGGCGCCATTGATCGCGAATTCGTGGGTGGCGGTGCAGGGGCCGCGCGTGCACGAGCCGCCGGCAGTGCCGATTTCTTTGCCGTTGACACCGAGTGCGAGGGAGCGGATTCCCGAGCTGGGCGTTGTGCCTTCTCCGTCCGTTGCTTCGACCTTGACGTGCGCCTCGGTTTCGCCGAGCTGGAAGACGGCGTGTTCTTCGACTTTTCCTTCTCGTTCGGTTTTCTTCTCGACGCTGGTGAGCCCGGTCGTTTTGATGCCATGTGGCGGGGTTGCGTCGACTTTGACGCCGTGGTCCTCGCCGAGTTCGTGTTCGGATGATCCGCTGCCGGGCATGGCGCTATGCGCCACGGAGCGGAGTTCATATTCGCCTTCCGGCAGGCGGTCGGCGGTGTTGCCCCTCAGTTCTTCGTACGTGAACACCCGGGTCTGCGATTCGTCGCACTGCACCCCGATGCAGCTCGGCGTTTTGAGGTATTCCGTGCGACCGAAGAGCTGTGTGCTTTCGGTTTCCCAGCCGCGGCCCTGGTTGAGTTCGATCGCCATTTCTGAGACACCGAGGCCACCGTCGGAGCTGTAGATTTCCACCGCGCCGCTGTGAGGCCCAAACCAGACGCTGTCGCGGTACAGCGCGTTGACGTATTTGACGGGTTTGCCTTCGCTGACGGTTTCGATTTCCGGGTAGTTGGTGTTGCTATGCGCCTGGCTGGACTTCGAGTTTTCTTGTGCGATGTAGACGGTCGGTTCGATCGAGCCACCGAACGTCGCGCTGCCAGGTTCGACCGTGGTCAGCTCGAAGCCTGCTGAGTTGTTCGCTTCGACGCCTTCGGCGGAGCATCCCGTGTTCGCGCAGAGGGTGGCGCTTTCCAGCGGCGGGTTCGGCGGGTTGCCGACGTCGAGCTGGTGGCGTTCTTTCGGTCCGGCGAGTTCGAGCCACGCCGACATATACGAGTAGATGAATGATTCGCCGAATCCATGGGTGTAGCGCGGGTTGAGACCGATCCCCCCGCTGACCGCGTAGATTTTGGTGTAGCCCTGCGTTTGCATCTTCCAGAAGCCGTAGTCGCCGGTGCCGAACGAGCCGGTGTGGGTCATGACGAGGCTGCGGGCGACTTCTGTGCTGTAGCCGCCGGCCTGGTAGAAGTGCCAGTTGCCCGCGACCAAGCCTTCGGTGAGGGCTACGTATTCGGGGTCGACGACGATCGGGTAGCGGTAGCTGCCGGACCTGTGATTGACGGACACCACGAGCGTGTCGGTTGATACCCCCATCGAAACGGGCACGGCCGTTCCCGCGGCATCCATTGCCTCGGGCGCTGGGATGATGCCGATCGTCGAGCCTTCCTTGACGACTCGTGCGCCACCTGTGCCCTGCGCACCCTTCACGAGATGCGCCCCAGCGGGCAGACCAATACGGAAGTAGAAGCGCTCGGGGCTGGCGATGCTCCGCACGAGCGTGTTTACGGCGAGACCTCGCGGCGAGGGCTTGAGGATGGTGTCGGAGTCCTGGCCGGTGTTGCTGAAGAACACGGTCGCACCGTTGCTTTGCCCGTCAGATCCCGCCAGCGGCACGCCAGCCTTGGTGACGGGCGTAAGCGAGACGTCGGCAATGCGGGCACCTTCACTGAGGCGTGTCGGTAGTCGAACATTGACGAGCGGGTCACTGGCCGTGAATGCGTTCCCGGTCGCTCGGAGATTGAGGGCGATCGGCTGCCAGGACCCGCCAGCGGTTCGACGTGCCATTGGAGCGCTGGACTCGATCAGGCCGACGTCGTGTGCGCCCAATGCGACCTGGGCGATATTGGCGGCCTTGAAGTCGATGATCTTCTGCCCGCCCGGAAGTCGCGGTGGGCCGCCGGCGGGTTCGCTCATGAGTTCGGGGAAGGCTGCCTTGGCAGCCTCGGCTGCCTGTTGAAGGCCGAGACGCTCGAACCTTGTGCGGGATGCGCTCCGTGCCGCGACCGCTTCTGGGCTGTCGCGCAACGCTTCTTCGACTGTGCCCAGCTGCTGGCCTTCATCCAACAGTTGTACGTCGGGCACCACGAGCGCGGCGGCGATCGGGTTCGAGCTGGATCCGTCAGGGAGAACCGATGCCTGTGACGCGCTTACTGAGCACCACGTCAGTGCTATACACAGGCTTTGGCACGCGGCGAAGCGTCGCACGGCGGAACTCATTGTCGCAACCCCCGATCGGCGGACCCTCTAGCTTGCGGCGTCGAGTCCTGGTCAATTGAACAGTGGCGATCACCGTACTCGATGGATCCCGGCCCGCCTATCCTCCAAAGTGGCGTATCTTTTAGTTGTTTCGGGAGATGACGATAATGTCCGACCGTAAGTCCTTTTAGCTAACTGCGGCTTCTACTGCCAGCCGGCATGCGGAGTTCCCGTCGGCTTTGGACTTGCAGCTTGCGGAAGATTCTCTTTACGTGCGTGCGTACCGTTCCGGAGCTGATGTGGAGTATCGCGGCGATCTCTGGGTTGGTGAGGCCGTCGGCCACGAGGTCCAGTACCTGCTTCTCACGAGTGGTAAGGAGTCGTGGGTTCCCTGGATACCGCTCGGCCAGCTTGCCGTCGGTGCGCAGGCACGTCGGCTTGCCGCGGGCCGCGCGGCGAACGGCCTCGCGGACATCTGGACCGCTTGCGGCTTGAGATAAACATGATGCACCGGCGGCGAGGAGCATCGTCCCGAACAGAGGTGCCGGTTCGCGCGCAAAGACCAGGACCGCTGTGGTCATCTCGCTGGCTTTGATACGCATCAGTAAGACATAGTCGATCGCCTCGCTTACAATCGCGACGCACGGAGAGTGCTGCGCGACGACCCGCTCAAGCTCGCCGACCTCCACTTTATTCCCTAACATGCGAAGGTCTCGGTCTGCCTCAAGCACATGGGTTAGACCCTCTCCGATGATTGGCTCAAACCGACCAATTACAACGCTGACCGTATCTCTCTCAAGCGCAGTCACGGTGGCCGACTCCTCCGCCGTCAGGGTGCGCGACACTGCGCCTTTTAGACAGGCGTCGCACCCAATGCAAGCTGCCACCCCTTGGCGCACCAGCAGACCTACCCACACGGGTGCAAGCAGCGCACGTTCTGGGAGACCTTTCTATACAGACGTTTGAGAGCTCCCCTCCGATAGCCGTGATGTTGATCCCCGGGCTGCGCTCGATGAGTCGGCGTCCGTGAGACCGACTAGCGACCAGTACGGGCTGCACCAACCACCTACCTCGACGAACAGCGGGATTACTCATCAGCGCTCCGTAGCGCGGCCATTCACCCCGGGCGGCAGCTGCCAACTGCGGCTACGGCCGCGAATTTGGCCGAGCGAAAACATGTGCCGAGCATTCTGGAAGACATACCAGAATTGAAGACCGAGCGATTGCGCGATCTCCTCGGTACTGATGCCCGGGTTGCCCTCAATCAGCTGACGCACCGACAAGCAACTCACCTGTCGTGTAGGGGTCCCTACTCCCTCCGTTAGCTGACCGAGCGATGCTCCAAGGGTGTCGCGCAGCATCAGCAGAACGAGGAGGCTCGGCGCTACCTGCCCGCGCTCGAGACGCGATATCTGTTCACACGACAGAAAACAACGCTCCGACAGCGTGCGTTGAGTTAGCCTGGCCGCGACCCGGCGGGCCTTAAGGTTGCGCCCGAAGCGGCGCAGGATCTCATCCCGCTCGGGTATGTCGGGGCCGAGCGTTACCTGCGACACTCTCGGTGCAGCATCCTCATCGGCAGCCATCTAGCTGATCCCCTGGAGTGTCATCCACGCTACCGCCTGAGCGGCGCTCCGTCCCGCGCTGCCCACAGGGAAGAACACCTTGACGATGTGCCCATCGTGAACGATGAGGGTGAGCCGGCGATACAGCCGTACCCTTTCATCAGTGAATGTTGGGAGCTGCAGTAGCTCTGCTAGCTCCAGCCGCGGATCACTCAGCAGCCTGTGGTTGAGGCGCCCCTTGAGCATCGCGCGCCTTTGCGCGTGCGCAGCCTGGCTGCTTACCCCGATGGTGCGATACCCGCGCGCTTCGAGATCGCTCTGGCGCTCGCGAAACGCGCGGTGCTGCACGGCATCCATCAGCGCGGTATCGCCCCCGCCTTCCGGCGAGGCTTCACTCCCCGGATATACATAGATAACGAGTGGGTACCCGCATGAGAACTCGTGCAAGTTCAGCGGATACACTCCATTGGCACACAAGACAACCAAGGGGATCGGCACTCCAACTAGCTGGGCAGCCACACGTCGCATCTCGCCCGGCGTGCTCGTGACGAGTGTCGCGTTCGGCTCAGTCGCGCTCGTCATCTCGCCTTGTACCTCTTTCTGGCGCGCTGCTTATCGAGCTTCTCAGCGCATTGAGCTCTGCCGTTACGGTCTCCAGACCCGACTCGGCTAGCTCAGCGCGTACCGCTTGCTCGTGTCTCTCGACTTGCGTGTCTTGCAGAAGCTGGTCGATCCTTCGCTGCTGCTCGTGTGCCTGTTCCAGTTCTAGTTCGAGCAGTCCTCGGGCATCTTCTATGAGTTTGATCTCACGACGGACGACTGGACGGGTCAACTCAAAGCAACGAGCGAACTCCACAAGCATGTCCGCTTCCGGCTCGTCCTCCAGATGGAGAACCACAGGGTGCTCCAACGGATTACTTGCCACGGTCAGCTCCGGCCACCAAATACGCGCAGCACCAGCCGGTAGCGCGAGGTTCGGACCGAGTACCCCTTCCAGATCGAGAAGCACGTCCGCCGCCGATACCAAATAGATTCGGGCATTGCCCACGATCGCGCGTACCTTGTCGGGCGCGAGCACTGGCTGTCCTGTGCCTACCGATGTCAGCGCAACAGCGGCCTGGTCGCGGTCACACGAGAGTAGGTGACTTCCCATAGCCTGCAAATCCTGGTCGTCGGCGACCGTGATCTCCCCTGCTCGTGCGCTCACTGCGATGTCCCCCCTGTTGGCCACGGAAAGTCGGTGGCGGCGGACCCATCTGACGCATTTGGGCCAGCAGCAGGGGGAAAGTGAGGAACTCCTGCTGCTGGCCCAGCTGAGCCGACGTCGCCGGTGGCGAGCGCGCCACCGATACGGTCCGTGTCACGGCGCACGGCACGCCGGTCATCTCCTCGGTTGCGTGGTCGCGGCTGGTTCCAATGCGTCATCGGGCGCCATCATGCCTGCTCATGCGCTTCGATCTGTCGAAAATCGCCTGATAAATAAATGGAAACGTTGAGGTCTCAATAGAAACATTTAGTTATAAGAGGTCAAGGCGCGAACGATCCCTCGATACGGATCTTGCGGGGGAGTTCCGCGACTGCACGACTCCTAAGGACAATGCGTGACCCGCGGCCAGGTGTGACGATCACGCTGCGCCATCGGGCCGTCTCGATTTGGTCAGCGACGGGCAGCACGTCCAGCTCGGAGAGCACGGTTCTGAGGACGATTTGCATCTCGAGTACGGCGAGGTGGTGTCCGGGACAGCGCTTGCGGCCTCCTCCCCACGGCATCCAGAGCTCTGGCGGTGGCTCGGTCCCGAGGAACCGCTCGGGCGTGAAGCGGTGTGGGTGCTCGTACACGGCAGGGTCGTGCTGCATGAGGTAGATGCAGCCCATTAGGTGTACGGGAGGGTTGAACGTGCGCCCGGCCATCTCGAACGGGGCATTCACGACCCGCGGGATGGTGAACAGGAACACAGGCCGGTGGCGGAGCACCTCTTGCACTGTGGCGGTGAGGTAGCTGTCCTCGCCGTTTTCGAGACTGGCAACAAGACGCGCGCTTGTGGCTGGGTGGTGGGCGAGCAGCTGGAACGCCCACGCGAGCTGTGCGGCGGTGGTCTCGTGCCCGGCGAGGATTACCGACATCAAGTCGTCGCGTATCTGCCTCTGATCGGCGTCCTGATCCTCAGATGATGCTGTGCCCTCGAGGAGTATCGTTAGGAGGCCGCTTTCGCGGGCCGGCGCGTGTGCTTCCTCGCTGATGAGCTCGTCAACTAGCTTGTGGACAGCCGCGCGCTCAGATAGGAATCCTGCCCATAGACGGCGCCACGGGGGGATTGGTCTTAGTTGTCCCTCTTGCAGTGTGAGGCTTGCTGTGATGGTCAGCATCCGTAGGAGTCGGGAGTGAAGCTCGACTTGGTGCGCATTCTCTTGGCCGAAGATGGTCCGCAGAATGATCTTGAGGCTTAGTGCGCGCAGATAGGGGTGAATTGCGACAGGTCGGTCGCGGGGCCACAGAGCGACCGCTTGTGTGACGATGCCGTTGATCATTTCGGAGTGTGCTTGGACACGTCTGTGCTGGAAGGCTGGCAGGATTGCGCGACGGCCTTCTAGATGGTTGTCCTCCTCTGAGAGCATGAAGGAGTGCTCCCCTACGAGGGGGGCAATGACGGCGGCGCCCGCCCCTGGGTGAAGGATGTCGGCGGGCGCTCGGACGATCGCCATGATGTCGCTTGGGTCTGACATGAAAACGAGTGGTGGCAGTCCGATGGTGCGGACCGTGAATCGGGGGCCGTACCGGTTGCGACACCAAGTGAGGTATCGATGTGGATCTCGCCACACGGCGAGCGTCTGGGCGGCTATGGGCAGCGGGGCGCTCGGCGGCAGCCGCGTTGCATGCGTAGCGTCGGATTGGTGCAGGTCAGCGCTCACAGGCTGTTGTTGTGCGCCGCGGTCGGTCTGCAGACC
>DATBYJ010000155.1:0-2799 GCA_036513795.1 Solirubrobacteraceae bacterium | reverse complement strand
ATTCGAGGCAAGAGAGGATGAGCGCCAAATGAGCACCAAGAGGACGACCGAGTCGGCTACATTCGGTCAGGACTCGCGTGGGCAGAAGCTGATCATGAGGGGGCGGCTATGGATACGCCGTCTCGTGGTGGTCGCGCCTACCGTTGCCGTCGCCTTCGTCATCGCGGGATGCGGCTCAAGCTCGGGCTCTCCCAGCGCGAGCAGGGTGCTGACGTTTGCCACCCCTTTGCAGATTGGCGACGGGACCAACAGCATGGATCCTGCCCTCAACTGCTGCCTCGTTGGGACGAACGTCCTAGGGCTGGCGTACGAGCCGATTATCTACACAAATCCGGATGGCTCGTTCGGCCCTGGGCTCGCGACATCGTGGCGGTACCTTCCGGCGGCTCCAGGCGCTCCGGCGCTCACGCGTTTCGAGTTCACGTTGCGGCACAATGCTCGGTTTTCGGATGGGTCACTTGTGACGGCGCCGGCGGTAAAGACTTGGCTGGCGTATTTCCTAAAGGCGGGGGGGCCGGCGCTTGGCCAGCTCGACATTCCAGTCAAATCGATTACCACGAGCGGCGAGTGGGACGTGCTGATCACCCTCACGAGGCCTATCTCGGATATGCCGGGGAACCTCTCTGATGGTCTCAACACCTGGGGAAGCGTGGCCGCTCCGTCCGCGCTGCAACACGCGAGCAGCCTCAACACTCATAGCGACGGCGCGGGCCCCTACGTGATCGATTCTGCCGCGTCAGTCCCTGGCTCCGAATATACCTTCGTGCCGAACAAGTACTACTATGACAAGTCAGCAATCTACTGGAAGCAGATTGTCGTCAAGTACGTACCGTCTGCATCGTCGCGGCTAGCAGCACTTTCCAATGGTCAAATCCAAGTCGCCGAGGACGAGGCCGATATATCGACAGCGGCGACGGCGCTCGCGCAGGGCCTGCGTGTACTTGCAGCCCCGGGCTCCATGTACACGGTCTATTTTGCAGACCTCGAAGGGAAGCTCGTGAAGCCGCTGGCGAGCACTAAGGTTCGACAGGCGCTCAGCTACGCGATCGATCGTCAAGCGATCACGCGCGCGTTCTTTGGTAAGTATGGCGCGCCCACCTCGGAGCAGCCGTTAGCGGGTGGCTGGGTGCCTAGCCTTCAGAACTATTACTCGTATGATCCGGCAAAGGCTAAGGCCCTCCTTGCTGCAGCCGGGTACCCGCACGGTTTCCGCGTATCGGTGATGACCGGGCTCAACGATCAGCAATCAGTTGATCTCGCGCAGGCGGTAGCCGCAGACTGGGCAAAGGTCGGAGTCTCGGCGACCATCAACACCAATCCGGCTTCGCTGACAACCGGGAAGTTCGCTGTGTTTAGTTGCAATGCGTGCGTCTTGGCGCCGATGACGCTCTATTACATCACCTACTGGAAGCTCGGCGGATTGCTCGATCAGCATGGCTGGAGCGATCCCACCCTGGAGGCACTCTATAACGCGGCGCAAGCAAGCTCCAATCCTGACGTCTATTGGCAGCAAATGATGACCTTTCTTGTGAAGGATGCATACGCAGTGCCCGTAGCCAAGCAAGACCTCATCACCGTGTACTCTCCGACCGTCACGGGAGTGAGCGCCAGTGTGGACCGCGGTTACATAAGCCTCGCGGAGATCAAGCCTTCCTAGCGCCTGGGCGTGTCGGGGTGCACTCGAAAGGGCGGCAACTGGTGATGCCAGCCGACTGTAGAGCGGATGGGCCGATACGTTTCGGAGCGCTCCTTCCGTCAGAAGAGTCGCGCTGTATGAATCAGGGTGTGGCCGTTGTGCGAGCAAGAGGTTGGTGCGGCAATGGCGGAGCTCGCCGGACGCCGCGGCCAGACAGGCAACAATAAGGGGAATCCCGATGCTCAGGGTCCTATTACGGCGGTTGGCGACGGCCGTCCCGCTCGTAATCCTTGTTTCGGCATTGACGTTCGTCTTTGTGTCAGCTGAGCCGGACAACTTAGTCCGGAAGCTCCTCCCAACTGCTGGGACGACTCAGGAGATTCGTCAGCTGCGTCGCCAACTTGGTCTTGACCGCCCCGTTTACGTACAGTACTGGGACTGGCTCAGCCACGCCGTAAGGGGTGACCTAGGGACAGGATGGGTCACTCACGAGCCGGTCTTGCAAACCATCGTATCTGGCTTGCCCGTGACGCTGTCGCTCGTCGTCGGCTCGGTGATAGCGTTCCTGGGAGTGGGAGTCGGTCTGGGGGTCTTGAGCGCAGTCAGAGGAGGCTTTCTTGGACGAGCTGTAGACGGTGTGACGCTTGTGGCATACGCGTTGCCGGGCTTTTGGCTGGGGGCGCTGCTCATCACGGTGTTTGCGGTCAAGCTTCACGTGCTTCCTGCGATAGGATATGTATCGTTCTCGCAGTCGCCGGCCGAGTGGGCGCGGTCACTGGTTCTGCCGATAGCAGCGCTCACAATGAGCAGCGTTGCGCTGGTTGCGAAGCAAACGCGCGAGGCGATGATCGATGCCCTGGCGAGCGAGCACGTTCGAATGGCGTGGGCTAACGGGCTCCCGAGGCGGGATATCTACTTTAGACTGGCGCTGAAAAGCGCCGGGAGCGTGATCGTGACTATCGGGGGATTGGTCGCTATCGCACTCCTCCTGGGAACGGTGTTTGTCGAGCAGGTGTTTGCAATACCCGGGTTAGGCTCAGCGCTGGTGAGCGCGACGGTGAATGGAGACATCCCCGTCGTACTTGGGATCACAGTGGTGTTCACACTGATAATTATTGTGCTCAATCTCATTGTTGATCTAATGTATACCGCGCTTGACCCCA
>DATBYJ010000154.1:0-3584 GCA_036513795.1 Solirubrobacteraceae bacterium | reverse complement strand
TCGGCCACGCATACGACCGGGAACTCCAGGCCCTTCGCGGCGTGCACCGTCATCAGGCGCACCGCGTCGGGCTCGACGCCTTCGACGGGCGCCTCGGGCTCGATCGCCTCGGCCTGTTTGAGGTACTCGACGTGATCCACGAAGGCCCGCAGATCGCGACCTTCCCTCGCTTCGAACCTCCGCGCCAGGCGCAGCAGCTTGTGGACGTTGGCCAGCCGCCGCTCGGGCCAGTCGAGCTCGAGCACGTGCTCGCGGTAGCCGCTCGCGTCGATCGCCCGCTCGATCAGCGCTGAGAGCGTTCGCAGCGGCACCTGCTCGCGCTCGGCCTGAAGACGGGCACAGCATGACGCGAGCGCGGCATGATCATTCTCAGCGAGCCCGAGCGCCACACCGTGCTCGCCACCGGCAACGGCGGCGAGCGCCGTCTCCCAAACACTCCTTCGCTCCGCGCGCGCAGCGTTCCCGAGCAGCGCCAGACAGTCGCGCGAGCAGCCGCCGAGCGGGGAGGCGAGCGTGGAGTAGAGCGCGCGCTCGTCAAGCGGGTTGGCGAGCGCGCGCAGGTAGGAGAGCAGGTCGCCGATCTGCTGATGCCCCCAGAAAGCACCGACCGCCGCCAGCGTTTTCAGCCCCTCCAGCTGTAGAGCGCGCTCGAACACCTCCAGGTCTCCGGACGCCCGTAGCAGCACCACCACATCACCTGCGCGCGCGTCACCTTGGTCCACCAGCTCGGCCACCCGCTGCGCCAACAGCCGTGCCTCCGCCTGGCGCCAGAGCTGTGTCTCGGGCAGACCCGCCGCGATCGCCTCGGCGAGCTCGGGCCGCTCATCCCAGCCGCGGACGTTCGTCAGCAAGAGCTCTACCTCTGGCTCACCCGGGTCATCGACACGACCCGCTACCAGTGGCGTGTATAGGGAGAAGCGCTCGGCAAACACTGCGTTGACCACGTCCAGCAGCGGCGCGCGACTACGGAAGTTGCGCGTCAGCAACATGCTGGCGCCGTGCTCCTCCAGCATTGCCCGCCGCTCCCGGAACAGGCGCACGTCCGCGTGCCTGAAGCCGTAGATCGACTGCAGCTCATCCCCAACCGTGAACAGGTTGCCGCGATCCAACGCTTCGAGGATGCCAAGCTGGCGCGCGTTGGTGTCCTGGAACTCGTCCACCATCAACAGCTCGAAGCGCTCCGACCATGCCGCGCGCACGTTCTCGTGCTCGCGCAGCAGCTGGCGCGCGAGCAGCTCCAAGTCGTCGAAGTCCACCGCGCCACGACCGCGCTTGAGCTCTTCGTACGCCGCGCCATAGCCTGTCAGCAGCTCGTCCAGCAGCGCGCACGTCGCCACCGCATCCTCCTGCGCCCGCGGCACCGGCAGGGTGGGCTGACGCTGTCCCTGGCTACGCAGCTCGCCGTAGATCTGCTCCACCATCGTGCGCACCCGGTCGACGCCGTATGCCGCAAGCATGTCCACCTCCGCCGGGCGCTCACCGGCAAGAAACTTCCGCAGCGCTGCTCTGAATGCCAGCTCACGCAGGCGCCCAGCGAGGCCCTCGTCGATGATCGCGAAGTCCGGATCGAGACCTGCCGCCAACGGATGTGCGCGCAGCAACCGCGCGCAGAAGCCGTGGAAGGTACCCACGAACGCAGCCTCCGTATCGCGCGCCGCCTCGCGATCGCCCAGCGCCAACAGCCTTGCCCGCACCCGCGCGCGCAGCTCGCCGGCAGCGCGCTCGGTGAACGTGATCGCAAGGATCTTCCCTGGCGCGATCCCGTCCTCGCGCACCGCCGCCACGAACCGCTCCACCAGCACCGAAGTCTTGCCGCTGCCCGCCGCCGCAGACAGCAAAATCGGCTCAGAGCGACGAGCGACCGCGTGGTCCTGCTCGTCGGTCAACACCACCGTCATCGCTCACACCGGCAGATAGTCGGATACATACAGCCACCGCGGAAGGCGCAGCTTTGCGGCCGCGCCTGCAACTCTCCCCGGGCGGCCTCCTGCGCGACCCCGCGCGCCGCCGCGATCGCCTGCTCGAGCAGTTCGTGTAGCTCCGTGCGCTCATAAACATCCGGTGCCACGCAGTCGAGCTCGATCCCGGCATCCCCGTCAAGTACCCCTCGCGCACGCAGATCCTGGCCCGACAGCGGCTGGTAAAAACCGCCCACAACCCGCCGGCCGAGCAGCTCCTCGACCGCGCGCATGTAAAGCGCCACCTGCAGCTTGCCGTCCTTGATCCAGCGTGCGCCCGCGGGCGCACGGCTGCCCTTGTAGTCGTATACGACCGCATCCCCGCTCGCGCTCTCATCGACACGGTCGATCCGCCCCCGCAGCCGCATTCCGCCGCCCAGGTCGAGCGCCGGCAGGTCGTCCACCTGGCCGTGCTCGTCCGCCTCTGTAAAGCCAAAGCCGAGCTCCAGCGCAGTCGGCTCCAGCGGACTGTCCGCGGCAGCAGCATGCTCCAGGTAGCGCTCCAAGTCCGACTGCAGACGGCGCCTTACAGCCATGCTCCGCTCCGGCGCCACCGACAGCGGGTACTCGCCTTCGTTGTTCGCCAGCGCCAACGCCAGCAGCTCCCGCGCCCGAGCGAGGTTGGCGAGCGTCAGACGCGCGCTGCCGTCCTCCTGGCGTAGCCCAGCCAGGGTGTCCCGCAGCGCCGCATGCGCGAGGCCACCGCGGGCAAGCGGCTCCGGATCGGGCTCCAACGCTCCCGGGTTCAGCATTCGCTCCACAAACCACGCCGTCGGGCAACCGATCCACCGCTCGAGCGACGAAGCCGACCAGGGGCGCTCGCGCAAGCGCGCCAGCAGCCGCTCGTCATGCAGCCGGCGGTCAACCGCTGGGAGTCCCCGGCGGTCAACCGCTGGGGACCCGCCGCGTGAGCCATCCGCGGGCAGGCCATCCACTGCCCCCAACGATCTGCGAGCCCGCCGCTGCAAGAGACCCTCGTCAAACAGGTCGCACACGTCGTCCACAAACAGCGAGCGCGAGCTCGCCTGGCCGTCGTCGTCGGCCACGTGCCAGCTGAGGAACAGCTGCTCCTGCGGACGCGAGACGGCGGCATACAGCAGATAGCGCTCCGCCGCAAGCGCGTCAGTCTGCTCACCCAGCCTCAGCCCCGAGACCTCCGCCAGCCGCCGTCGCTCCTCCTCCGCCAGGAACGGCTGCGGACGCGCGCGCGCCGGGAAGACGCCCTCCTGCAGGCCGCACACGAACACCGCCCTGACTCGTCTTGCCCGTAGGGCCAACGGGTCGAGCACCGCCACCGCACCCGCGAGCAACCCCTCGCCACTATCGATCTCCACACCCGCCAGCGAGCTCGCGAGCTCCTCAGCAGCCGCAGGTGCCAGCTCCGGCGCCACGCGAGCCAGCTCATGCAGCTCGCTGAGCGCGCGACTCCCAGCCGCAAGCGCGGCCGCATCCTCGTGCTCGTCCGCCACCAACACGCGTGCGCCCGCACGCCTGGGAGCGCAGAACAGCCAGTACAGCTCGCGCTCGACGCGCTCCACCAGCGCCAGCGAGCCGCGTGCCTGGGCATCCGCAAGGTGATCGATCGTCTCCAAGCGCCAGTTACGCTCCTCCCACAGCGCCCGCCCA
>DATBYJ010000153.1:0-3351 GCA_036513795.1 Solirubrobacteraceae bacterium | reverse complement strand
CGTCGAGCATGATCTCGTCCGTACCCGCGCCGATGCGGTTCAGGCGCGCGTCGCGCCACACGCGCTCGATGCCGTACTCCTTCATGTAGCCAGCGCCGCCGTGTATCTGGATGCATTCGTCTGCCACTTCGCAGAGCACGCGCGAGGCGTGCAGCTTGGACATCGAGATCTCGCGCACGGGGTACTCGCCGTTGTTGAAGCGCCAGGCCGTGACGTAGACCATCTGCCGCGCCGACTCGATTTTCGTGGCCATCTCGGCGAACTTGTGGCGGATCACCTGGAACTTGCCGATTTCGCGGCCGAACGCCTTGCGCTCGTGCGCGTACTGGAGCGTGCGTTCGAAGCACTTCTGCGCGCCTGCCACCATGCCGGCGGCGCCGATCAGGCGCTCGCCCTGGAGCTCCCACATGATGTGATAGAAGCCCTTGCCCACCTGGCCGAGCACGGCGGTGTCGGGGACGCGCACGTCCTGGAACGCGAGCAGCGCCGTGTCCGAGGCGTGCATCCCCAGCTTCTCCAGCCGCTTCTCGCGGATCACGCCAGGGGCGTCCATGGGGACGAGGAACAGCGTGAAGCCGTCATAGCCTGAGTCTGGGTCGGTCTTCGTCACGAGCACGATCACATCGGCACGGTGGCCGTTGGTGATGTAAGTCTTGGAGCCGTTGATGATGTAGTCATCGCCGTCCTTGACCGCGCGCGTCTTGATCCCTTTCACGTCTGAGCCGGCGTCGGGCTCGGTGATGCCCAGGCACAGGATCTTCTCGCCCTTGATCGCCGGCACCACCCACTCTTGCTTCTGCTCCTCTGAGCCGAACGCGAGGATCGGCGGCATCGCCATGTCGGTGTGTACCGCCAATCCCATCGCCAGTCCACCCGAGTTGGCGTTGGTGATCTCCTCCGCCAGCACCAGCGCCGTGTAGTAGTCCCCGCCCTGCCCGCCGTACTGCTCGGGCTTGTCCAGGCCGAGGAAGCCCAACTCGCCCATCCGCGCGAACACCGAGTCGGGAAACGTCGTCTCCTCCCACTCCTCAGCGTGGGGGGCGAGCTCTTTGGTGGCGAAGTTGCGGATCGACTCGCGCAGCTGTTCATGCTCGTCGCTGAAGATGAAGTGCTTGCGTGCGGCCTGGAAGTCGGGCTTGCGGACGCTCTCGGCGGTGGCGGCCATGGGTGGTCTCCTCGTTTCCTCGTTGGCGAATGGCGGCTGGGCAAAGTAAACAGTAGCGCTCCTTACTTTCCGCGGAGGCGCTGATCGGGATAGGATGCGCCTATGCTCAGCGAGACGCTAGCCACGGACAAGGTCCTGTATGACGTCGCGAGCAGAGGCATCGCGACGATCACGCTCAACGACCCCGACACGCGCAACGCGCTCTCGCCGGAGCTTTTGGGCGGTCTAACCGCGGCATTCGAACGCGCTCGTGACGACGACGCAGTGCGCTGCGTCGTGTTGACCTCATCACACGAGAAGACGTTCTCCTCGGGCGCCAACCTGGGAGGCTTCGGTGCCGAGGCGCCACTGGTCGAAAAGCACTTCGGCTCGGAGCGCTTCGTGGGCCTGTTCAAGCTGATCGGTGAGTTGGGCAAGCCGACCTTGTGCGTCGCCCGTGGTCACGTGCTCGCGGGGGCGTTGGGGATCGCGCTCGCGTGCGATTTGATCGTCGCTTCAGAAGAGGCGAGCTTCGGCACGCCGGAGATCAACATCGGCACGTTCCCGTTCATGATCATGGCGCTGATCTACCGCAACGTTCCCCGTAAGAAGGCCAACGAGCTGCTGCTGCTGGGCGAGCGCTGGAGTGCGCAGGAGGCGCTCGCCGCCGGCATCGTCAACCGTGTGGTGCCCGACGGCGAGCTGGATGCGCTGGTGGCCGAGTGGGCAGGCAAGCTGGCGAGCCGCTCGCCGGTGATCATGCGCTTGGGCAAGGAGGCGATGCGTCGTCAGCTCGACATGCCGCTGGACGACGCCCTGGACTACCTGCGCGCGCAGCTCACGCTGGCGATGTCCACGGAGGACATCGTGGAGGGCGTGACTGCGTTCTTCGAGAAGCGCGAGCCAGAGTGGAAAGGCCGCTGACTGCGCATACCGTAGTGGTATGCTTATCGCATGTCACAGATAGCGGTGCGCTTGACGGAGGAGCAGTTGCGTTTGCTGGACGCGGCTGTCGCTCAGGGAGCGTTTGGATCACGGGCGGAGGCCGTTCGTGCCGCCATCGGGCTACTCGAAGTCGAGCTGCGTGAGGCGCGGATCGCGGGCTCCTATCGTGCGGGTTACATGCACACGCCGGTCACCGCAGAGGAGGCACAGATGCTCGATGCTGCCGCTGTTCTGGCCGGCGATGCGATGCTGTGATCGCGCGCGGCGAGGTCTGGGATGCCGATCTTGGTCCCATCGTTCGGCCCGTCGTCGTCGTCACACGCGAAACGGCGATTCCCGTCCTGGCTCGTCTCAACTGTGTGGTGGTGACGAGCACTGTGCGCGGGCACGTCGCCGAGGTCGAGTTAACGAAGGCTCATGGCGTTCGCGAGCCGAGCGTCGCCAACTGCGATTGGCTTATCAACGTCGCCAAGGAGCGTCTCGTTCATCGTCGTGGCTCCCTTGACCCGTTCACACTGCGACGACTCAACGCCGCGCTTGTGGTCGCACTGGGTCTCGACCTGTAGAACAGAAAGTAAGCAGTAGGGCTCTTTACTTCCTACAAGCTGTGGATGAGGTTAGTATGACTGCTGTGCCCAAGTCCTC
Organism: Solirubrobacteraceae bacterium; assembly: GCA_036513795.1. GTDB lineage: Bacteria > Actinomycetota > Thermoleophilia > Solirubrobacterales > Solirubrobacteraceae > Palsa-744. Next base: position 617 of record DATBYJ010000153.1, on the reverse strand, counting down.
TGTGCAATCTTCCCTTCTGCGTCCACTTGTGGAGGATCTCGAAACCCGTCGCGCGAAGATCAGGCTGGGCGGCGGCGAGGAGAAGATCGCGGCCCAGCACGAGCGTGAAAAGCTGACGGCGCGCGAGCGGATCGCGCTGCTGATCGATGACGGTACGTTCGTGGAGCTGGGCATCCACGGCAAACCGCACTTCTCCCAGCGCGCGATGGATGGCGTAGACGCCCCCGCCGACGGTGTGATCACCGGCTACGGAAAGATCGATGGGCGCCTGACGGCGGTGGCGGCGTATGACTTCACGGTGATGGCCGGCTCGATGGGCATGACGGGCGAGCTGAAGGTCACGCGCCTGCGCGAGTTGGCGCTGACGAAGCGGATGCCGTTTGTGTGGCTGCTGGACTCAGCGGGTGCGCGTGTGCAGGAGGCAGCGGGTGCGATGTTCGCCGGCTCGGGGCATCTGTTCCGCGAGGAGGTAGTGATGAGCGGCGTGATCCCGCAGGTGGCCGCACTGATGGGGCCATGCGCGGCCGGCACCGCATACATTCCCGGCCTGGCGGACTTCGTGCCGATGGTGAAGGGCCGCGGCTCGATGGCCCTGGCAGGCCCGCACCTGGTGCGGG
>DATBYJ010000152.1:0-25445 GCA_036513795.1 Solirubrobacteraceae bacterium | reverse complement strand
ACGCGCTCGCAGCCATCGTGGGCGGACTCGTCTGGTATCGAACCCCCATCGCCACGCCCAGCGACCCTACCTCCGCGAGCCGCTCGGTAGCGAGCTTCTGGGTGCTACTGCGCGTCGGGCAGGGCTCCGTGCTTGCCCTCGCCATCGCGATCGGCTCGCTTGCGGCCGCGGGCAAGTACTCAAGCGAACACCTCTTCTACCTTTACGCACTACTGCCACTCGCCATTGGCTTCGTCGCCGAGCAGTTGCGCATCGCGTCGGCCCAGACGATTCTCGACCAGCGCGGGCTAGAGGATGCCGCGGCAGTCGGCGATCTGCCGGAGTCAGAGCAGCACGCGGTCGTCGCTGCGATCGTCCGCAGAGAGATCGGCGTGATGGCTCTATCGGCGCTCGTGGTGGTGTTCCTCGCGCTGCGAGCAGCGAGCACGGCTCACGGGTTTTGAATGACTCGGCCGGCGCTCCATGCCGGCCTCGGATGACTCGCTGGCGCTCCGTGCCGTCCTGCGCCCTATATATTTCCGGCGCATGAGGGTCCTAGCCACGACGATTGCTCTGCTCGCCTGTGCCGTGCTGCTTGGCGCGTGCGGGTCACAGGGCATCAAACTTGCCAAGACCAGCCCGTACTACAAGGGAGCGGTGCTGTTCAGCGACCATTGCGCCGGTTGCCACACGCTCGCTACTGTCGGTGCCGAGGGTTCGGCCACGAACATCTCCAACCGCATCAAGACCAACGGGCCGAACTTCAACTTCCGCAAGGAGAACGTGCAGCAGGTGCTCTACGCGATCCGCAACGGCGGCTTCTCCGGGGCGATCATGCCCGAGAACGTCGTCGTCGGCGAAAATGCCCATGCGGTCGCCGAATTCCTGGCTAAGTACTCCGGTCTGCAGGCGGAAAAGGTGCCCCACACCGAAATCACGCTCTCGACTAAGTAGCGCAGGTCGTGCCTTCTGCGCGACCGCGACTTCGCGGCGGTCGCGCAGAAGTCACGACCTGCTTTAGCCCAGTGCGGGTACCGGTGACCGGAGGCGCGCTGTGATGGGCGGGTAGGCTCCCTACATGCTTGATCTGAAGTTGATTCGTGAGGATCCTGACCGGGTTCGGAGCGCGTTGGCGCGCCGTGGGTCTGACGCTGCTGATGGGCTTGATCGCGTGATTGCGCTCGACGCGCGTCGTAGGGGGCTCCTGCCTGAGCTTGAGGGGTTGCGGGCTGAGCAGAATGAGGCCAACTCGCGGATCCGATCTGCTGCTGACGCTGACGTGCGGGAGCGTGAGATTGAGGCTATGCGCGGGGTTGCGGCTAAGGCCAAGACGCTCGAGCAGGAGCTGAGCGAGGTGGAGTCGGAGTTGCAGGGGGCGCTGGCGCCGCTTCCCAACCTGCCCGATCCATCCGCTGCGCCTGGGCCCGAGGATGAGCTCGTGCGCGAGGTGGGGGAGCCGACGCAGCTCGACTTCACGCCCCGCGATCATCTGGAGCTGGCTGGCGAGCGGATTGACATGGATCGCGCTGCCAACCTGTCGGGCACGCGCTTTGCCTATTTGAAAGGCGATCTGGTGATGCTTGAGCTGGCGCTTGTGCGCTGGGTGCTGGAGAAGCTCCGCGACGCAGGCTTTGAGCCGGTGATCCCGCCGGTGCTCGTGCGCGAGCGAGCGCTTTATGGCACGGGTTTCTTGCCTGACACCGAGCAGCAGATCTACAGCCTGCCCGATGACGACCTCTACTTGGTTGGCACTTCAGAGGTGGCGCTTGCCTCGTTGCATGACAGCGAGATCCTCGACGGCGAACGCTTGCCGCTGCGCTATGCAGGCTTCTCGCCTTGCTTCCGGCGCGAGGCCGGCGCGGCCGGCAAGGACACGCGCGGCATGATCCGTGTACACCAGTTCGACAAGGTCGAGATGTTCAGCTTCGTCGCGCCCGAGCAGTCGGCCGATGAGCACGAGCGCATCCTCTCGATCGAGGAGCAAATCCTCGGAGAGCTCGAGCTGCCGTACCGGGTCGTCAACATCGCTGTCACCGACCTGGGCAACTCGGCCGCCAAGAAGTACGACTGCGAGGCGTGGATTCCCAGCCAGGGACGCTACCGCGAGCTGACGTCGTGCTCGAACACCACCGACTACCAGGCTCGACGCCTGAACATCCGGGTTCGGGCCGACAAGCGCACGCAGCCCCTGCACACACTCAACGGCACGGCCGTGGCGGTCGGCCGCACGATCGTCGCCCTGCTCGAGAACGGGCAGCGCGCGGATGGGGGCGTGGATCTGCCGAGCTGTCTCGAGCTGTATGGCGCCCCCAGAGCACTCACGCCAGATCTACGAGGGGTAGATAATAAGTAGATAGGCTCTCCGACCGTTATCAAGCGGATAGGGAGCGGCAAGGCGTGCAGGACAAGCAGCGAACGAGGATTCTCCAGGCCATCGCCGAGGCAGCCTGCGCTCGGGGGATCGACGGCGGCTCGGTGACCACCGCGGAGACAGTTGCGTACGCGGGGATATCCGAGGAGACCTTCTTTGAGTTCTTCGCCGACCGCGACGAATGTCTGCTCGCTGCCTTTGAGCTCGCGCTCGCGCGGGTGCGCAAACGCGTCATGACTGCCTATGACGCCGAGCCTCGCTGGCTCGACGCGATTAAGGCAGGGCTCGCGGAACTGCTGCGCTATCTCGACGACGAGCCCGCCTTTGGGCGGCTGCTGATCGCCTACTCGATGAGCGGTGGCGAGCAACTGCTGCGCCGTCGCGCCGAGGTGCTTACTGCGCTCGCAGAGGTCGTCGATCGCGGTCGCCACGAAGCGGCCGAGGACCGCCAGCAGCCGGCTGCCGTGACGGGTGAGGGTGTAGTGGGGGCTGTCATCGCCGTTCTGCAGAACCAGTTGCTGCGCGATGCCAGCAGCGGGGTGCTCGAGCTGTTTGGGGCGCTCGTGAGCATCATCGCTCTGCCGTATCTAGGCGTCGGTGTGGCTCGTCGTGAGCTCGTACGGCCTGCACCTCCCGTTCGTGTCTTTGGCTCCGGCCTAGCGGCAACGGGGACATTGAGGGACGGTGAGGATGTCAGGTTGACATATAGGACCGCGCAGGTACTCATCGCGATCGCCGACTATCCCGGAGCCAGCAACCGCGAGGTTGCAGACCACGCTGGCATCGTCGACCAGGGACAGATCTCAAAGCTGCTTGGACGTCTGCAAGGGGCCGAGCTGATCGCCAAGATCGGCGATGGCAGGGCCACCCGCGGTGCCCCTAATTCCTGGCGATTGACCGAGCGCGGGGAGTCGCTGCTGCGGAGGATCCGCCGTGAAGCTAGCCGATCTTGAAAATCATCGAACGGGTTGCACCGCCCGCGGGGGCAAGCGTCAGGCGGTAGGTACCAGGCCTCAGCATGCCGCCACCGGCGAGGTGCTTACGGTTGACGCCGCTCAGCGCAGCGATTGTGAGCGAGTGCCCCACCGTCTGCCAGTGCTGGTGTCGGTGTCGGCCGACACGCTCTTCCAAGGTGGTATGCACGCGGGCGGCGAGGTTCAGTGTGAACGTGAACGCGAGTGCGGCGATCTTCGGGTGGTTCTTGTTCAACGCGATCACAGCATTTATCGTGAGCGCCAGCTCGGTCAGCTGCACCGCTGGCGTGGCGGGCATGGAGCGCGTCGTCACCGTGTTGACATTCGACGCGGAAGAGGCGGTTACGGTGGAGGTACTGCTTGTGGGTGTCTTACTCGGAACCGGGCTGTTCGTTTCGCCGGGGCCTTCTTCGCCAGCGCCTTCTTCGGCAGGGCCTTCTTCCCCGGGACTTTCTTCCCCGGGACTTTCTTCACTCGGCGCTCCAGCTGCTGGTTCAAATGGGGCGAGCCCGTCAGGCGTTCCCAGCCCCGTGGGTCCGTCATAGCCTGGGCCTGCGAGGCAGATCAGATGCGAGGAGCAGCTGGTTTGGGCGTCTTCGGCGGGTTCGCATTCCTGCAGGCCCGTTTCTTCGTCGAATGGCAAAGCGCATTCGCCGTTTGATCCGAGCGTTATGTCGTGCAGGGAACTCGGCGATTTGGCTGCGTTTTCATACAGCGTTTGCGCCGGGTATTTCACGCCGTGCGCTCCGTTGGCGAGGGCGAACGTCGCGGTCACTAGGGGTGAGGCCAGGCTCGTGCCGCCGATCGTGCACCAATTGGCCAATACGTGTGTTTTGCCCCCTTCGCGATATGGCGTGGTGCACGATTTGCTGGAGTCATAGACCGCGACGCCTGAGTACGGGTCCCCGTCGGCAGAGACGTCGGCGACTGCACGGTTGCTACCACAGCCGACTTGCGACCAGTCAGGGACGGCTTGTTGCCATGACTGCGCGGTGAATTGGGTTGAGCAGCCACCGCCGCCAGCACCGTAGCCGTCCTTGCTTCCTTCGCTTTCGCCGCCGTCATTCCAAACGCTCTCGCCGGTCCATTCGCCTTTGGTCCCGAGCGTGTTCAGACGCGTGCCTCCTACCGCCACCACCTGCGGCAGGGCCGCGGGGAAGTCGGCGTAGGGGGAGGAGGGCGGTTCGGCGAGCCAGTTGAGGTAGCCATCGTCTCCGGCTGATGCGGCGATGACCACGCCAGGATGGTTGAACGCTGAGTCTTCTCCGACACATCCAAAGCCTTCGACGCACTCCGGTCCGCCCCAGGAATTGGACACCTCATTGGCTCCCAGGTTCACCGCCGTGTTCTCGGCAGCATCGAAGGCTCCGTATTCGGAGGAGCTGGCCTCGACGAGCGCGATGTGGCAGTTCTGACACGTGGCATGCGCGGTCTCGATGTCGAGCGAGATCTCGACCGACCAGCCTTCGGCTTCTTCCACCGGAAGGCAGGCTGCTTCGGTTTTTTCTTTTTCACAGAGCGTTCTCTGTGTGGCCAGTTCTCCCGTCGTTCGCGGGAACGGCAGCGGTGAGGAGTGGCCTTCCTGGTTGACCTGCTCGAAGCAGCTGTTAGCTCGTGTGCATTTGGGCAAGTCGAACTCGCTGTCGAAGGTTTCCAGGTCGGATTCGGCGTTTGGGTCGTTATATGCATCGACCAGCGCGATTGTTTGGGTTGTGGATGCTTCGTTAGGGAGGCTGTAAGCGGAGTGGAGATCCTGTGGTCGCAGGCCGAGTTGGCCCGCCAGCGGTGACGGCGCCGCTGCCGTGATCGAGCTGGCCGCGCGAGTCATCCCGATGGGGTGGTTATGTGCAAATGCAGCTGCTGTCTTTGGAACGAGCTCGAGCGCTAGGCACGCGGCATGCCCAGGCGCGGGTGAGTGGCAGGCGGGGCTGACCGTATAGGCCGACGGTGGCAGTGGAGAAACCGTTTCGCCAGCCATCGCATCGGCGCAGAGCGTCGCGAAAGCAACCGCCAGGGCGGCCGTTGCCAGTGCTGCGTTGCGGTACATGCGTGTCGTCATCGGTTCGTTGGTTGCGGCGTCGATTTCCTCGGCGTTAGCGATCGCGCGCTTTAGCGTCGTGGCAGTGTGCAGACGCAAGGCTGGCAGGTCACGCGATCGTTACAAGCTGGTCACCGCAGGGTTACCCGATGCCCCGCCGCCGGCGCCAAGATGGCGCTCGGAACGGTGAGAGCAAGGCCACGGATTCGGCCACGCAGCAAGCCACGCCGATGTGGGGCGCCGGTCCGCACGCGCACCGAACCGCGCAGGGCGCACAGAACGGGGCGGGAGCCAATGCCCGCCCCGTTCGCCATTAGGCTGAGGCGCTATGGCCTCGCCCCTCGGCTCTCTACTGGCATCACAGCAGCCACCGCGTCGGACCGGTGCTCTATGCGCTGGGGTAGGCGTGGTGCTATGCACCCTGATCGTTTACCCGCTCGCGCACGTCGCACCGGTGGTCTCGCTGAGCGTCGTGTACTTGCCAGTGGTGCTCGTCGTGTCGGTCATGTGGGGCGTCTGGCTCGGTATTGCCACGGCCGTGCTCAGTGCGGCGGCGTTCAACTTCTTCCACCTGCCGCCAGTCGGACGCTTCACAATCCAGGACTCCAGCAACTGGGTTGCGCTGGCGGCGTTCTTGGTGGTGGCGATGCTGGCGAGCTCCGTCGCGGAGATAACACGCGCGCGCACCCGCGACGCCGAGGAGCGCCGGCGCGAGGCCGATCTGGCGGCGGAGATGGCGAGGCTCCTGCTGCGTGGTAACAATCTCGCGGAGGCGCTGCCCACAGCCGCGGCACGGCTTGCGCAGACGCTCGAGCTCAGCTCGGCGGCGATTGAGATGGACGCCGAGGAGGCAGACGAGCGCAGCATCGCCTTCCCATTGCGCGAAGGTACCAACCGTCTCGGGACGCTGCTTGTCGGCGCGGGTACCTCAGAGGCCAACCTGCGACGCTTGCAGGAGCGGGTGGTACCGGCGCTGGAGGCGCTGATGAGCGCCGCCCTCGAGCGCGAGGCGCTTTTGGGGGGCGTCGTGGAGACAGCGGCTTTGCGCCGCGCGGACACGGTCAAGACCGCGCTGCTGCGCGCCGTCTCCCACGATCTGCGCTCGCCGCTAACGGCGATTTCGGCTGCCGGTGAGGCGATCGGCTCCCCGTCGATATCGCCCGAAGAGCGTGCGGAAATGGTCGCCGTCATCCAAGAGGAGACCAAGCGCCTCGCGCGACTGGTCGACAACCTGCTCGATCTCTCTCGCTTGGAAGCCGGCGCCGCCGAGCCCCACCGGGAGTGGAGCTCGATCGAGGAGCTGATTCGGGCAGCCGTCGACGAGGTCGCAGCCGGTCCGGATGCCTTCACCCTCTCGATCGACCCTGAGCTGCCCCTGGTAAGCGTCGACCCCGTGCAGATGGAGCGTGCGTTCGTGAACGTGCTCGAGAACGCCCGGCGCTATTCAGGCGGCCACCCTGTATCGGTGCGTGCGCGTGCTGTTCGGCGGCTTGCGAGCACGCGAGCTGCCACAGTGGGTAGCGGCGAGCAGCAATTGCCGGAGGGCAAGCGTCCAAGTGGCGATCGCGTGATCGTGCGTATCGTCGATCGCGGCCCTGGGATACCGCCCGCCCAATTGGAGCGTGTGTTCGAGCCGTTCTACCGCGCGGGCACACCGGGCAGCGGGCACCGTGGGTCGGGGCTCGGCCTAGCGATCGCACGCGGCTTCACCGAGGCCAACGCCGGCTGGCTGCATGTCGAGTCGCTACCCGGTCAAGGTGCCACGTTTGTGTTCGAGATGCCGCTGTGAGCCAGCCACGCGTTCTCATCGTCGACGACGAGCCGCAGATCGTGCGGGCGCTGAAGGTCGTGTTGCGCGAGGCAGGCTTTGAGGCGTTGCCTGCAGAAACCGGCTCCGAGGCGCTCGACCTCGCTGCTGTGAGGCCACCGGACGCAGCGATCATCGATCTCGTGCTCCCGGATATCGACGGCATCGCCGTCACGCGTATGTTGCGCGAGTGGAGCGAGATGCCGATCCTGGTGCTCTCCGCGGTCGGTGAGGAAAAGCAGAAGGTCCGAGCGCTCGAGGCTGGGGCTGACGATTACATCACCAAGCCGTTCGGTGCGCGGGAGCTAGTCGCACGGCTGCACGCTGCCCTGCGCCGAGCCGGACGCGGGGAAGACGATCCGCGCATCAAAGTCGATGGGCTCGAGATCGATCTGGCGGCGCGGATGGTTCGCCGTGACGGCGAGTTGATTCACCTGACCCCGATCGAGTTCGACCTGCTGCGGGTGCTCGTGCGCAATCGCGGGCGTCTGATGACGCACCGTAAGCTGCTGGCTGAGGTCTGGGGGCCGGAGTACGTCCATGACATCCAGCCATTGCGCACGCATATCGCCAGGTTGCGGGCCAAGATCGAACCCGATGGCGAGGCGGGACAGCGCGGGTCTCGCTACGTCGTCACCGACCCTGGGGTTGGGTATCGGTTTGCGGAGTGAGGAGGATGACGGGCGACGGGGCCGCTGCGAGCTTTGCAATCTCCCCGCTGGAAACACTGCAATATCCCCGCTAGGTCCGTTGCGATCTCCCGCTGAACAGTGCAGAACTACGCTGGGACGTGGCCGTCACGAAATCGTTATACGCGGGGGTGGATTCGTTATGCCGTCGTGACACACCAGCGTCAATAGTGTCCGCATGGACGCAGTCGCAATAGTGATCGGGATCGTGATGTTCGCGATCCTCTTGTTGATGGTCGAGGGGATCGACCGGGTATGAGCTCTTCGCTTCCCCTCGGCTTCTTCGTGGCACACATGAGCGGTGCCGACTTCCTCGGCCTGGTCGTGTCGGTGCTCGTGATCGCGTATCTGTTCTACGCGCTGATTCGCGGGGAGAAGCTTTGAGACGGTCGTGGACACTGCGCGCTGCTGCGTCCTCGCTCGCTGGCGTGCTTAGCACGCCACGCTCACTGCGTCCTTGCATCGCTTGGCCCACGACCGTCTCAACCGCAAAATGACTTTCGCGGGCTGGCTCACAATTGTGCTGTTCGCGGTGCTTCTGACGGCGTTCGCGATGCCGGTGGGCAGCTATATGGCGAGGGTGTATACGGGCGAGAGGGTCTTTCTCTCGCCGATCTTCGCCGGCCCAGAGCGGCTTCTGCTTCGCCTTCTGCGGGTTGACTCAGAGCGTGGCCAGGACTGGAAGGCGTATGCGAAAAGCCTTTTGATCTTCTCGCTTGCGGGATGGTTGCTGTTGTACATCATCTTGCGCACGCAGAACGCGTTCTATGTGCCAAGCGCGCTGAACCCGTTGGGGTATCACTCAGCGCCGTGGAATGTGACCTTCAACACCACGTCGTCGTTTTTGACGAACACCAACTGGCAGTACTACAGCGGCGAGACGACGATGAGCTATCTCAGCCAGATGATCGGGCTGACGGTGCAGAACTGGCTGTCGGCGGGTGTTGGGATCGTCGTCGCTGTTGCGCTTGTGCGCGGGATCGTCAGTCGCAGCGGCAAGTCAATCGGCAACTTCTGGCAGGATCTGGTGCGCACGATCCTGTACGTGCTCGCACCGCTTTCGGTGCTGATCGCCATCGTGCTCGTCTCGCAGGGTGTGATCCAGAACTTCACCACCTACCTGACGGCGCACACGATCACCGGCCTGACACAGTCGATCGCGATGGGCCCGGTCGCCTCGCAGGAGGCGATCAAGATGCTCGGGACCAACGGCGGCGGGTTCTTCAACGTCAACTCCGCGCACCCGTTTGAGAATCCGAACGGCTTCACCAACTTCTTCGAGATGCTGGCGGTGCTGATCATCCCGGCGGCGCTCGTGTTCATGTACGGGCGCATGACCGGCAACCGCCGTCAGGGCTACGCCATCTACGGCGCGATGATGCTGATGTTCCTAGGTGCGGTCGTGGTCGCGTATGTCGCAGAGGCTCATGGCTCGCCTGCGCAGCACGCAGCTGGGCTCAACACGCATGTGATCGCCGGCTCCACCGGTGGCAACATGGAAGGCAAGGAGCAGCGCTTTGGGATCGCGGGCTCAGCACTGTTTGACGTCGTAACCACGGTTACGTCGTGCGGTGCGGTCAACAGTGCGATCGAGTCGTTCACTGGAATCGGTGGAGCGGTTCCCTTTGCCAACCTATCGGCGTCGGAGGTGATCTTCGGTGGCGTTGGGACAGGTCTGTATTCGATGCTCTTGTACGTCCTGCTGGCTGTGTTCATCGGTGGTCTGATGGTGGGGCGCACGCCCGAGTGGCTCGGCAAGAAGCTGGAGGCGCGCGAGATCAAGCTCGCAGGCCTCGGCATTCTGATCACGCCCTTGGCCGCACTCTTCTGCACGGCGCTTGCGACGGCCAGTCATGCCGGGCGCGCGTCGATATCCGAACTTGGTAAGGGGCCGCAGGGGTTCTCCGAGACCTTCTACGCATATCTGTCGCAAGCGAACAACAACGGCTCGGCGTTTGCCGGCTATACCGGCTTCATTCAGCCAAACGCCGGCAACGTTGGCTCACACGGCGTTACCTTCGCGGATCTGCTTGGTGGCTTCGACATGATCTTTGCGCGCTATGCACCGATTCTCTTTGCGCTGGCGGTAGCCGGTGCGCTCGCCGGCAAGCGGATCACACCCGCGGGGCTTGGCACGATGCGCACAGACAACCCCACGTTCGTGGTGCTGCTGATTGGCGTGATCATCCTCGTCGGCGCGCTTACGTTCTTCCCCGCGCTGCTACTCGGCCCGATCGTTCAGGGCCTGACCGGGCACCTCTACTGATATGCGCCGCGACATCGTCACCTCACTGATCGGCATCATCGTTTTCACCGTTCTGCTCGGGCTCGTGTACCCGCTCGTGATCACCGGTGTCAGCCAGGTCGCGTTCCCAGGGAACGCGAACGGGCAGAAGATCTATGTAGACGGCAAGCTCGTCGGCTCGAAGATCATCGGCCAGAGCTTCAAGACGCCGGTGCTCGAAAAGAACGGCAAGCCCAAGGAAGAAGAAGAACTGGTCACCGAAGCGGATCCACGCTACTTCCAGAGTCGCCCTTCCGCGACCGAAGGCGGAGCGTACAACGGGGCGGCAAGCACGTTCTCCAACCGTGGCCCCAACGACAAGGCCACCGAGGAAGCGGATGCCGAGAACATCAAGGAATACCTCGAACTCAACAAGCCGTATGACGCGGGCCTGACCGTCGCAAAGATCCCAGTCGACGCGATCAACACCTCTGCCTCGAACCTCGACCCTGAAATCTCTCAGGCGAACGCTTGGATTCAGGCTCACCGGATAGCCGCCGTACGCAAGCTCTCGTTGAGTGTCGTCGATGGCCTCATCGCCAAGTACACCTCCGGGCGCGGGCTTGGCTTCTCTGGCGAGGAAGGCGTGAACGTGCTCGAGCTCAACCTAGCCCTTAACAGCCTCAGCGGAGGAACCAAGTGATGTCCGCGCAGATGCCGGCAACCAATGAGCGACAGGCGATCTCGCTGTTCCAGCGTGACATCGTCAAACGAGCGCTGATCGACAGCTTCAAGAAGCTCGACCCGCGCGTGCAGATCCGTAACCCGGTGATGTTCGTCGTGGAGATCGGCTCCGTGATCACGACCATCACGTGGCTGATCCAGGCGTTTGGCGGCAAGCCGCTCGGTGGAGGTCACGAGCCCGCCTGGTACACGTTCACGATCTCGATCTGGCTGTGGCTGACGGTCGTGTTCGCGAACATGGCCGAGGCGTTCGCCGAGGGACGCGGCCGCGCGCAGGCGGACACGCTCCGCTCGATGCGCAAGGAGACGGTTGCAACGATGCGCGACGGGTCCACCAAGGCGGCATCCGAGCTGACGCGCGGCGACGTCGTGGTCGTCCCTGCCGGAGAGCTGATCCCGGGGGATGGCACGGTGATCGAGGGCATCGCCACGGTCGACGAGTCCGCCATCACGGGTGAGTCAGCACCGGTGATCCGCGAGTCCGGCGGCGATCGCAGCGCGGTCACCGGCGGTACCAGGGTGACCTCCGATGAGATCGTTGTGGAAATCACGCAGGAGCCCGGCCAGTCGTTCCTGGACCGCATGATCGCGCTCGTCGAGGGCGCCTCGCGGCGCAAGACGCCAAACGAGATCGCACTCAACATCCTGCTTGCGGCGCTGACGCTGATCTTCGTCATCGTCGTTGCCACGCTGCGCCCGTTTGGCCTGTTCGCCGGCACGTCGATCTCTGAGACGACGCTGATCGCACTGCTCGTCGCACTGATCCCAACGACGATCGGCGCGCTGCTCTCAGCGATCGGCATCGCCGGTATGGACCGGCTGGTGCGCCGCAACGTGCTGGCGCTGTCTGGGCGCGCGGTCGAGGCCTCGGGTGACATCGACGTGCTGCTGCTCGACAAGACGGGCACGATCACGATCGGTAACCGGTTGGCCTCAGAATTCGTGCCGATGCCCGGCGTGGCCGAGTCCGAACTGGCTGAGGTTGCGCAACTCGCCTCGCTCGCGGATGAGACGCCGGAGGGCCGTTCGATCGTGGTGTTGGCGAAGACCTACGGGATCCGCGAGCACGACATGGCGACGCTACAGGCCGAGTTCGTTCCCTTCACCGCGCAGACCAGGATGAGCGGCATCGACATGGACGGCCAGCAGTTGCGCAAGGGTGCCGGCGACGCGATCATCGACTTCGTCAAGCGCGAAGGCGGCTCGCCTCCGCCCGAGCTGCAGGCGGCGCTCGACCGTATTGGCAACGAGGGAGGCACGCCGCTGGCGGTCTGCCGCGACAGCCAGATCCTCGGTGTCATCTATCTGAAGGACACGGTCAAGGAGGGCATGAAGGTGCGCTTCGACCAGCTCCGCGCGATGGGCATTCGCACCGTGATGGTCACCGGCGACAACCGCCTCACGGCGGCCAAGATCGCAGAGGAGTCAGGCGTCGATGACTTCCTTGCGGAAGCCACCCCCGAGCGCAAGCTCGCGCTGATCCGCGAGGAGCAGGCTGAAGGCCGCCTCGTGGCGATGACCGGCGATGGCACCAACGATGCGCCCGCGCTCGCGCAGGCCGACGTGGGCGTGGCGATGAACACCGGCACACAGGCAGCCCGTGAGGCGGGCAACATGGTCGACCTCGATTCCAACCCGACGAAGCTGATCGAGATCGTCGAGGTCGGCAAGCAGCTGCTGATCACCCGCGGAGCACTCACTACGTTCTCGATCGCTAACGACGTCGCCAAGTACTTCGCGATCCTGCCGGCCGTGTTCGTTGCCACGTACGCGGCCACGCCGGGAGGCAAGGGGCCGCTGCACGTGCTCAACATCATGGATCTCGGCACGCCCCGGTCAGCGATCGTCTCCGCGATCATCTTCAACGCGATCGTGATTCCGCTGCTGATCCCACTCTCGCTGAAGGGTGTGGCGTATCGGCCAATCGGCGCGAGCGCGCTCCTGCGGCGCAACCTCTGGATCTACGGCCTCGGCGGGATCATCGCGCCGTTCATTGGCATCAAGCTGATCGACCTGATCGTGCACAACCTGCTTGGAGCATGAGCGGCGGGCGCGCCGCGAGACTCGCGAGCGCGATCTAATTGCCATGGTCGCAGCCGATCGGACCCCCGGACGCCTAAAGGTCTTCATCGGCATGGCGGCGGGGGTCGGCAAGACCTACCGCATGCTGCTGGAGGGGCATGCTGAGCAGGAGGCAGGGCGCGATGTCGTGATCGGCCTGCTCGAGACCCATGGTCGCGATGAGACTGCGCGCGTGGCCGAGGGCCTGCCGATCATCGCCCGCAGGCGCGTGCGCTACCGCGAGACAGTGCTTGAAGAGATGGACTTGCCGGCGATCCTCGCTCGGTCTCCAGAGCTGTGCCTGATCGATGAGCTCGCACACACGAACGTTCCCGGGACCGAGCACGCCAAGCGTCACGAGGACATCGAAGCGGTCCTCGCTGCTGGGATCGACGTGCTCTGCACGCTGAACGTGCAGCATCTGGAGTCGCTCAACGACCACATCACCGAGCTGAGCGGAGTGCGCGTGCGCGAGACGATCCCCGATGCGATCCTCGCTCGAGCGGAGGAGGTCGTGCTGATCGACCTCACCCCTGAGGCGCTGATCGAGCGCCTGCGTACGGGCAAGATCTACCGCGCCGAGCGCATTGACGCGGCGCTGAACAACTTCTTCAAGATCGAGAACCTGTCGGCATTGCGCGAGGTGGCACTGAGGCAGGTGGCCGAGGAGGTGGGCGCCAAGCGTCTGACCACCGAGCTCGTGGGCTCGCGCCAGGAGAGTCTTGCGGCTGACGCGCCCCACGCCGTCGGCGAGCGCCTGCTCGCGCTGGTGGAGCCCTATCCAGGCGCCCAGCGGCTCGTGCGCCGTGCGTGGCGCTCGGCCCAGCGCCTGGGTGCTGGGCTCGACCTGCTGTGGGTACGCCCGCCCGGCAAGGAGCTCTCAGATGACGAGCAGCGCTCGCTCGCCGCCCTGCGCCAGCTCGCGTCTGTGCTCGGGGCAAGGATGATCGAGGAGGAATCCGACGACCTGACGGCGGAGGTCGTGGAGGTCGCAGAGCGGCGCGGGACCACATACATCCTGATGGGCAGCTCACGTCCGGCGCGAGGATTCGCGCGCCTGCGCGTGCCATTGCCGCAACGGCTGATGCAGCGCCTGCCGGGCGTCGACGTGCGTATCGTCGCCGATCGCGCACACCGCTCAAACGGCGACAGCGGCGAGACCATATGAATGTGGGCCTGATCATCGCCATCGCGTGCGCTGGGGCCCTGATGGGTATCGCCGCGGGCTACTGGTTGCCGCCGCACGGGCGGGTGCCAGCGCGCAATCAGCCGTCGGGTACCCGACGGATCCTGCTCCCGTTCACCGGTGAAGCGATCTCCCGTCGTTCGTTCGAGGCAGCGGTGCGCCTGGCGAAGGCCGAGGGCGCGATCATCATGCCGGCGTTCCTCGCGCAGGTACCGATGAACCTGCCGCTGGAAACGCCGCTGCCGGTGCAGTGCTCACGCGGCATGCCGCTGCTGGAGGCGATCGAGCAACGTGCCACCTCGCAGGGCGTGCCTGTCGACTCGCGTGTCGGGCGCGGGCGCTCCGCGCGCGATGCGTTGCGCAAACTGATCGAGCAAGAGCATTTCGATCGGATCATCGTGTCGGCCGATGAAGACCCTCGTGTCGGGCTCAGCTACGAGGATCTGCGCTGGATGCTGGACCGCGTGCCAGCGGAGATCATGATCCTGCGGCCGGCACCGCAGGACACACGCAGGATTTCCACCGAGGCGGTCAAGGGGCACTTCTGATGAACGCCGAGTCGGCTCCCCGCGCAGTCAGTCCTCCGGCTGGCGGCGCGCGATCCAGTTGGTGCCGGCGGTGTCGCTTGCGCCATGCACGAGGATCGAGGTAAACACCGCTAGCGCGGCGATGTTGAAGATCCGCTGACCAGCCTCGACCTGGCGTGAGAGCACGAGTAGCGAAAACGCCATCGTGGCGACGCCCTTCGGGCCGAACCACGCCATGAAAGCCTTGTTCGCGCGGCCGATCTGTGTGCCGGTCAGCGCAATCCAGATCGCGAGTGGCCGCGCAAGCAGGAACGTGGCGGCCACCACCGCCACTGCCGCCCAGCCATCGGTGAACAGTCCGTTAACGGTCAGCAGCGACCCGAATACGGTGAAGATCCCGAGCTTGACGATCTCCACCACCTCCTCGGCTCGCTCCGCGAACTCCAGCCGCAGGTCGGGGCGACGGATCCCGACGACGATCGCCGCGACGAACACCGCGATGAAGCCATTGCCGTGTGGCGGCAACACAGTCAGTCCGTACGTGGCGAATGCGAGACCGAGCCCGTACAGCGCCTTCTGGTGGTTGGGGATCGGGCGCTCGCTCTGCTCGTGTCCGTCCTTCGGCAGCAGCAGCGAGCCGATCAGCCCGCACACGAGCCCAAACGCAAGCCCGAGCCCCACATCCTGAAGCACGAAGTGCCACCACACGAAGTGCTTGTTGCTCACTTCCAAGGCGGCGGCGAACGCGAGTACCGCCGGCAGCGCGAGGCCGTCGTTGAGGCCAGACTCGAGGTTGAGCGAATGCCGGATCACCCTTGGCACCCGCGGGTCGGTCACTACTCCCGAGGACAACACCGGGTCTGTGGGGGACAGCAGCGCACCGAGCAGGAACGACTCGGTCCAGGACAGGCCGATCAGCGCTCGCGCCAGCACTGCGACCACGATCGCTGTGATCGGCATCCCGATGGCGAGCTTGCGCAACGGCAGCTGCCAGTGGCTCTGCAAAAGCTCCCCCTCGACCTCGAGTCCGTCGCGGAAGAGGATCACGATCAGCGCGATCGTTGCCAGGTCGGTTACGAAGCCGGAGCTCGCCTTGAAGTGCAGGATGCCGCTTGCGCCGTCGCCGAGCAGGAAGCCCGCGAGCACGAAGACAGCCGCCAGCGAGAGCATGCTGCGACGCGCCAGTCCGGACAGCAGCGAGCCGAGCACGAGCAGGCCGCCGAGCACCGCGGCGCTCGTCTGCAGTGAGGTCACTGCGGTAGCGTCCCATACGGCCCCCATGACCGGCGAGAAAGGACATCTGAAGGTCTTCATCGGCATGGCTCCGGGCGTGGGTAAGACGTATCGGATGCTGCAGGAGGGCACAGCCGAAGCCGAGAACGGGCGCGACGTGGTGGTCGGCTATCTCGAGACCCATGGTCGTGCTGAGACGCTCGCACAGGCGGAGAGCCTCGAGCTCGTTCCCCGCCGCCATCTGAGTTACCGGAGCACGCCGCTGGAGGAGATGGATCTGCCGGCTGTGCTCGCGCGTCGGCCCGAGCTGTGCTTGATCGATGAGCTCGCTCACACGAATGCGCCTGGCGTTGAGCACGAAAAGCGCTACGAGGACGTACGCGAGGTGATCGACGCGGGGATTGATGTGTTCTCGACCGTCAACATCCAGCACCTCGAGAGTCTCAACGACCAGGTGACGCAGATCACCGGTGCGAAGGTGCGCGAGACGATCCCCGACGAGGTTCTCTCGGCGGCCGACGAGGTTGTGCTGATCGACCTGACCCCGGAGGCTCTGATCACGCGCCTGCGCGAGGGCAAGGTCTATCGACCAGAGCGTGTGCCCGCCGCGCTGAGCAACTTCTTCAAGATCGAGAACCTGGCAGCGCTGCGCGAGACGGCGCTGCGTCAAGTTGCTGAGGACGTCGAGGTCAAGCGCCTGGTGCGAGCACCGAGCCCGCCGACGCGCCGCGATCGGGAGGGGCTGGCCGTGGCCGCACAGGATGGTCCCCAGCCGATCGCCGAGCGGCTGCTCGCGCTGGTGACGCTGGCGGCGCATTCCGAGCGGATCGTGCGACGCGCATGGCGGTCCGCCCAGCGCCTGGACGCCGAGCTAGACGTGCTCGTCGTACGCCCGCCTGGGCGCCCGCCGAGCCCCGAGGATCGCAAGCGCTTGGAGGAGCTCAGGCGCCTGACGGCGATGCTCGGTGCGCGCTTGCATTTGGAAGAGGGCGAGGACGTGGCGACGGTGGCCGTCAGACTTGCCCGTTCGCTCGGCAGCACGTATGTGTTGATGGGCACGCCCAGCCAGCGGCGCGGCCTGTCACGACTCGGCGCCGGCAGCGAGCGCTCGCTGCTGATGCGGCTACTGCGGGAGTTGCCGGGCGTGGACGTGCGCATCGTCGCCGATCCGGGGCTGCGAGCACATGGCGAGGAGGCGTTTGAGGTCGTAGAGCGGCGCGCGGACTAAACATCGTCTAAAAGTCGCGGCCCCATGCAGGTCACGCCCTAAAAGCCTCGTAAGACTCTGGGAGCGGGTGCGCAACCCTTTAGCCCCTACGCTGTTGCGGAGTCGTATGAGACCACCTCGTCGCCTTATCTCATTGGTCAGCATCTCGGTGCTCTTCGCGCTGTCAGCTGCGCTGGCGTCTTCTGTCCTGATCGGCCAGGCTGGTGCGCGCACACCGATATCGCCGCGTGCGCACGCCGCGAGCGCGTACGTCACAGGCATCGGTGATGAGACCGCGTCGATGTTCGCCAACCCGCTGTACAAGCAGCTGCACGCGAAAATCGTGCGCTACATCGCCCCGTATGACGCGGCCGTGCGTCCCTACTCGCTGGACAAAGCGATCTCGTTCATCCGCGGCGCGGAAGCGGCTCACGAGAAAGTGCTGGTGGCCTTCTATCACTCTGAGTACACGCCGACGAAGATGCCGAGCGTGTCCACCTACCAGAGCGACGTGAAGAAGTTCGTGAAGCTGTTCCCGCGGGTCAAAGAATACGAGTCCTGGGATGAGTCCAACCGGGGCAACGAACCAGGCCAGTTCTCGAGCCCCTCGGCGGTCGCGGCGGCGAAGTACTACCAAGCGCTGCTACGCGAGTGCAAGGGCTGCACGGTCATCGGCCTGGATGTGCTCGACCAGAACTACATCGGCCCGACGCTCAGGTACATCTCTGAATTCAAGCGCGAGGTCTATCGCCTGGAGACGGTCATGCCGAAGATCTGGGGGCTGCACAACTACTCTGACGTCAACCGCCTTGAAGGCTGGCGCACGCGTGAACTGGTACGCGCCCTGGGCGGCCAGGTATGGCTCACGGAGACCGGCGGGATCGTGAAATTCGGGGGGGGATTCCCCAACAAGAATGGCTCCGGCTTGACCCGTGCGGCGAAGGTGCTCAAATACATGTTCGCGCTCGCCGGCGCCCATGCGCGGATCAAGCGCCTCTATATCTATGACTGGAATGGCGGCACGAGCTCGACCCGCTTCGACGCCGGCTTGACCAACGCGCACGAACAGCCGCGCCAGGGCTACGTGGTGGTTTGTCGCCAGCTGCACGCCAGCAACTGCGGCGTCAAGATCGCCAGCAACTAACTCGTGCTGAGCGCGGGCTGCGCTCGCGTCTCGGCCCCCGCGCTGCGCGGCTCGGACGGTCGATCGGGTGCGTTTCGCAGCAGGCGCATAGCGCCCAGAGCGAGCAGCCCGACGACCGCGGCGACGGGGGCGAGCGTCTTCAGCGGGTAGGTGCTGCCGGAGTGCAGCTCGAGGTTGAACGCGGTTTGGTCACCGGCTTTGTAGATGCTTTCCAGGCCCGCGTGGTCGATCCCCAAGAGCGTTGGTGCGAGCACCGCGAACAGCGCCCACGCGATCAGCGCAACCACTCCTGTGGCGATAGCTGTGCTCGATAGGCGCAGACGCGGCGTTGCGCCCGCCGCCAGCACCACGCCGCCGCCGGCCGGCAGTAGGAACGGCCAGATGCCTCCCCAGCTGCGTCCGAGTCCGTACGCGGAAGCGATCGTGGGTTGGAAGTAGCCCTCGCTGAGATAGCGCATCCAGCTCACGGTCTCGTTCTCGTAACCGATCAGCGGGTGTGTGATCGTGGCGATCACAGTGGTGGCTATGGAGATTCCCGCCAGAGCGATCGTGGGGCCGGGGAAGCGCTTGAGCGTGAGCGCGATCGGGAAGGCGAGGAACGGCAGCAGCGTGTCGAGGAAGCGCGGCGCCATGAAGCCACCCCCGAATGGCAGGTAGTAGCCGGAGTTGTAGAACAGGTAGCAGACACAGATACCCACGATCGTGAGCGCCTCGGCGCGCTTGCCCAGTCGGTAGAGCATGCCGGTGCCGACCGCGCCCATGATCAGCACCGGAGAGAGCGTCAGCAGCCCACGCGAGTCGAGCAGAAGCGTTGCCAGCACTCGCAAGCTGGGGGCGCTGATCCCAAAGAAACCCTGCTGCTGGCGGGGGATGTCGGAGTAGGCGAGATGCGTCCACGAGTGGAAGGCGTAGTGGTTGTAAAGGAGCAGCGGCAGGATGCCCACCAAGCCGCCCACGACATATGCGCCGCCACGGCGCAAGACTCCCAACAGGTTGAGCGAGTCGCGGCGCGAGAGCAGGAACAGGCCGAGCACGATCGCGGCAAAGAAGGTCGGGTACTCCGAGGAGAATGAATAGCCCATCGCCAGTCCTGCCAGCCCAAGCAACAGTGCGCTGGGTGGCCCCTCGCGCTCGTGCAGCATCAGCCAGAACGCGGCAAAGCACAGGAAGGTGGTGAACATGTGCGAGAACAGCAGTTGCGAGAAGGGCAGCACCATCGTGCCCAGGCCGAGCACCACCGCCGCGGCGGCGCCGTAGCCAGGTGCGTAGCGGTCGGCCACACGCCACACGAGCAGCAGCAGCAACAGGCACGGGAGCACGTTGCCCCACAGGCCGATCAGATAGATCATCTCGTCACCTGGATGGTCGGGCGGTGCAACGTGCGCGTTGGTCCACGATTCGGCGCCGACGATGTTCAGCGCGTCGTAGAACGGCAGCGAGAACAGCGCCAGCCCGGGGGCGCGAGCAGAGTAGTAGTGACCCTTGTAATAGGCCTTGTCGCCCGTGTTTGTCTGGTACTGGTCGATCGTGGCTTTGCCGTCATACAGCGTGCGGATGAGGTCGTAGTGCGAGGTCTGATTCCAGGAGAAGCTCTGAATTATGGTGGCGCTGGCGAGGCCCACGAGCAGGATCGCGGCAAGCGCCAGGCGCCGCTTGCCCAGCGGTGTGCGCTGCCCGGGGACTGTGGTCGGTGGCGTCGGCCGGTGCGGGGGCCTGCTGGCGTCGTATGTGCTCATGGGTCGGTTCCGTGCAGGGCTGCGGGACCGGGGCCGATTTCGTAGATGACGAGCGAGCCGACGCGCCGACTAGTGATGCCGAGACCGGCTATCGGCTTGGACGCGGCGGCGGCCGGGTCCGGCGGCTCGGCGACTACGGGGCCATGTTCTGGTGGCAGTCCCTTGGGGAGCACTGTATGGAGCACGACTGTGTGGATGTGGTAATGGCGGAGCTTCTCGATGCTGGCACGGTCGGGGAAGCCGTTCATGCCGCCGCGCAGGTCATCCACCTTGGGCATATCGAAGGTGCTGTTGCCGATCGGGATCTCGTAGAAGCCGTTCGTTGAGAAGTACTGCCAGATGCGGTCCAGGGCGCCATCGGTGGGAAGGTCGAGAATCGGACCGCGCAGACCGATCTCCGCCTTGGCTGGCTGCGGCACAACGGGATGGCCGAGGTGGCCGGCGCCTTCGCCGAGAATCCCCACGAGCAGTGCCACTCCCACTAGCGCGGGCCAGGAGCGCAGGCGCTTGACCAGTCCCTGTGCCCCGGCGCCTGCAAGCAGCGCGTAAAAGAGGGTGGCCAGTGTGAAGATCCTGCCGGGCACGCGCACGCCGTCCCAGCCGGGGGCGTAGTCATAGAGCAGGCGATAGGGATATCCGGCGCCGGTGATGCCAAAGCCCAGGGCGAGGATCGAGACGACGACGATCCCAGCGAGTAGGCCAAGCCGCAGGCGCCGGGTATAGGGAGCGTCGCGCATGGCGAGCAGGCCGATCAGCGCCAGCACGAGGATCAGCCCACCGGGGAAGAACACGCTCTCGTTCTTGGAGTTGACTTTGGCACGCATGCCTTCGGTGATCTCACCCCACACGCGGTTCTCTGACGAGGCGGAAAGCAACGCGGCGGGGCCGGCGGAGTAGGTCTCCACTTCGGCCAGCGTGCGCTTGGCGGTTGGGTACTCGTCGGCCACCTTCAGATAGGGCCTGGCCTGATAGACGGTGACCAGGCCAAGCGTGGCCACGCCGATCAACGTCACCGCGAGCAGACGGCGGGGTATGAGCGCTCCGTGCATGGCGGAGATGCGGGCAAGTCGCCCCGCGTGGGCGGCGGGGCTCTGCTCGGCGTGCTGCCAGGCGGCACCGGGGCTGAGCTGCCCGCGCCACCAGTAGAACACCACGAGCAGGGCGAGCACCACGAGCAGATAGCAGTACTGCAGGCCGAGCGTGAAGCCGAGACTGACCTGCCAGGCTGACACCAGCCAGCCGGCGAGCACCAGCTTGCGCGAATTGCGTCTGTAGCCCCGCAGCAGCAGGAACATCGCAAGTACGAAGCCGCCAGAGGAAATCACGTGCAGATGCCCCGCCTCAGTCACGCGATACGGGGCATACGCGAACGCGAGGCCAGCGGCGGCGCCGCCCAAGCGGCCGAGCCCCAGCTCCCGTGCGAGCAGGTAGGCGGCCACGAAGCACAGCGACCACACCCACAGGAACAGCAGGTTGTAGCGAACCAGCGCGGCGACGGTGCCTGACCCGAAGAACGCTGTTGGGCCATAGCCGAGCAGCGAATCGGAGAAGGCAAGGCTGAGTGGATGCGGATAGAACGCATTGGAGTTGAACAGGTGCAGCGGGTTGTGCAGCATCGCGTGCCCGACCCAAGCGATCTCCCAGGCGGTGCGCACGGGATCGCCGAGGTCGGGGGCGATGCGGCTGGACATGTGCAACACCAGCGGCCAAGTCGTGAGGATCGCGAGCAGCAGGCCGGTGAGCGCGACGAGCGAGATCTCTCTGCGGGTGAACGTGGGCGAAGCCGCCCAGCGTTCGCGGTGCTTGGCGCTGGCCGTGCCGATACGCGCCGACGCGCCCTGGCCGGCCGCCATGCCATTGGTGTTCGGCTGATCAGCCGTTTGGGAGGGCGAGTCCGGGAGGCTGGGGAGGCCGGTGCTCATGGGCTGCTGGTGTTCGCGAGCGCACGGATCGGCGCAGCATACGGGAGCCGCCTGCGACATTGCGTCGCATCGAGGCTGTGCGCTTGTGACATTGTGGGCTTGCGGTTTACGTCAGACTGGCCTGGTGAAGACTCTTGTGGTCGGGGCAGGCGGTGTTGGAGCGGCGTTCGCCGCGATCGCTCAGCGTCGTGCCGTGTTCGAGCAGGTGGTGCTCGCGGACGTCGCGCTGGAGCGTGCGCAGGTGGTGGCCGACCGCCTGGGGGAGCCGGATCGCTTCTCGGCTGAGCGCGTGGATGCGTCCAGTCGCGAGGAGCTCGTGGAGCTGATCGGCCGTGTGCAACCCGACGCGATCTTGAACGCGTGCGACCCGCGTTTCAACGAGCCGATCTTCGGCGCGGCATTCGACGCGAAGGTCACCTACCTGGATATGGCGATGACACTGTCGCACCCGCATCCCGAGCGCCCGTATGAGCAGCCGGGGGAGATGCTCGGCGAAAAGCAGTTCGCGGCCCAGCAGCAGTGGCAGGATGCGGGCCTGCTGGCGCTCGTGGGCATCGGCGTCGAGCCGGGCCTGTCTGACATCTTCGCGCGCTACGCGGCGGACGAGCTGTTCTCGAGCCTCGATGAAGTGGGAGTCCGCGACGGCGCCGATCTGGTGGTCGAGGGCTATGACTTCGCGCCGACGTTCTCGATCTGGACGACGATCGAGGAGTGCCTGAACCCGCCGCTGATCTGGGAGCGCGAGCGTGGCTTCTACACCACCGCGCCGTTCTCCGAGCCGGAGACGTTCGTGTTTCCCGAGGGCATCGGGCCGGTGGAATGCGTGAACGTGGAGCACGAGGAGGTCGTGCTGATCCCGCGCTGGGTCAAGTGTGAGCGTGTCACGTTCAAGTACGGCTTGGGCCAAGAGTTCATTGACGTGCTGCAGACGCTGCACAAGCTCGGCTTGGACTCGACCGAGCCGGTGTCCGTGCGCGGCACGCAGGTGGCTCCCCGCGATGTGGTGGCCGCGGCGCTACCCAATCCGGCGACGCTCGGCGAGCGCATGAGCGGGCGCACGTGCGCCGGCACCTGGGTCACCGGCACCGGCAAGGACGGCGAGCCCCGCTCGACCTACCTCTACCACGTGGTGGACAACGAGACGACCATGCGTGAGTACTCAAGCCAGGCGGTCGTTTGGCAGACGGCCGTCAACCCTGCGGTGGCGCTGGAGTTGCTCGACCGCGGCGATTGGAAGGGCGTGGGTGTACTCGGGCCAGAGGCGTTCCCGCCGGGGCCGTTTCTCGAATTGCTGGCGGAGTACGGCTCACCGCATGGGCAGCAGGAGCTGGCGCCCTAGGCATTGCCCCGCCCCACGGTGCGCGAGCCTCGCTCTCCCGCGCACCGTGAGCCCCTGCGGGTCCCCCAGGTTCAGAAGTCGACGGGCGCTGGGATCGTCTCGACCGGCGGCAGGTCGAGGATCCCGGGCGGCGCGACTTCGGTCTTGCGCGCGAAGAACTCTTTGAAGTATGGGCGCGAGGCGACCATGATGATCGCGCCGAGGAGCATCCCGCCGACCCCGAACCAGATTGGCAGCGTGATCCCGAGCAGTGGCGAGGATTCGACGTTTTCGGTTTTCCAGTAGTAGAAGAACGCCTTGATCCCCACGCCGAACAGGATCAGCCCACCGAGCACCGGGCCGACGCCGAGCAGGAACAGGTTGCGCGCGCTTTTGCTGAGCTCGTGGCGGTAGTACCAGGCGCAGGCGACACCGGTGAAGCCGTAGTAGAAGCAGATCGGGAAGCCGATCGACGTGAGCGAGTCCACGAGGATGCTTTCAGAGAGCAGCAGCAGGATCACGGTGATCGCGATCGACAAGGCGCCGAAGCCGAGCGTCGAGACCGTCGGCGTGAGGAAGCGTTTGTGCACGCGCGAGAGCAGGTTGGTGACGGCTTTCCAGTGCGCCATCGAGAGCGTCGTTCGCGCTGTCGGCAGGATCGTCGTCTGCGTCGAGGCCGACGCTGAGGTCAGCACGGCGATCACGAGCAGCTTGTTGAGCGTGCTGCCGAGCACGCCCGAGCCGAGCGCGTTGAGGACGTCTTCCTGGTTGGCTTCGGCGGTCAGGAAGCCGACACCGTGGAAGGACTGTGCGGCGGCGGTGACGACGACGTAGATCAGCACGAGCAGCACGGTTGAGATCACCGCGGCCTTGCCGGGGCCGTTGGCGGGGTCTTCTGACTCCTCGTTGACCGCGACCCCCGAATCCCATCCCCAGTAGATGAACACCGCGAGCAGCAGTGCGACGACGAGGTCGCCGAAGTTCATCGCGAACGGGTTGATCCACGACAGCGACGGCTTGATCGAGCCGGCCGGCGGGTTGCTCCCGTAGACCTTGACGAGCGCGACCACCGCGAACAGCCCGAGGATGAACACCTCGGCGCCGAGCAGCATCGTCTGGATTTTCGCGGAGAGCTCGATGCCGCGATAACAGATCCAGGTCATAATCGCGATCCACAGGACGGCGGCGATGATGATCGCTGCTTTCGATTCGCCGAGTTCGCTGAAGCCGAACAGCTTGAAGGTGTAGATCGCGGCGATGTCGGCCAGCGAGGCCATCACGATCAGGTCGGCGAGGAAGATCGCCCAGCCGTTGAGCCAGCCGGTCATCGGGCCGAACGCCCTGGTCGTCCAGGCGAACGTGGTGCCCGCATCCGGGTCGGCGCGGTTGAAGTATTTGTAGGCCGAGGCGACCAGCAGCATCGGGATGAACGCGACGAGCATCACCGCCGGGGCATGGACGCCGACCCCCTTGACAGCGACGATGAACCCGAGGGTGGCGGCGAGCGAGTACGCGGGGGCCGTCGAGGCGACGCCGATGACGATGTTCGAGATGTAGCCGATCGCGCCTTTCTTCAGCCCCTTGTCCATCACCCCAGACGAGGTCGCGGAGCCGGCAGGTCCGGGGTCAACGGCGCCTTCGATGGCCATCAACGGCTCCTCTCGTGGGATGCGGCGTGCAGAGCACGCGGTTGTAAGGAAAGTTACGTACCCGAACGGCGGATGCGCAATGGGCGTGATCCCCAAAACGTCCAGCACGATTTGGACAAGTCGTACAATGGTTGTGCCAGATGTTGACCACGCGGCGCATTGAGGGGCATATGGTGAGCGGTTAGCGTTGTCCTGAGTGTCTAGTCAGCTATCGACGAGAAGGCAGGTCTTCGATGTCCGGTGATCTCCAAGAGCAGGCCAAGCGGCATCTGTGGATGCACTTCACGCGAATGGGCTCTTACGCGGACCCTGACCACGAGGTGCCGGTGATCGTGCGGGGCGAGGGTTGCTACGTGTATGACGAGCACGGCAAGCGCCATCTGGACGGCCTGTCGGCGCTTTACTGCGTGAACATCGGCCACGGCCGCGCGGAGCTGGGCGAGGCGGCGGCGGCGCAGTCGAAGGAGCTGGCGTTCTACACGAACTGGAGCTACGCGCATCCACGCTCGATTGAGCTGGCGACGCGCATTGCCGAGCTGGCGCCAGGGGAACTGAACCGCGTGTTCTTCACCTCAGGCGGCTCGGAGGCGGTGGAGACGGCATGGAAGCTCGCTAAGGCATTTCACGCGGCGAACG
>DATBYJ010000151.1:0-3190 GCA_036513795.1 Solirubrobacteraceae bacterium | reverse complement strand
CTGCGCATCTCACGCGTGACGCTCTATCGGCTGCTGGGACGGCTGCGCATCGGCGCGAAGGGTCACGCCAGCGCTGACACCGCACTGGCGGAACCGATAGCAGGCACATTGGAGCGAGCAAGATGATGCACAACCGTAGCTTCCATACCCTGATACCGCTGGTCGCGGCGCTTGCCGCCGGCGCAACCTGCGCCGCGCAGGCCGGCGACACGATCGGGGCCCCGGCAGCGGACCAGGCCACCCCTGCGGGCCAGGGCAGCGCCCCGGTGGGCGAGGCACCTCCTCCAGCTCCTCCGCCTGCGCCCGCACAGGTGTTCGACGAGCCGACTGCGCTGACGCCCCACGGCCAGCTGGTCATCGAACCCTCCGCACAGTACATTCACTCGACCAATAACCAGGTGGCGCTGGTGGGCTACACGATCCTGCCCGCCATAACCATCGGCCTGATCGATATCCAGCGCATCGAGAGCAATCTCGACGTGTTCACCCTGACCGGGCGCTATGGCATCACCTCGCGTCTGGAGCTCGAGATAGGCGCACCCTTCGTGGTTGCCAACACGACCACGGAGACCCGGCCGCTCGCCACGCCCTCGACGACCCAGGACTTCTTCGATGCCTCGGGCTCGGGCATTGGCGACGTGGAAGCGGCCCTGCGCTACCAGTTCAATCATTTTCGCGGCGACAACACGGTGTGGCTCGGCACCCTGCGCTTCAAGTCGCACACCGGGTCGGATGTCTTCGAGCAGCCGATAGACCAACAGACGGGTCTGCAGACGAGGATCGCAACCGGCTCGGGCTTCAACGCGGTCCAGGGCGGCCTCACGTTTCTCAAGCCCTCGGACCCGGCAGTCTTCTTCGGCGGCGCTGCCTATACCAAGAGCTTCGACCGCGACGTCGGCTTTGGCTACGGGACGGTTCATCCGGGCGGCATACTGGATCTGAGCATCGGCATGGGCATCGCGCTCAACGAGCACGCCTCATTCAGCATCGGCTATCAGCACAGCATCGTCGACCAGACGACCCAAACCGCGCCGGCCACCGGCTTCGCCATCACGCGCATCGGCACGATACAGCTCGGCACGCTGCGCTTCGGTGTCTCCTACCAGCTCGCTCACCAGACGTACCTGAACACCTCCATCGGAATAGGCGTAACACGCGACAGCCCGGATCTCGAGGCGACCGTTCGCCTGCCGATGCGTTTCTGAGGGGGTAGCCGTTCCGCGGTCGGGGTGACCGTCCGCGGTCAG
Source organism: Solirubrobacteraceae bacterium (assembly GCA_036513795.1). Classification (GTDB taxonomy): domain Bacteria; phylum Actinomycetota; class Thermoleophilia; order Solirubrobacterales; family Solirubrobacteraceae; genus Palsa-744. The sequence goes on along the minus strand of DATBYJ010000151.1, from coordinate 1,943 downwards.
TGATGCACGCTGAGGGCGACCTGCTGCTGAATCGCGCTCGCAAGCGACAGCCCGTTGAGGGCCGTGAGACTGTTTAGCGAGGCGGTGATCGTCGTCTGAGTCTGAATCGTCGTGCCGCGCACCTCGTTCTGCACCACAGTGGCGAGCGAGGCGGCGTTCGGCAGGTTGCTGATCACGACGAACTGCCCCGTCGAGCCGATCGGGATAATCCTGGTGATACCCGCCGTCGCATTGGCGCCCGTCGACTGTTGCATTGCAGCACTGCCCGGCGTCCCGGACGAGGCCTGCGGGCCCACCTGCACGTTCGCCTGCAGCGAGGCTGCCCCCTGAGAGCTCGTCGTGGATGCCGGGCTGGACGCCCCGGTGACCGACGGGGAGCCCGCGCTGGCAGATGCACCCGTGTGGGCCACGGTGATCTCGTCCGGGCTCACGGGCGCCGCGCCCGCAGGGGACGCAGCTGCCGTACGCGGCTCCGCCGCCTGGGCTGCAGCTGCGGTCGCGGCCTCCTTGGTGGCCGCCGCCAGGTTCGCCCCGCCAGCTCCGCCGCTCATGACCTGCACCAGCTCGGCCACGGGGCCCGACACGCTGATGGTCGGCATGCCCCCGCTGGCCAGCCGATCGAGGTTGGTGACCACGATCTGCATCTTCGCGACGACCTCGCCGTCGACCTGCACCACCCGGTCGATCGCGAAGTATCCGACGAGGCCATTCATGTCCATGCCCCCGCGCAGGTCCTTGAGATTCTCCTCAGGCACCACATCGGCGGCGAGCGGATCGCTGTCGTCGTTCTTGGCCTCACCGAGGCCGGCTGCCACCTGTCCCGCGACGGTGACCGCAAAACCCACGCCGGCAATCACGTACTTGCGGGCTCGCATGCGCAGTTCTCGCTGGCTCAAAAGCGGCTCCCGTTGGGGATCGTCAGGATCTCCAATGCCAGCGAGTCGCGCTCGACTCCGGCATACAGGGGGGCCGTGAGGCGGCCTTCCCAGTCAGCCGCCAGGTTGAAATGTGCATGCTCACGGTGGCTGCGGATCACGAAGAACAGGTTGCCAACGCGCGCAGCCTCGAAATCGCGCCGCGACAGCAGCCGTACTCCGAGCGCCGGGTCGCCGAGCAGAACGCGGTCGTGGTCCGCGCCTTTTACCACCACGAAGTGCCGGTAGCCGTGATCGCTGATCAGCGCTATCGCCGGCACGCCTACGCTGATCAGCGTATCGAGTGATGAGCGCACGCCGTCGGCCTTGTAGCCGCGCGACTCGAGGAACTTCTTCATGTCGAGCAGCGAGAAGCCCTTGGCGCGAATCTGGGGCTGGTCGCCCACGGCGAACATCGCCTTGAAGACGCTCGTCTCGTCGATCGGCGCGTCGTAATGAAAGGTGAGCAGCGTTGCCAGCGCGGCAGAGCCGCAGCTGAAATCGAATTGCTGGTGCCAGGTACGGCGAAAGGCGCGCTGCAGCTTGAGCTCTCTGAGCGTATGAACGGGGAAACTCAGGCTCTCGAGTGCATCGGTCTGCACGACGCCGGCGCTGATGGCCCCCCACGCCGGCGCAACGAATCCCGCCAGGACGAGCACCAGCGTGCACAGGGCAACGTGGGCTGCTGAGCGGCGCATGGCTGTTACTTCGGGGCCGCGAGCTGCAGGTTGAGGATCGTGGAGTTCTGAATCAAAACGTTGTTGCCCGTGTTCTGAATGACGATCGGAACTCCCGCGGAATTGGAGAACGCGCTGTCGCTCAAATTGTTCGACCCGGTTGTGAGGTTCGTGGCGACATTGCCGCTCACGTTACCATTACTGGTGTTCTGATTGAGAGTCAGATTGGTATTTACGCTCTCGGCGCCGCCGCGCGCGTTGCTGAGCTGCGAATCATCTATCACCGTCGCCGCCAGCGGGTCGCGGGGTTGCGCGGCCGCGGCCGGCGCATTCGCCGCAGTGACTACAGCCG
>DATBYJ010000150.1:0-14159 GCA_036513795.1 Solirubrobacteraceae bacterium | reverse complement strand
TGCCAGCTCGAGTAGCTGCTTCTGCACCAGCGGCACCCGCTCGATCGGCAGCTCGATCCCCAGATCGCCGCGCGCCACCATCACGCAATCGGCCACCGCCAGGATGTCCGCAGCGCGCTCTACCGCCTGCGGCTTCTCCATCTTCGCCACCAGCGGCAGGCGCGTGTGATCGCGCACAAATTCCACATCCTGTGGGGTCTGCACGAACGACAGCGCCACCATGTCCACGCCGATCGACTCGCCGTGGCGCAGCAGGTGCAGATCCTCCTCCGGTACCGCCGGCAGCGACGCCACCGGTCCAGGGATGTTCAGGCCCTGGCGCGAGGCCACCGCGCCGCCAACCTCGATCTCCACGTCCACCTCGTGCTCGCCCGAGCGCACGCTGGTCACCCGCAGGCGCACGGAGCCGTCCGCTAGGTACAGGATCGACCCCTTCTCCACCGCATCAGCCAGCCCAGCCCAGGAGAGGCTCATCGTTCGCGCATCGCCTGGCTGGTCGCCATCGCCGCACACGAACGTCAGCTGCTCACCTGGCGTCAGCTCCACCACGTCCTCGTGCAGGGGGCCGATGCGAAGCTTTGGGCCCGGCAGGTCCTGCAGGACCGCCACCGGTCGCCCGGCGCGGTTTGCCGCGTCGCGGACGCGCGAGATCGTCTCTGCGTGCTCGTCCAGCGTCCCGTGCGAGTAGTTAAGGCGCGCCACGTCCATCCCCGCTTGCACCATGCGCACGAGCGTCTGCAGCTCACGCGAGGCTGGGCCGATAGTGGCAACGATCTTCGTGCGGCGCATGCCCGCAAGGTATCGGTTTGAACCGGATCCCACCCGCCCATGCGTCGGGCCTCGGTGTGCGCGAGATCGGCGCTGCCACCCGGGTGAGCGGGCTGGGGGCCTAGCATTTAGGCGTGCTTGAGCCTTCACGACCAATGCCGCGGGTGGGTGCACGCGCGCGAATCGCACACTTCGGCGGCAGCTTCCAAGACGTCGTCGTGCTGGCTGTATATGACGACGGTCGACGGCTCGAGGTACGTGGCGAGGTGGGGGAGGTGCTCGAGTTCGTGCTCAACCCGGCAACCGCGAGGTTTCTGGCCGCCGGAAGCGGCTTTGGGGCGCGGTTGGAACTTCTGGGGGAGACATAACGGTGGGGTTGTACCCCCGCAACGAAAGCTTTGTACCCGCTATCCGCAGTCAGGGGTGCGAGCTGAGCCCGGGTGAGAGCACGGTCAAGCCCGCCGCTGCCGCCTGCACGATGAGCTCTCCGTCGTAGGTGGTTATCTCATCGGCGCCGACCCTGAGCGCGACGGCGAGGTGGATGGCATCGTTGGAGCGCAGTGGCGCGTGGGTGCCGGCCGCGAGCAGATCCCCTCGTGTGAGGTCGATCAGGCTGACCGAATCGAGCACGGTCGCCACCGCCTCGAGGTCGACGTCTTGGGGGTGGCGCCCGGCGGCGCAGTGCATCTCGGTGTGCAACAACCATGAGGAGACCAGCTGGCGATCGTCCTGCCGTGCCAGTTCCGCGGCCAGCGCCTCAGATTGCGGCTCGTCGAGGATGAGCTTCATCGCGGCCGACGTATCCAGGTAGCTGACCGTCACCAGCGGCCACGGACGTCGGCCACGATCGCCTGACTGTCGGCGGTGCTCTTGCGTCGAACGATCGACCGCAGGCTGGAGGTTGGGTTTCGAGCGACGCGCACCTGACCCCGGGAGACAAGATCCGCGAGTGGATCGGTGCCCGGTGGCACGATCAGCGCCGCGACTCGGCCGTTGTTGGTGACCTGGATGGTCTCCCCATTAGCGACCTGACGGAGGATGTCACCGCTCTGGTTGCGCATCTCACGATGCGTGACGATCTTCATGTCGCACAGCGTAGCACGCGGTTCAGTTGCGGTTTGCTTTCGCGTGCTCCTTCCAGAACTCGACCGTCTCGCGCTCGTGGCGGATCCCGAGGTCCAGCGCGAATCGGGGACCCTCCGGGGCCGCGTCGGTGAACTGCTCGCGCAGCGCTTCGTATTCGCTGAGTCTGTCCTTGTGTGTCTGCAGTTGCGCCTCGGCTAGCTGCTTGGTGTCAGCACCTAGAAAAAGCTTCAGAAGCGCGAGGTCGCGCAGTTCGTAGAGATCTGGCGATGGGACTCCCAGCCACTGCTTGAGCACCTCGCGACCGCGATCGGTGAGGGTGTAGCGCTTGCGGCGTCTACCGCCGGACTCTTGATTCTGGGTGAGGTAGCCAGCGCGTGTCAGGCGCTCGGGCTCGGCATAAAGCTGGGAGTGGGGGAAGGACCAGAAGTGTCCGACCGAGGCGGATGTCATCTGCTTGAGGTCATACGGGGTCGCGGCACCGGCCATCGACAGCAGCCCGAGCACGATGTACGAGGTAGGTGTGAGGTCAATTTCGTCGGGCATGGCAGTAATAACAGTAATGATCGGTTTAGAATGATATGATTCGGACGGTCCGGGAGAGAGTGCTAGCGGTGGAGGCGAGCTTAGATGACCGAACGTATAAGGAGTTGCGCGGCGGGCGTCTTTGTCTGCCTCGCTGTGGTCTTCTCGTGCACGGACGCAATTGCTTCGGCAACCCCTGCGGTTACCCTCAAAGTCAGCGCCATCCCAATTCCCGGGTTCCCCGGCACCGGCGATATCTTGGGCGCCGGCGCCGAGGTGGAATCGCAGGTCACGATCAGCGGCAGCGAATACGGCGGCTACCCGTCGCCGATGACGGGGCTGAACGTCTACGCGCCGGCCGGAATCAAGCTGACCACGAAGGGATTCGCAACATGCGCACCATCGGTGCTCGAAGACAGGGGTCCCGTCGGCTGTCCGAAGATGTCGAAGGCCGGACCGCCTGGTGTGGGGCTTGGCGTGGTCGTCTTCGGTGATGAAACTGTCCCCGAGAACGTGTCCATACAGGAGTTCTTCGCTCCGGGTGGGTCTTTGAGCTTCTTCGTAGAGGGCAATACGCCGGCCTCCTTTGAAATCCTCGAAAAGGCGCACTGGGTGCCGGCCAGCGCCCCGTTCGGCCAGGAGCTCGAGGTCGAAGTGCCGCTTGTGGAAACAGTGCCTGGCGCCAACGACGCTTCGGTGCTGTCGTTCAAAGTCAAGGTTGGAGCCGCTTACAAGAAAGGCAAGAAGACTGTTTCATACATAACCTCGCCAAAGAAGTGCCCTAGGGCCGGCTTCCCGGTGAAGATGGAACTCAAATTCCTCAGCGGCGAATCTGTCACCGCCGCGTATACGATGCCCTGCCCGAGGCGCTAGACGCCGTTTCATCCCGCGTTACCGGTGCCTCCAGCGACCCCAGCCGATCATGCAGCCGCCCCGGCGCCCACCAGTTCCAATCGCCCATCAGCGCCATCAACGCGGGCACCAGTAGCGCCCTGACGACGCTCGCGTCGATCGCCACCGCGAGTGCCGTGCCGACGCCGAGCTGTTTGGTGAAGAACAGCTCAGAGGTTCCCAGCGCGCCGATTGCCACGCAGAACAGCAGCGCGGCGGCGGTGATGATCCGTCCGGTGCGCTCGATCCCGAGCGCGATTGCCTCGCGGTTGGGCAGACCCTGGTCGTGCCCCTCCTTGATGCGGGCGAGCACGAACACCTCGTAGTCGGTTGCCAAGGCAAAGGCGAGCACGAGCATCAAGACGAGGCTCGACTCTTCCAGGCCGCCGATCGGCGTGAAGCCAAGCGGGCCGGAGAGATGGCCGTCTTGGAAGATCAGTACGAGCAGCCCGGTGCCGACACCCACGCTAAGCATGTTCATCGCGAGTGCCTTGATCGGGATCGTCAGCGAGCCCGTCATCAAAAACAGGAAGCCCGCTGTGAGCGCCATCAGGATCGCCACAGCCAACGGGATGTGCGCGGCGATCGACGACTTTTGGTCAGCGAAAAACGCTGTGGCGCCGCCGACGAGGCCGCCAGATGGGCGTACGAGCGTGCGCAGCTTCTCGAGCAGTTGCTGCTGGCTGTTCGAGAACGGCGAGCCATGCGGCAACAGCGTGATCTCCCACGTGTGCTGGCCCAAAGACACGAGCGAGGAGGCGCTCGCCAGCCGACCGGCCGTAGCGACAGCTGCTGCCTGCAAGTGCTGCGCGGTGGCGCGCGAGCCCTTTACGACGATTTCGCTCGCTTCTCCCGCGTTCGCGGCGAAGTTGTCGCCGAGCGCCGATTCGACCTGGCGGCTTTCCGCCACCACGGGCAGCAAGTTCGCCCCTGGTGAGGTGAACTGCACATAGAACGCAGGTATTGCCGCGGCGATGAGTACTGTCGCACTGGCGAGCGCAACCCGCCCGGGTCGGCGCATGACACCGCGCGCCAGTCGCCACCAGCCGCCGTCCTCCTGCAGCGCTGCCGAGCGCGCCGCCCGGCGCTGCAGCCATGCCGGCGACAGCGAGTCGATGCGTGGTCCGAGCGCGACCAGCAGCGCTGGCAGCACGAGCAGCGCCACCGCGCCATCGCACAGGGCGACGAGTGCGCCACCGACGCCCATCGAGGACAGAAAGCGGATCGGGAACACGAGCAGGCTGGTCAGTGCCGCTGCCACGGTGAGGCTGCTGAACAGCACCGTGCGCCCGGCCGTCTGCAGCGTTCGCGCGATCGCCAGTTGCGATGTGGCCCCGCCTGCCAGCTCCTCGCGGTAGCGGTAGAGCACGAACAGGCTGTAGTCGATGCCCAGGCCGAGGCCCATGCCGCTGACGAGGTTCAACGCGAATACCGAGATCGGCGTGAACTGATCGACCATCCGTAGCAAGAGGAAGGTCAAGAGGATCGACAGGCCACCGATCAGCGGTGGCAGCAGTGCCGCCACGAACCCGCGGAAGAACCAGAAGGACAGCAGCAGCAGAAACGGCAGGCCGATCAGCTCGGCGCGCGCGAGGTCGCTGGTGGTGCGTTCGTTGAGTTCCTGGTTAATCAGGGCCGGCCCGCCGAAGTGCACGCTCGTCGTCCTGGCAAGTTTCGCGCTCACCGGCGCCTTGGTCATCGCGGTGCGCACGCGCGCCGCTGCCGCGGTCGCGTCGTCGGCCGTGGCGAATGCCGCGAGCACAACCGTTTCGTGGTGGTCGCGTGAGAGCAGCGCCGCCGAGTGGGGGCCGGCTCCCGTTCCCGCGTAGTCGGCGAGGCGTTGAAAGCCGCGTTGAGCGGCGATCAGCGTCGCGATCGTTGCTGTCGCCTGTTGGGCTGCCTTGTTGGTCTGGATGTCGGCATCGGCCCGCAGCAGGACGGCGAGGTTGTAGTATGCGCTCTGCCCGGTCGCTGCCGTGATCGCTGCGTTCGTGCGTTCGTATTGCGAGGCGGGGTCCTCGAAGTCCTGAGCACTGCTACCGAGCGTCCCCGTAACCGGCGCGCCGAGCACCGCTGCGAGCACGAACAGCAAACCGGCTGCCACCAGAGCGTTCCGTGTGTGGGTTGTGGCGAGGCGGATCAGTCGCTCGATCACGGGCCACGAAGGGTGTCGCTCGTCTCGGATGTCTGACTCGGAAGCTGTTCAAGTAGACGCGCCTCGACCGCGTCCGCCGCGGCGTGAGCGCCGCCGGTGGCCGCGTAGGCGGCGGCGATCCGTCGCGCTCCCGCCGTGCACGCCATCGCTTGGGTGATCTTCGCGCGCAGGCGCACTGGGCTGAGGCGCCTCGCTGGTAGCCTTGTCCCCGCCTCGGCTACCTCCACGCGCCTTGCCACCTCGAGCTGGTCGCGTCCAAACGGCACAGCGCACACGGGCACGCCCTGTGCGAGCGCCTTCTGCGTCGAGCCCATGCCCCCGTGAGTGACCGCGCAGGCGGCGTGGGCGAGCAGCAGCCGGTGTGAGATGAAGCGCTCGACGCGTGCGTTGGCTGGGGCTCTGAAGGCTTTCGGATCGCCAGCTGGCAGCGTCGCTACGACTGTCACCGGCTCATCGGCCAGCGCTTGCAGAGCGATCTCCACGAGCCGGCCGTCGTTCTGGAATTCAGTGGAGGTGTTCACGAGCACGATCGGATCGGTCACGTGTTCGAGCCACGGCGGCGGCTCAGACGGTGGGTCCCAGTCGCACGGGCCAACCATGACCACGTTCTGCGGCCAATCGCGCCGCGGGTAATCGAACGGCTCGGCGGTCATGTAGAGCAGCAGCGGCGGACGTGCGAACCACGCATCCAGGCTCGCCACCGCTGGCAGGCCCAGCTCCGCACGGATGCGATTCAGCGCCGGGCGTCCCTGCCTTTCGACGACGCCGAACACAAGTGGGCGGATCAGCCGGTCGCGCAGTCGGCCGATCGGCCCGCGGGCAGGCGCGAGCCCTGGGCCGAACGGCGGCGCGTCATGGGAGCGCAGTGCGAGTGGGTAGGGGCAGAACGCCGCCCACGGTCCGCCCCACGCCTCGGCGGCCATCAAGCCGCCCCAGGTGTTGATGTCCACGAGCAGCGCGCCTGGGTTGGTCGCGGCGATCGCCCGGGTCAGGTCTGGCGCGTCGTGCTCGGCGCGGGCAGAGAAGACCCGCGTGTTCTCGCGGACCGACGCCAACGTCCCCCGGGCCCGCCAGTCATCGAGCGCGATCTGCTCGATCGATGGGTTGATTGGCTCGGTGTCGAAACCACGCGTGCGCATCAGCTCCACCTGTGAGGCGAGCGTGCGCAACACGATCTCGTGTCCACGGCTGTGCAGCTCATCGAGAATTGGCGTCAGCGGGTATAGATGGCTGCGCCCAGGGGAGGTGTAGGCGAGGATGCGGGCCATCACGATGCCCGCACGATCGGGGTCAGCAGCTCCACCATCGCTAGTTCCGTTTGGCGGCGGCTGAGCCCAGCGTCGCGGCGCAGTAGCTTCCACGTGTACACGTCGCATACCGCCACCAGCTGCGCCAGCCTGCGCTTGCGCTCGGTGGCTGGCAGGCCTTCGAGCGCCGGCGCGAACACCCGCGCGCACCAGTCGCGGTGAAGCACGCGGCCACGATCGAGGATCACCGCCGTGCTCGGCGTGCGGTGCTCCTCGGCGAGCACCGCCAGCATGCGCTCCCCAGTGAGCTCATAGCTGGCGAGGAGTACGCGTACGGCGCCCGGAGCATCGCCTACGGGCGCCTCGTCACGTTCGCGGCGGACCCGCTCGGTCTCGCGGTCCACCGATGCGATGAACAGGCCCTGCTTGCCGCCAAAGCGGCGAATCACCGTCTGCACGGCAACCCCGGCGCGGCGAGCCACCTCCTCGAGGGACAGCTCGTCGCCGTCCTGCTCCCAGTAGACCTGCACCGCTGCGTCGAGGATGCGTTCCCCGGTGGTGGCGGCGGACTCTGCTCGTGCCTGCATCCGGTAGGGGCGCGGCGGGGGCACGTCACTCGCATTCATGTTAGTCATACTAACATTAAAGTGGTTCCGGTCCCGTTTCTTCGGCCGCGGGCCGATGCGCTTCATACACCTTCAGCGCCTCGCGTTCTTCATATGCGAAGTACTCCGCAAGGCCCTGGTGGCGCGCGAGTTGCAGCGAGCCGGGCAGCGGCGCACGCAGCTCGTTGGGGATGGCCACGTTTTCGAGCGTCTGCCACAGCTCTTCTTCCAGCGGGGCGCCCGGCTGTCCTTGGCTGGAAAGCTCCATGCGCCCTTGTTCGGTGGAGTAGTCGTAGAACTCGTATTCCTGGCCGGCGGTTTCCACCTCGGTGGTGTTGGAGCGCCAGTTGGAGTACAGCGTCAGCTTCCCTGCAGCGCTGCGCAGCGAGACGACGTGGCGTGGCGCATCGGCGGCATAGGCTTCGGCAGCGAACTCGGTGACGTTCTCATCGGTTGCGTGCAGCACCCATTCGCGCCCCGGCGCTTGGGGGTTAGCGCAGATCTTTGCGAGGTCGAGCCGATTGGCGAGGTGTGCGTACTCAGGCTCGTGGCGCCATCGTGATGAGCCTGACGCGATCGTCAGCATCAGCGCTGCCACGTCGGCGCTTGAGGTCAGCTGGGTGCGCGGCTGTTCTGAGGCGCTGGTGATGATGCCGCGGGGGTCGTAAACCTCCAGCGGCACGCGGAGCGCCTCCTCGTAGGCGGAAGCGCCCTTGCCGCGCAGGCCGTGTGAGCCGCCGTACTCGCCGTGGTCGGAGGTGAAGATCACGACCGTGTTGGCAGCCAGTTCCGGTCGGCTCTGGAGCGCTGCGAGGACCCTGCCGATCTGCACGTCCACGTAACTCTGCAGCAGCAGGTAGGTGTCCATCATGCCCGTCCACCACCTCAAGGCGTCCGGCCCGCTGAACGGCACCGCGCCAAACGATTTGGCGGCGGTGTCCTGCAGCGAGCGCTGCAGTTGGGGCTTGCCCTTTTCGAGCAGCTGTTCGGGGGTCTCGTAGTTGGGGGGGAACGCGCTCGCCAACAGCGGTGGGTTTGCCTCGGCTTCCACCCGTTCGGTGAAGCGGTGCCACCAGGCGATGTCGTGCGGGTTGACGAACGAGACGGTGGTTGCCCATGGGGTTTTGCCCCCCTGTCCCGAGAGCCACTCGACGAACTGCTGGGTGATCGTGGGATCCATCAGCGTGCCCTGGCCGGGTGCGCCGTTGGGCGAGGGGTAGGTGCCACCTGAGAAGCCGTACGGCGCGAGCGACGCATACGGGTTGGGGTTCAGGTGCCACTTGCCGTAGTAGGAGGTCTCATAGCCGAGATCTCCTAGCAGCGTTCCCCATGTCGGGAAGCGCGGGTCCAGCCATCCCGCGCCGGTGATCATCACGCCTGTCTGGTGGGTGTGGAGCCCCGTCAGAAGCACGCTTCTGGCTGGAGAGCAGTCGTTGGCGGCGGTGTAATGACGTTCGAAGCTGACCGAGCGCTGGCGCAGCGCAGCGAGATTCGGCATCACCGAGGCAGCTGGGGCGGAGGCCGGCATCCAGACGGGAGTGCGCAGCTGGTCGACGATGATCGTGAGGATGTTGGGCGCGTCGGGGCGCGGCGTTGCGCCGACTGCGCGACGGCGCTTGTGGCGGTGCTTTGCGCGAGCGTGATGGCTGTGCAGGCCGAGAGCGGCGGCGCCGGCGAGTGCCCCTTGCCCGAGGAACGTGCGCCGGCTCCAGCGATGCTCTGCTCGCGGCTCCTCAGGTGGGTGATCGGCGGGGGAGTCGGTCATTACAGCCCGAACAGCGTAGGGGGACTAACGATGCGCTGCGCCGCCACGGTGGCTTGCACCTGATCGTGCATGGTGGAAGCCTGCTGGCGCGGTGCTCCTGGGTCGGCGCTACCGGCTTACGGCGCCTGCACGTCAGGAAACCACTCGGCGCAATGCTCGCGCAATGCCTGGCGCACCCAAGCCCGCTCCTCAGCGGAGGCCATACGAAACCGTGCAAGCAGATCACGCTGGCGCTCGATGGGCGCGTCGGCGATCACCCAGCGCACGGCGAGACGCTCGAACAACAGCTCGGCGGCACGCTGCCACGCATCATCCTGGGTACTCGCCGCCCCGCCAGCCATCCCGGCGAGCGCATCCGCATAGTCTCGGCGCGACCCCGCGGTGAGCGAGCCGCGCAACGTGAGCACGCTGCCGTGCGGGTCAGTGTAGTCGCTGGCGGGCGCGATGAGCTTGTCGTGGCGGCGGCTGCGCTTACCCACGCTCAGGTCACTAGCCGGCGTCGGCGGCGCGTTCGAGCTTGCTGCGCACGTCGCCTGTGACGGGCTTGGCGTGGCCGGGCCAGGCGGCAGCGGGCTCGAGCGCGGCGAGCTTGCGGATGCTCGCGCGCGCCTGCTCGGTGTCAAAGTTGTAGATCGACATGGGTACGCGTGGCTCGCTGTCGCGGCCCCAGACGTCGAGGGTGTAGAAACAGTCGGTGCTGAGCGCGAGACGGTCGGACTCGCGCCACAGGCCAATCAGCCCGGGGGCATGGCCGGGGAGATGGATGACCTTGAAGCCGGCGATCTCATCGCCCTCCTGGACGGTGTCAGAGATCTTCACGGGCCCGCCGTCCCATGCGTAGCGGTGCAGCAGCCGATGGATTTGGCGGTGCCCTGGGGGTAGGCCGGCGAGCCCGGCGGGCCAGTAGCGAAAGCCGCCGCTGCCTTCGGCGTCCTGCACCTCATCGGGGTGACAGAGGACGGGAACGCCGAGTGCGGGGGCGACACCGCGGTGGTCGGTGTGGCCGTGGCCGAGCACCACCCGGCGGATGCCGCCGAGCTTGGCGCCGGCGCTGGCGACCGCGCGGGTCATCGTGCGCGCACCCGCGTCAAACAGCGTGACGCCGCCTTCGTCCTCGAGCAGGTACACGTTGCAGCGGGCCGGCTGGCCCTGTACGACCCACACGCCCTGCGCCACCAGCTCGGCTTCGCCGCCGGTGAGGCGGGCGCTGAGGTGGGTCTTGGCGTTGAACGCGCTCCTCATGCGCGCTTCTGTGCTCGAGCCCTGCGCCGGCATCAAGCCGATCTGGCGGGCGAAGGTCATCGAGTCGGTGAACGCGTCATTGCTCTGGATCAGCCCGTCTTGGATGCGCAGCAGGTCGAAGCCTTCGAGCTCGATGCGGCTGCCGGTGGGGGCCACGCCGCCGAAGCTGCCGGGTCCGGCGAACGTGCCGGTGAGGCGCCAGTGCACGCCGCAACGGTCGGCCTCGGCCGTGGTGGAGAGGACCTGCATGTCGAGATCGGGCACGGCTGCGATCAGCTCGCCGATGAAAGCGCGCACGCCGTCTGGCGCTTGCGTGTCGATCTGGCCGCGGACGTTCTCGCGACCGCCGTTGGCCCATAGCGCCACGGCTTCCTCCAGGTTGCGGTCGTCGATCGCCGCGAAGTAGCGGCGTGCGAGCGCCTCGGCTTTGCCGCCGGTGATGCGTTTACGCGTGGCCGCAGCCTGCTGCATGTTGGCGGCTACCTCCTGCACCTTGGTGCTCGCCTCGCTGGCACTCTCGCGCTCTGCCATGCCGCCTCCCTTACGCCGCTGAAGGGCCTTAGTCTAGTCTGCGGGCCGTGTCCGATGTGACCAGCAGACATGAAAGAAAGCCCGCCCATCCCCGCGGCGAACGGGTCATGCCGGGTCTATACCGGCTGCGCCTGCCGCTGCCGTGGCCTGGCGTTCCCCACTGCAACGCGTGGGCGGTGCAGAGCGGCGACGGCTTTGTGCTGTTCGACACGGGAATGCATGATGAGGACTCGCTGTTGCACCTGGAGCGGGCGCTTGAGATGTGCAACCTGCGTTTGGAGCAGGCACAGCTGGTGGTGTGCACACACGCGCACACCGACCACTGCGGGCAGGCCGCGACGATCGTGGAGCGGGCGGGGTGCGAGGTGTGGATGCACCCCAACCACGAGCACCTGAACCGCATGATCGAGGATCCCGACGCGTTGTTCGACAGGCGTATTGAGGTGGCGCGCCAAAGCGGTGTGCCGCAGGAGCCGCTGCGCCGCTATGCCGCCGAGCGCGGCACGCGCGGGTTTGGGATCGCTGGCCCGATCCAGCCCGACCGTGCGCTCGTCGCAGGAGCGACGATCATGACCGACTTGGGCGAGTGGACGGTGTACGAAACACCGGGACACGCTCCGTCGCACGTTTGCCTGTTCCAACCCGAGCGGCGCCTGTTGATTTCAGGCGATCACCTTCTAGGCCGTATATCGCTGTACTTCGACTACGGCTACTCACCCGACCCGGTGGGCGAATTTCTGAGCTCATTGGACGTCGTGGAGCGCCTCGGCGCGCGTCTTTGCCTGGCTGGTCACGGCCGCACGTTTACCGATGTGCACGCCCATATTCGCGGCAACCGCGAGCTCGTGAGCGAACGCGTACAGCGCGTGCGGGCAGCGTTGGCAGGAGGGCCGCTGACGGCGTTTGAGATCGTGCCGCACGTCTACGGCACGTCGCTCTCCCAGCAGAACGCGCACTGGCTGCTGTCGAAGATCCTCTGCTACCTGACGCACCTGGAGGCTCAGGGCAAGGCCCATCGCATCGCTGGCGAGCTGGAGCGCTGGACTGCATAATCAGTAGATGCGCATCGATGAGATCCTCGCGGGTCAGGACCCGCCCACGCCGTCGTTCTCGTTCGAGTTCTTCCCGCCGAAGACGCCGGAGGGCGAGCGCAACCTGTATGCGGCGCTCAGCGAGCTGAAGACGCTCGAACCGGCATTCGTGTCGGTCACGTACGGCGCGGGTGGCTCCACACGCGAGAAGACGATCGAGATCGTCAAGCAGATCCGTGAGCAGTACGGCTTAGAGGCAATGGCCCACTTCACGTGTGTGGGTGCGACGGTGGATGAGCTACGGGGCACGCTCGATGAGATGCAAGCAGCGGGCATCCACAACGTGCTCGCGCTGCGTGGCGACCCGCCGGCGGGTGAGGAGGGTTGGACTAAGACGGATGGCGGCTTGGAGTACTCCTGCGAACTGGTGTCGCTAATCGCGGATGGCTATCCGTTTGCGGTTGGGGCGGCGTGCTTTCCGGAGACACACATCCATGCTGATAGCGCAGAGGCCGATCTGAGACATCTCGTGGAGAAGGTGGACGCGGGCGTGGATTTCCTGATCACGCAGCTGTTCTTTGACAACGCCGTGTACTTCGACTTCGTCAACCGCGCTCGCGCGGCAGGGATCACAGTGCCGATAATCGCCGGCATAATGCCGATCACGCAGGTGGGCCAGGTTGAGCGCATGGCGCGCATGTGTGGGGCATCAATCCCAGATGGACTGCGCCGCGAGCTACACGCGCGCGGCGAGGACCCCGAGGCGGTGCTCGACTTCGGTGTGGCGTACGCGACGCTGCAGTGCGCCGAGCTGCTGGCGGCTGGCGCGCCGGGCATCCACTTCTACACGCTCAACCGCTCGCCGGCCACGCGCGCGATCCTGAGTGCGCTGAAGCTGGCAAAGCCTTGGGCGAAGGCCATTTATGCAGGCTCGATCTCCAGCCCCTCCGCTACCCGCGGCGAACCGTCTGGCGCCTCGTAGCGCACGTCGACGGAGTCGTTCTGGCGGTAGGTGCCAACGCCCCAAGCGCCCAGCAGCCAGCGCCAGCCGCTGATCTTGTCCTTGCGCAACTCGCGCTCGAACACGAGCGAGCCGTCGCGGACGATGTAGTCAACGCCCAGCCGCTGGGGCACGCCGTTGAGATAGACCTCGTAGGAGCCGCGGATGTTGCGGGGGAGCGTGATCTTCGATTTGCTCATCCGGGCGCGTTGTCTGTGGTGCGGCGCTGCTGGACGCGACCATAGGCCTGCTGGCGCGCGCATGCGGCATCGACGATCTCGCACACCTGCGAGGGCTCGCGCACGAGGTGCAGAGAATCTAGGTCGTCGGCGTTGATGCGCCCATCCGCGAGCGCTCCTTCGCGCAGCCACTGCACAAGGCCGTCCCATTCGCCGTCGCCGACGAGGATCACGGGAAAGTGGCGGATCGTGCGTGTTTGGATCAGCGTGAGACATTCAAACAGCTCATCGAGCGTGCCGTAGCCGCCCGGGCAGATGATGAATGCGTTGGTGTAGCGCACGAACATGACCTTGCGGGCGAAGAAGTGGCGGAAGCGCAGGCCGATGTCCACGTAGGAGTTGAGCGCCTGCTCGCGCGGCAGCTCGATGTTGCAGCCGACCGACAGGGCGCCGGCGTCGCGTGCGCCGCGGTTGGCAGCCTCCATGATCCCGCCGCCACCGCCGGTGATCACGGCATAGCCTCCGTTTCCCACGCATGCGCCGATCTCACGCGCGAGCTTGTAATTGGGGTGCTCCTGGGGGGTGCGGGCCGAGCCGAACACGGTGACGGCAGGCCCAATGTCAGCGAGCGCGTCAAAGCCGCGGGCGAACTCGGAGGCGATGTCGCGAATGCGCTCGGCGTCGGCGGCGCGGACCCCGGCGGACTCATCGCCCAGCCACAGCAACAGCTCCTCGTCGAATGTGAGCGCGTGCGCGGCTGTGGGCTCGTGGGCGGTCGTGGGCTCGTGTGACTCCATGGCGCCAAGGGTATGCGCTGCCGGTCGGGTGCGTACCCTCAGCGGGATGGCCGAGCTGAGAGCACCGGACGCCGACTGGGCGGCGTCGTCCCCCGGGCGGCGAGAGATCCCCTACACGGTCAGGCGCTCCGCGCGAGCCCGCCGCGTGCGGGTGAACGTGCACGCGCACAGCGGCGTGGAGGTTGTGCTGCCGAGTTGTGCGCCGGAGTGTGCGGCGGCGGCTGCGGTGAGTGAGCTGCGCCCGTGGATCGAGCGTCGCCTGGCGGAGGCTCGCTTGGTCCTCGACCGTTTGGCTGAGCGAGCGGGCACGGTGCCTTACCTCGATGCAACGCTCGAGCTG
>DATBYJ010000149.1:0-8425 GCA_036513795.1 Solirubrobacteraceae bacterium | reverse complement strand
TTGCCGGCCAGCCCCATCTTCATCTGTCTGTCGGGGTCGGCGAGGAGCTCGTTCAACGCTCTGGCGAGCTCTGACGCGTCGCCCGGCGTGACGCACAGGCCGCTGACACGATCGTCGAGCCAGTCCTCGATGCCGCCGGTGGCGCTGGCGACTACGGGTCTACCGGCGGCCAGCGCCTCGATGCCCACGAGCCCAAATGGCTCGGGCCACAACGAAGGGACCACGACCACCGACGCGTCGGCGAACTCCTGCGCGAGTTGCTGGGAGTCGAGCCAGCCCTTGAACGACACGCGACTCTCTACACCGATGCGCCTGGCCAGTCGACGCATCGCCTCGAGCTGGCGGCCGTCTCCACAGATCACGAATTCGCCGTCCACCTCACGCGCTGCTCGAATCAGTACTGCGACCCCCTTTTGCCTTACAACGCGGCCCGCGAACACGACCCGCCGGCGGTGCTCGTGGCCGCTCCCGGACCGGGCAGCAATCGTGGCGGGAAAGGGCACGATCTGCCGCCGCGTCAGGCCATTGGCAGCCAAGTGACGGTCGACGGCTGAAGAATAGGACACGACCAGATCGGCGCCTTGCAACGCCTGCGCACGACGCCCGGCGTTCACATATCGAGTTGGCAATGATTTGAGGTTAAGCGTATGTGCGCAACCACGCACAGCCATGTTGTACACACATCCCGGTCCGTGAGCTCGTGTGCATTCCTGGCCGGGGCTGAAGTAGTAAAGACCGGATGGGCAGGCTGAATAAACATGGGCGCTGATCACCACTGGTGCGCGGGCGCGCAGCGCCTGCACGACATCGGGCAGATCCACCTGATGAAGATGAACGACGTTGGGTTCAAACACGAGCGCCTCGCCGATACGCTCAGCCATTGGCGCATCAGATTTAAACAGCGCGGGGCAGCGATACACGGTCACGCCCGGGATCTCCTCGGTGGACTCGATGCGCGCCGTCAGCACTCGGACGTCGAGGCCATGGCTGGCGAGGATCGCGGCGCTGCGCTGTACGTGGGCGGAGATGCCGCCGTCCCTGGTCCAACGAGGGACTCCCAACAGCACCGAGCGGGTTACAGGCACTGCGCCCGCACTCGACGCAGGCTGGTCACTATCGGTCATCTGGTGAGGAACGATAGCCGGTTGACTAACGTCCGAGCGCGGGGCTGCAGCGGCTGCTGGAACGAGCGAGAACACCTCCCAGGGCGCCGGCAGGCGGATGATAGAGTCGCCCGACGATGGGGGTTGACTTGACCGTTGGAGATGAAAATGTAGGCGTTGTGTGACTGGGGAACGTGCGATCGTGCTTGGCGCGCCGCGCTCGGGAACGACGTTCTTGATGAGCGCGCTGGGCTGTCTGCCTGGGGCTGAGTGCGTGAGCGGCAATCTGCTGCCGGTCGGCATTGCTCACCTTGCCGCACAGGACCTGAACGAGCAGGTGCGCGATGGGCTGGAGCGCAGCTTTCGCGTCGGGCTCAGCGACTACCTCACCACCAGTCTCTACCACGCGCGCTCTGCGGCGCTTCGCAAGTGGTGGGCCTGCGGTCGGCAGCGCGCGACGCTCACTACCGCGATCAAAGGCAAGCGGATCGAGCGGATGCTGATTTACAAGGAGCCGTTCCTCGCCTTCGCCCCCGACTATGTCTACCGGGCATTGCCCGACGCGCGGTTGCTGTACCTGTTTAGAGACGGTCGCGACGTCGCCGATTCGCTGGTTCGCACCTACGGCGTTCTCACCGATGAGAAGCTCTCGACGCTCGACTCTGATGAGGTTCAGATGGGGCGCAAGCTGGGCGATCGCTACGTGCCGTGGTGGGTGGGGGAGGACGCGGGTGATGGTGAGCGGTTCCTCGCGGCGAGCCCATATCTGCGCGCGATCTGGATGTGGCGCGAGATGGTCAGGCGCTGCGGTGAGTTCTTCGACCATGCCGACGTAAAGGACTCAGGCAGGGTCCTGCGGGTCCGTTACGAGGATCTGATCAAAGACCCGCTCACACAGGGGCAAGCGATCGTGCAACATCTGGGCCTGGAGATGACCGCGACGATGCGCAAGCGGCTCGCAACTGCCCACCCGCGATCGATCGGGATCCATCAGCGCAGCGATCGAGCCGAGCTGGTCGCGGCTGAGCAGCTAGCCGGCGCAGAGCTCGCGGCACTGGCCTACCCATTGCTCACGCGTGGCGAGACGCGTGAGGACGAGTTGACACGCTAGTAGACCGGGCCGTTAGCTCGTGGGGGTAACTTCGCCCGGGAGCGGTTCGACGACCTCGGCAAGGATGGTTGAGCTGGCGGTGGCGCTCGTGACGCGATAGTGGGTGCTTTCAAGTGGAGAGACGGAGAAGCTGTATTCATTGCCGCTGCTGACCGTTTCGGCGACCTTCACGAAGGGGCCGTTGCCCGTCTGCGCCAATAGCGTGAGTGGCTGCACAGCTGCTCCGAGAACCGCACCGCTGATCGTCAGCGCCGTCCCAGAGGCGATCGGGTCGGCCGAAGCCTGGATCGTCACCCGTCGATTGTGCTTGCGCGCGATCTGGTAGGTAACGGGGGTCGAGACCGCGTTCAGGTCGAGACCGTGGCCATGCACGATCACGCGGATGTTTGCCCTGCCGGGTCGGTAGAAGGTGTGAGCGATTGAGTATTCGCCTTCCGTGCCGACTGTGCCGCTGGCGATTCGCGCCCACGCGCCGTGGCCGTCTTCGCGTTGCAGAGCGACCCTTGTGCCTGCGTTCGCCGGGATGACCGTTCCCGTGAACGTCACTGTGTCGGCACTATTAGGGCTCGCGTCGGCGCGCCGTGCACGGTCGCTAGCCACGGGCAACTGGGTGCCGGCGAGCGGCGTCGCGATCGTCACATGGGGCGCGACCTTAACGTTTGTGGTTTCGCTCTGGGCGCCGTCGGCGCTCACGTAGAAGGTGCTGTTGACCACCAGGCTCGTGGGGGAGAACTGGAATGTGCCGTTGGCTTCGGTGGTCGTCGTGGCAGCTTCGTAGAAGCCGCCAGAGCGCGCGAGCATCTGGTACAGCGTCACCGTCTGCGCGGCGGCGCTCGATGCTTCAGGGCAGCTCAGCGTGCCCGCCAAGCTCAGCTGGCCATCAGCGGTGAGCAGCGATGGTGTGGCCTTGAGCGTGACGCTGCAGCCCGTTTCGGCTGAGCGCTCGCGGCCTGCCCGCAGCCGTTGGCGCCGTTCGCGACGTTCTTCGTGTTGCTTGCGCCGCTGTTCGCGGCGGCTTTCGGCGCTGGCTTCGCTCGTCGGGCTTTCAGCGGGTATTTCGCTACTGGGTTCCTGCAGTGTCCCGGTGGCGCTTTCTTCGCTGACGTTCGATTCCAGGCTACGCGTCAAGTGTGCGCCCGCTGTGGCCGTGGGCAGGAGGAAGATGCCGATCGCTAGAGCGGCAGTGGCAAGCAGGGAGACCCGTTGGATTGGCCGGAGGGGATGGTGAAGCATGTCTGTGATCGCTCCTTGTTCTCGGATCGCGGATCGCCTCCAGCCAGCGAGGCTCTAGCTGTGCACTGGATCGGCATCAGTCTCGAGTTCCTTGAACAACCCTGCGTTTTCCCAGCCCTACCTCTCGCAGCACCTGCTCATACACCTGCTCGAGCTGCCCGGCGATGACGTCCGGATGGTAGTCAGCTACCGCACTCTGCGCAGCTTGTCCCAGCCGCTCGCGCTCGTGCGGGTCCTCCCGCAGCGATCGCATCGTCGCGCAGAGCGAGTCCTGGTCGCGACTGCGGAACAGCTGCCCGGTCTCACCGTTGGCGATCACGCTGGCGGGACCGCCCTCATCCGCGGCGATGACCGCAAGCCCAGCGGCCATTCCCTCGAGCACGACCGTGCCGAAGGGCTCGGGGATCACCGAGGCGTGTACGAGTGCGTCAAAGGATGCGAGCTCCGGCCAAACGTCCTCGCGAAAGCCGCGGAACTCAACACGCTCAACGATCCCGAGAGCGGACGCGAGCTCGCGCAGTTCTTGCTCGTAGCTCTTCTCGCCGAACATGGCTGCGCCCACCACGACGGCTCGCTCCTCGCCTGCTGGGAAGGCTTGCGCAAAGGCTCGTAGGAAGAGATCCTGCCCCTTCCAGGGAGCGATCCGCCCGAGCATCCCAAATGTGAACGGGTGCGGCCTGCCTTTGGGCGCAGAGGGGGGAGGCTCCACCGAAGCTGGGATTACCCAGCTCGATGGACGATCGGCAGCGGGGATCGTTTCGAGCGTGGCGTCGGAGTTCGCGATCACGCCATCGGCGAGATGGTGGATGAGGGTGCGCACGAGTCGTACCGCCGCACCCGGGATGTAGTCGTCGGCGATGCGGTCGCGCACGTGCCATACCACCGGGACGCCGGCTGCGCGGGCCGCGATGCTGCCATACACGCCAGCCTTCAGTGAGTTTGTGTGCACAAGGTCGGGTTTCAGGCTGCGCAGACGCAGTGCGAGCCTCGCGACGTAAACGAGCGTGTGCATCGCCGTCGCCGGCGAAGTGCCGCCGAGGCCCACGGTGTCGCGGCGCGCGTCGCGCGCGGACGGCGCGATCGGCAGAACCTCGACGGATACGCCGAGCTGTTGCAGCCGGTCGGCCAGCGGGCCGTCCTCGCCAAGGATCATGTGCGGCTTGACGCCTTCGAAATGGGTGAGCAAGCGCATCAGGGCAATCTCTCCGCCAGAGAGTCGCGCGACGTGGTCGAGGTATACGACCCGCAGCCGTTCATCACGCTGGTGGCCAAGCAAACGGCGATAAAGCGCCCGGTGGCGCTCCGCGAGCTTGGGCCAGGAGAAGCTCTCGGCAAAGCTGCGGGTCATCGCGCGCGTCGGCAGCGCGCCCCGCGCCGCCGCGCCGATGCGCTCGGTGAGGGCTGGAACGTCCCCCGCCGGTACCACCAACGATGGATCCAGTTGGCGCACCACCTCGGGCAGCCCACCGATGTCGCTGACGATGCTTGGTGTACCGCAGGCGGCCGCCTCGGGCACGATCAAGCCGAAGCCCTCGAGGCTGACGGACGGCACGATCGCCACGTCCGCCGCCCGATAAGCCGTGACCAGCTGGTCATCAGTCAGGCGGCCGAGGACACGCACACGGCCTGAAAGGTGTGGGCTCTGGGCGCGCGCAGCGAGCGACTCACGCAGCGGTCCGTCACCGACGAGCAACAGTATCGAGCCGTCTGGGAGCTCGTGTTGGAGCTCTTCCCACGCGTCGAGTAGACAATCGATGCCCATGCGGGCAACCAGGCGCCGCACGCACACGGCCACGAACGCGTCAGGATCGATTTGCAGGCCCCGGCGCGCATCGGAGCGCTCACCGGGCGTGAACGTCTCGAGCGCGACGCCCGGTGCCCATACGTGCACATCCCACGGGCTGACTCGGTAGCGCTCCACCAGCACCCGCCCGAAAGCCGAGGACAGAACGATGAGGGCGTCTGCCCGCCGCATGACCGCGCGCTCGAGCCCTGCGCGCAGCGCGAACCGCAGCCGCGATGAATCACCCGCAGCTACATTCTCATCAGCCCAGGGACCATGAAAGTGAAATACGAGCGGTCGTTTGCGCAGCGTACCCGTCAACAGCGGAGCGGCGGCGTACAGGGCGAAGTGCGCGTCTACAACCTCCTCGCCCACGGCGGCCCGGCGCGCGCTACGCAAGAAGCTCAGCAAGCGCCTCGGAAGTGCTGCGCCATCGACGACGTTGATCGAAGATGGAGCGTCTTGCGACGGACCGACGATCACACCACGAGCCTCTGGCAACTGCTCGAACAGTGAGCGGTAGTAGCGATTCAGGCCGCCCAACGAGGCCGGGAACCAGCCCATTCCCAGCATCAGTACGCGCGGTTCGGAACCTGCGGGCGCACCCGACCGGGGAGAGGAATCCTGTATCGGTGTGCTCACGGTCTTGGCGCGCCTTGCGGCTTGGTTGCGGCGCTGGTCGTCCGCAAGCAGTCGCAAGGTATCAGTACCCGCCCGCCCCGCCCGTGGTGGCGAGCGGTCAGGGCGGGCGCTCAGCCTTGAAATTCAGCTGCTCGCAACGTAATGTTCACTCGATTCAAGCGCCACCAGTTCAGGCTTCGGCTCCGCTATCAGGGCCAAACGCGAGATAAGCCAGCACGGATGCCAGCCACCTATCACCTGACGCACCTTCGTACGCTCGAGGCCGAGGCGGTGCATGTGATGCGCGAGACCGTCGCCGAATTCGAGCACCCGGTGCTGCTGTTCAGCGGTGGCAAGGACTCGATCGTGCTGCTGCGGCTGGCCGAGAAGGCATTTCGCCCAGCGGCGTTCCCATTTCCATCGCTGCACGTGGACACGGGCCACAACTTCCCGGAGGCGATCGAGTTCCGTGACCGCAGGGCTGCTGAACTGGGTGAGCGGCTGATTGTTGCGTCAGTCGAGGACTCGATTCGCGAAGGGCGCGTTGTCGAGCAGACCGGTCCGCGGGCCTCGCGTAACGGCTTGCAGACGATCACGCTGCTGGACGCGATTGCTGAGCATGGATTCGACGCGGCGTTCGGGGGTGCCCGTCGCGACGAGGAGCGTGCGCGCGCCAAGGAGCGGATTCTCTCGTTCCGTGACGAGTTCGGTCAGTGGGAGCCGCAAAAACAGCGGCCTGAGCTGTGGAGCCTTTACAATGGCCGCATTCGAAAGGGCGAGCATGCGCGAGTCTTTCCCATCTCCAATTGGACCGAGCTCGACGTGTGGCAGTACATCGCCGAGGAGCAGTTGGAGGTGCCGGCGATCTACTTCGCCCACGAGCGCGAGGTGTTCTCCCGTGATGGGATGCTGTACGCGGTCAGCCCGTTCGTTGAGCTCAGCGACGACGAGCAGCCATTTACGGCCGAGGTCCGTTATCGCACGGTTGGCGACATGAGCTGTACTGGCGCCGTCGAGTCAAGTGCAAGTACGCTTGCACAGGTGGTCGCCGAGATCGCCGCGACGGAGGTAACCGAGCGTGGGCAGACGCGCGCCGATGACCGTGTCACGGAGGCAGCCATGGAGGATCGCAAGCGACAGGGGTATTTCTGATGTCCGGAACTGACGGGGTAGATTCACCACACACCGCGCAGAACGGCAGCGGCCCGGCGACGGCTGCCGTGGCCGGGGGGCCGCAGGCTGAGAGCGCGGCAGAGCTGTTCCGGCGTCTCAGCGAGCGTCCGGCCGATCTTCTGCGTTTCGCCACCGCGGGCTCGGTCGATGACGGCAAGAGCACGTTGATCGGCCGGCTGCTGTACGACTCCAAGCAGGTATTGGCAGACCAACTCGCGCACGTCGAGCAGACCAGTCAGCGGATGGGTCACGAGTTCGTGGACCTATCGCTGCTGACGGATGGCCTGCGTGCTGAGCGCGAGCAGGGCATCACGATCGACGTCGCCTATCGTTACTTCGCCACCGCACAGCGGCGCTTCATCATTGCCGACACCCCTGGTCACGAGCAGTACACGCGCAACATGGTCACCGGCGCTTCCACGGCTGACTTGGCGATCGTGTTGGTCGACGCACGCAAGGGCGTCGTGGCCCAGTCCAAGCGTCATGCATTCATCAGTTCGCTGCTGGGTATCCCGCACGTGGTGGTGTGTGTCAACAAGATGGATCTGGTCGACTTCGATGAGGCCGTGTTCGACACGATCGTCGAGGAGTTCGACGCGTTCGCCGCGCGCCTTGAGCTGCCCGACGTAACGTTCATCCCGATCTCGGCGCTGCTCGGCGACAACGTCGTGGATCGCTCCGAGGCGATGCCGTGGTACCAGGGTCCTCCCGTCTTGTACCACCTCGAGCACGTGCACATCGCCTCCGATCGCAACCTGATCGACGTGCGCTTCCCGGTGCAGTGGGTTATACGTCCACCGGCCGCCAACGTTGCCGACTACCGTGCATACGCAGGGCAGCTTGCCGGCGGGATCCTTCGTGAAGGCGACGAGGTGGTCGTACTCCCCGGCGGCCAGCGCACGAAGGTCGCGGGGATCGATACCTACGAGGGCCCTATCAAGGAGGCGTTCCCGCCGATGTCGGTGGCGTTGCGCCTGGCCGATGACATCGACGTCAGTCGCGGCTCCACGATCGTGCGTCCGCAGAACCAGCCCACCGTGTCTCCTCGGTTCGAGTGCCTGATGTGTTGGATGTCGGAGGAGCCGCTGAGCCCAAGACGGCGTTACCTGGTCAAGCACACGACGCGTAGCGCGATGGTCGGCAAGATCGACGTCCGCTACCGAATCGACGTCGAGACGCTGCGTCGCGACGAGAGCGTGACGACGCTGGAGCTGAACGATCTCGCCCGCGTGCACATGGAGCTGAGCACGCCGCTCGTGTTCGACTCCTACCGGCGCAACCGCACGACGGGCAGCCTGATCGTGATCGACGAGGCGACCAACGAAACGGTCGCCGCGGGCGTGATCCTCGACACGGAGGTCGACGAACTCGACACCGACGCGAAGACCGAGCGCAGCCCGA
>DATBYJ010000148.1:0-6973 GCA_036513795.1 Solirubrobacteraceae bacterium | reverse complement strand
CACACCGCCACCAAGCCCTGGGCATCGCCGAGGGCACGCTCAGATATCAGGATCATGGCGAGCACACGCTGCGGCGCTCGGTGCTGCGCCGCGCTCGCGACTCCGTCGAGCACAACCAGGTCATGACTGCGGCGCGCTGGGCGAAAGGCAAGCTCGCCAAGCCTGCTCCAGACGTTGAAAGGCGCCGACAGCATGCCCTCGTTGGCAAGCAAAGGGCACGAGCGGGTGCCGACGAGCAGGCGTATCGGATGCTGCACGGCGAGCACGAAGACGCGCGCCACCGCGTCGTGCAGGCGACGGCGACCGGACGCGTGATATCCACGAAGCGGGCACAGCTTGAGCGCATCGAGCAGCATCGCGCGACAGCGCTTGCCGATGGCCAGCAGCGTCGGGCTGCGACTCTGGCTTGGCGAGCGCAGCGTGTCAAGGCCGAGGTCGAGCACGAGCAAGCGACGCTCAACGTCGCCAAGCGGACAGCCAAAGATGCCGAGCGGGCGAAAGGCGGGCGACCGCCTCGTGAGCAGCTGGAGCGGCATCGGCGCTTCCTGGACGCCCAGGAAGCCCTGCCAAGCGCCGCTCACGCAAGCGCGAACGAGCAGCGAGACTATGCCTCGCTGGCGGGCCTCGCGGGTTACCGGCGGGCAGCCTACGAACGGCTGAGCCCACCTGCGCAGCGCCTCGCGCGCCTGGAGATCGACCGCGAGCTGGCTTTGCGCAAGGACCTGAGAGATACGGCGCAGAGCTTCGCGGATGCCGCTGACGCGCCTAGCTTGGACCGCCGGGAGGGCCGCCGCGCCGACAAGAAGTTCGAGGCTGCCGTTCAGCAGCGCATGCGTGACGCAGGACACAGGATGCCAACGGGACATGGGGACGGCGCGTCACTTGACGCCTGGCAGCAGACGGTTCGCACGCCGAGAAGTAGAGATGGCGGTGGCGGGCGTACCGCCGGCGCCGATCGCTCCAGCGTTATGCGCGATGCACGAGAAGTGGCTGCCCGGCGGAAACGCCAATTGGGCAGAGACCGCCCGTGACCGCCAGTTCGGCCACGGCGCGCCGCGTTGAGCGGGCAGGGATAGGTTTGATTGCCATCGCTGCGGCCGCGTGTGTCGGGGCGATCTTGCTGGCGCTGGCGGCACTCGCAGCGCTGAGCGGGGCGTCGTTGGGCGGTTTGGGTGCGTCTACGACGCAGGCATCCGGCAATGACGTCTCGGCGCTGGCGCTGAAGGAAATTCCATCCCTCTACCTGCATTTGTATGAGCAGGCCGCCGAACGATACGGCCTCAGCTGGGCGGTGCTCGCCGGAATCGGCAAGGTGGAGTGCGACCACGGACGCGACTCAGATCCATCATGCCTGCACCAAGGATCCGTCAACTCGGCCGGCGCCGGTGGGCCGATGCAGTTCCTCGCCTCGACGTGGACCGAGTATGGAGTGAGCGCCGAAGGTAATGGCGTACCCGATCGCTGGAATCCCGCTGACGCGATCTACTCGGCCGCGAACTACCTGCACGCATCCGGGGCGCCAGGCGACTACCGCCGGGCGATCTACGCCTACAACCACGCCAGCTGGTACGTAGCAGAGGTTGAGAGCTGGGCAGCGCGCTATTCCGGTTCATTCTCAGCGCTGGCAGCGGATGAACAACCCCCGTCGCTTGCAGCGCAATCTGGAGAAGGCGCCGAAGGGCTCGAAGGCGCCGACGTCGCGCTCGAGGGCAGGAGCCCGACATTGGTGAGGTTCATCGCCGGTGAGCAGGCTGAGCTGGCACCAGGCGATGGTCATCTCGCGCTCGTGCCGGCGGGGGTGCCGCCGACTGTTCAGGCGATGGTCGTAGCCGGCAACGAGTTGCAAGGGCTGCCGTACGGCCCGGCGGGTCACCCCGATCCTCTGGGCGCGCTCGATGAGGATTGCTCGAGCACCGTCAACTATGTGCTCTACCGCTCCGGCGTGCGACCGTTGACGGAAATAGTACGCCAGAACCCGCTCGCGCAGAACTACGTCGACTGGGGTGCACCCGGTCCCGGGCGCTGGGTCACGATCTACGCCAGCGCCAGCCCAGAACCGCACGTCTTTATGGTTATCGCGGGTCTCAGGCTCGACACCAGCCACAATGGCACCGACGTGGGTCCCAACCGCTTCGAAAACGGTCCGCGCTGGCGCATCCTTGACTACATCCCCACGTGGGCGAAGTGGTCGGTGCGCCACCCGCCTGGGTTGTGAGGCGCCTCTCTGAGGGCTCGTGGGGCCGCTCCGAGGAGTCACCCGCCGGGGTGTAAGGTGCCCGACATGGCAGACCGCAAGGTCGACTACCTACTCATCGGCGGAGGCCTCGCCTCGGCCAACTGTGCGCGCTGGCTGCGCGAGGAAGGCGCCGAGGGTGAGGTGCTGCTCGTCGGGCGTGAGAGCGACCCGCCCTACAACCGTCCTGACTGCTCGAAGGGCTATCTGCGCGGCGAAGAGACACGCGAGCAGCCGCTGTTCAGGCCAAACGACTGGTGGTCAGAGCAGAGCATCGAGCTACTGACCCGCACGAGCGTCACCGGTCTCGATCTGGGCGCGCGCACCGCGAAGCTCTCCACCAAGCAGGAGATCGAGTTCGACAAGGCCCTAATTGCCACGGGCGCCAACGTGCGGCGGCTGAATGTGGACGGCTGTGAGCTCGAGCAGATCCACTACCTGCGCACGCTTGGCAACGCCGACGCGATCCGCGAGGGCGTCAAGGACGCCGAGCATGTGGTGCTGATCGGTGGCTCCTACATCGGCTGCGAGGTCGCCGCGTCGCTGACGATGCTCGGCAAGCGCTGCACGATCGTGATGCAGGAGGAGGTCACGCTCGAACGCGGCTTCGGCAAGCAAGCCGGGCGCTTCTTCCAGGAGCTTTTGGAGTCCCACGGCGTCACCATCCACGGCCAGGACGAGCTCGAGCGCTTCGACGGCGATACCCATCCGGGCATACCCAGGGGGGCACAGGCAGGCGGGCGCGTGACGAAGGTGATCACACGCGCGGGTCTGGAGCTGCAGGCCGATGCGGTGGTGATCGGTGCGGGCGTCGCGCCCGACATCGCCCTCGCACAGCGGGCGGGCCTACAGATCGGCGAGCGCGGCGGCGTGCGCTGCTCGTCGCGCCTGGAGAGCTCGACCCCCGGCGTGTTCGCCGCGGGTGACATCTGCGAGTACGACTCCGTCGTGCATGGCGGCTCGGCGGTGCGGATCGAGCACTGGGACGTCGCCTTCAATCATGGCAAGACAGCCGCGCTCAACATGCTCGGGCGCGACGTGGCGCACGAAGTCGTCCCGTACTTCTACTCCGTCCTCGGCGATTGGGGAGAGCTCGAGTACGTGGGTCCCGCGTATGAGTGGAACGAGGAGATCGTCAGGGGTTCGACCGAGGAC
Organism: Solirubrobacteraceae bacterium; assembly: GCA_036513795.1. Classification (GTDB taxonomy): domain Bacteria; phylum Actinomycetota; class Thermoleophilia; order Solirubrobacterales; family Solirubrobacteraceae; genus Palsa-744. The sequence goes on along the minus strand of DATBYJ010000148.1, from coordinate 3,585 downwards.
GGCTCGTTCACTACCTGGTATCTGCACGACGGGGCAGTCAAGGCCGCGCTCACGTTCGGACGCTCCGACGACCTCGACCACGCGCGCCGGCTGATCGTCGCGGGGTCGGCGCTTGGTGAGCGGGACCGCCGGACGCTGGCCGATCTCGACGCGGACCTCGCCGCCATCGGCTCCTAGCCAGACCGAGCGGGGCGCGATCGTGGCAAGCATCCCGCAGTTCACGCTCGAAGCCCAGCGGCTGCTGCGCGAGCCCGGTCAGTTCGAGTGGTCGACCGTCACGCTGCTCGCGCTCGCCGTCTACGTGTACGCAATCGAGGTAGAGAAAGCCAACTGGAGCGTCGTGCTTGCCGGCCTTGCCTTCTGGCTGATGGATTGGGCGAACGAGATCATCAACGCGCTCGTGCTTCACTTCAACGGCCATGCCGCGTTGTGGACGGTCACCGGCCACTCGAGCTTCGTGATTCTGATTGGTCTGACCGTCGAGATCACGCTGTTCTTCGCCATCAACGGTGTCGTGTTCGCAAAGCTGTTGCCGGCCGACCGCTCCGCCCGCATCCTCGGCCTGCCCAACCGCTGGGCGATGTCGATCGCACTGTCGCTCGTGTCCGTGGGAGTTGAGCTGTTGCTGCACGCGGATGGGGTCTTCCACTGGTACTACTGGTGGTGGAACGTCGCCAGCTTCCCCGTGATCGTGGTGTTCGGCTACCTCACCTTCTACGTGGTTGCGTTCACGGTCCATGACATGCCCAAGCGCGCTCGCCAAGTTCAGGTAGTGGGCGGCTTGGCCACACTCGATCTCCTCGCCGGCCTCGTGTTCGGTCCGCTGCTCGGCTGGATCTGAGCGCACGTCGCACACCGCGCACTCCTCATCGCCTTAACTCGTCGCGCCCGGCGCCACGAAGCCGGTTGCCGCGCGTGTTAGCTCGTGCGAGGAGATCACGCGGTCGATCAGCCCGTACTCGAGCGACTGCTCGGCTGTGAAGTAGCGGTCGCGGTCCATGTCGTCGTGGACGCGCTCCAGCGACTGCCCGGTATGGCGGGCATAGATCTCATCGACGTGTTTGCGTAGCTCGAGCGTCTCGCGGGCGTGGATCTCGATGTCCGCCGCCTGCCCCTCGAAGCCGCCCGAGGGCTGGTGGATGAGGATGCGGCTGTTGGGGAGCGCCATGCGCTTTCCCGGCGCGCCGCCCGCCAGCAGCAGCGAGCCCATGCTCATCGCCACGCCGAAGCAGATCGTCTGCACGTCTGGCTTGATGAACTGCATCGTGTCGTAGATCGCAAGCCCTGCGTAGACGCCGCCTCCCGGGGAGTTGATGTAGAGGGAGATGTCCTTGTCGGTGTCCTCGCTCTCCAGGTGCAGCAGCTGCGCGACCACGAGGTTCGCGATCTGGTCATCCACTGGGCTACCAAGGAATACGATGCGCTCGTTCAGCAGCCGTGAGTAGATGTCGAACGAGCGCTCGCCGCGTGCGCTCTGCTCGACGACCATCGGTATCAGGGGCATCTCAGCTATCCTTTCGACAACTAGGTGGTTGTCAAGGACAATAGCAACCAATCGGTTGTCAACGGAGGTCATCATGGCGGTACGGCGAGAGATCGATGTGGATGCCTCACCAGAGGAGGTCTTCGAGGCCCTGGTCACCGACGAGGGCCGCGAGCGCTGGCTGGATGAGCCCGAGCGCGAGATCCACGTGGAGGTCCTCGACGCTCCCAATCGCCTCGTGTGGTGGTGGGCGGGGGCGGACGAGCCCGCTACGCGGGTCGAGTTCCTGGTGGTGGCAGGCGCCGCCCCCGAGTTGCCCACGCGCGTGATCGTCACCGAGAGCGAGCCCGTGCTGCCGTTGGCGCGACTGGCAGCCAGCTTCGCTTTGGTGCTCGCTTGAGCGACAGCGTAGGCAATGTCTTCGCCGCGCTCGCCGACCCGACCCGGCGTCTGATGGTGCAGGAGCTGCTGCGCGATGGCACCACGAGCGTGCCGGCGCTCAGCGCCGTGCTCCCGATCACCCGTCAGGCGGTCGCCAAGCATCTCTCCGCCCTGGACCACGCGGGGCTCGTCGAGCGTGCTCCTGCTGCTGGGCGGGAGATTCGCTATCGCCTGAGGGCAGGAGCGCTCGCACCGGCAGCAGCGTGGCTGAGCGAGGCCGAGGCGGCGTGGGACGGGCGGCTTGCCCGGCTCAAGGACGCCGTCGAGAGCCGCGAGTCCGCGTGAGCTGGAAGCTGGCCGGAGTGGTGGTCGTGCTGGCCGCGGTGCTCGCGACGCTCCTGCTCGGAGGGTTGGGCATCAGTGCGGCGCCCACCGCTGTGCAGCTGCTCGTCACGCGTGACTTCGGCAGCGACCATCTGAGTAGCAGCGGTCCGCTGAAGGCATCAGAACACGAGACCGTGATGAGCCTGCTGCGCGCGCATGACACGATCGAAACCGTCTCCGGCGGGCACATCGTGGAAGCGATCGATGGAGTCTCGAGTGGCGCCCAGGCCGGACACCAGCAGAGCTGGTTCTACTACGTCAACGGCGTGGAAGCGCCCAAAGGAGCGAGCGTCACAGGCGTGAGCCCCGGCGATCACGTCTGGTGGGACCTACATGACTGGAGCCAGGCGGAGAAGGTCCCCGCCGTGGTGGGATCGTTCCCCGAGCCGTTCCTCAACGGTCTGGAAGGAAGGCGCTGGCCGGTGCGTATCGAATGCGCCTCCGCGTCCGGCGATGCGTGCCGAACGGTGATCAGCCGTCTACGCGCGCTGAACGTGCCTGCCGCCGTGGCGGCGATCGGCAGCGGTGGCGCGCCGGAAACACTACGGGTGATGGTCGCGCCGTTTGGCGGCCTTGAAGCCGCGCTGGCCGAGAGCCTCGAGCGCGGACCGCGCGAAAACGGCATCTACGCGCGCTTCTCGGCCAACGGACAGGCGCTCGCGTTGCTGGGTCAGGACGGCGGCGTGGCGCAGACCCTGAGTGCCGGTGCGGGTTTGATCGCCGCAACGCGACAGCGCGAAGAAGCTCCAACTTGGGTGATCACAGGTACCGACAACGCGGGCATGGAGCTCGCGGCGCGCTCGTTCGATCAGGCGACGCTGGAACACCGCTTCGCGGTAGCGCTTGCCCCGGGCGCCGCGATTGCACTGCCAGACCTCAGCCCGTAAAGCCGGACCAAGGTGTTCAGGGGCCCTTTAGCGAACCTCATACCCTGTAAAGACGATGTCGGGACACGCGTTCACAGCCACGAGAACTGCTTCCAGGCCCGCTTGGACGCACCCGCGGCGCTCTGATCCTGCCAGCGCGCTCGGCGTTGCCGCGCTCTGCGCGTTCGCGCTCGCGCTCGTGTGGGCAATTGCCGAGCACGTTTCGGCAGTGCAGTGGCGGGATGCGGCCCTGCTGCACGACTTCACGCTGCTCAGCAGGCCGCGGGTCAACGGTCCAGCGCTGTTCCTGCTGCATCTGCTCAATCCGTTGCAGTTCGTGCTGTGGGGCGTCGCGCTGATGGCGTTCGCGCTTGCCCGCGAACGCCCGCGGGTTGCCGTGGCAGTGCTCGCCATCATGAGCCTCGCGCCATGGACGGCCGAGACGCTCAAGCCGCTGCTTGCCCATCCCCA
>DATBYJ010000147.1:0-30729 GCA_036513795.1 Solirubrobacteraceae bacterium | reverse complement strand
TCAGCGACAGGGTGGTCCACACGAGCGGCGCCTGCCACTGCACGAACGGTCGGCGGCGTACGCGCCGCGGCGCGGGCACACCGGTACGCCCGCCGACGGTCTGTACGAAGCGCACCCAGCCGTCGCCTTTGACGGGCTTGGGCACGATGTCGGGGAGCCCGATGGCCTCGAACGTTCGGGCCACGGGACCGAGCTTGACGGTGGTGGAGCCCATCATGCCGCCGCCGCCCTGCCCGAAGTCGGTGATGCGGCGCTTGTCGTTGACTTCCACCCAGCCGCTGAGGGCGTTGGCAAAGCGGAAACGATCGGCGTCGCGCAGTGCGGCCAGGTCGTCGATGACTTCGGGCGGCGGCTTGTCGTAGTGGGCCATGCCCGCGTCGAATGGCAGTCGTTGGGAGCCCTCGATTGCCTCAGAGGGAATCCACGACAGCGAGGTGAGCGAGCTCTCGTGGCGCATGCGAGGACAATTATGTGTCAACGGCGGCCATCTTGTCCAGGAGGCTGGATGCGGGCGCGCCTCAGGCTTGGCGTCGGCGCGCCTATGCTTGGCGCTCATGAGCTATGACGCGCTGGTCGTGGGGTCCGGCCCCAACGGCCTGACGGCGGCGATCACGATGGCGCGCGCGGGCTGGCGGGTGCTGGTGCTGGAGGCTGCAGAGCGGCCTGGTGGAGCGGTGGCCACGGAGGAGCTCACGCTGCCGGGCTTTCACCACGACACGTTCTCGGCGGTGTATCCCGCGGGCGCGGCCTCGCGGGCGTTTGCGAGCATGCCGCTGGAGCGTCACGGGCTGCGCTGGGTGCACCCGGCGGCGTGTGTGGCCCATCCGCTGCCGGATGGCACGGCGGCGGCGCTGTACCGCGACGTCGAGCAGACGGCGGCGAGCCTGGAGGCGATCCACGTGGGCGATGGCGAGAGCTGGCGTCAGTTCGCATCTCCGTTCGTTGAGCACTTCGACGCGCTGCGTGACACGATGCTGGCGGGCTTTCCGCCGCTGCGAGGATCTGTACGCCTGACGGCGGGACTGGGTCCGCGAGGCATCTTCGACTTCACGCGCCTGCTGGCGAGCTCAGCGCGCTCGCTGGGGGAGAAGCTGTTCGCGGGCGATGGCACGCGGGCATGGCTGTATGGCTCGGCGATGCACTCGGATGTGCCGCCGGCGGGCGCAGGCAGCGCGATTGCGGCCGCGTACATGAACCTGCTCGGTCATGGTGTGGGGTGGCCAAGCCCGGAAGGCGGCGCGAGCAGGTTGACAGATGCGCTGGTGTCTTACCTGCGCGAGCTGGGGGGTGAGATCCGCACGGGCGCGGATGTGACGAGAATCGAGGTGAAGCGCGGCCGGGTGGTAGGTGTGAGTTTTGATAGGGGAGAGCGCGTGGGTGCCCCTACGGTTATCGCCGATGTGATGCCCGGTGCCCTCGATGCGCTGACGGCGGGGGCGCTGCCGGCGCGCTATGCGCGGGGGCTGCGCCGCTACCGCATGGGTCCGTCCACGCTCAAGATCGATTGGGCACTTGATGGGCCGATTCCTTGGAGTGCTCCGCAGGCGCGCGAAGCGGGAACGGTGCACGTGGGCGGTTCGGCGGCGGAGATCCTGCGGACGACGGCGCTTACGGATGGTCTGCCGGAGCGCCCGTTCATGCTGCTGGGCCAGCAGTCGCTTGCCGACCACTCGCGCGCACCGGCGGGCAAGCACACAGCGTGGGCGTATACGCACGGGCCACAGACTGGTGTCGATTGGGTGGCGGAGCGCGATCGCCATGTGGACCGAATGGAGGCCCAGATCGAGCGTTTCGCGCCGGGCTTTCGCGACTTGATACTCGCGCGCCATGTGCTGGGTCCGGCGGATCTGCAGCAGCGCAACGCGAACCTGATGGGCGGTGATGTGGGCGGCGGCAGTTACGCGCTGCGGCAGGTGATCTTCCGCCCGGTCCCGTCGCTGGCTCCCTACCGCACCCCTGTGCGGGGCCTCTATCTGGGCAGCGCAGCGACGTTCCCTGGCGGCGGTGTGCACGGCACCCCAGGCCAGGCGGCGGCGCGGCTGGCGCTGGCTGAGGCGAGGGTGAGGCATTTCGTTGCCCCAGGTGATGGTTAGGCGTTTCGTTGGCTCAGGCGAGGGAGCGAGGCGTTTGCTTCCTAGGATGGGCGCATGAGAGCAGCGGTCCTCGAGCAGTACGGCGTGCCGGCGGCGGGCGAGTTCGACGAGCCTGCGGCAGAGGGTCCCGATCAGGCAGTGGTCGATGTGCTGGTGGCGGGCTTGAACCCGGTTGACGTGGCGATCTGCGCAGGGCGCTTTTACGCGGGTAAGCCGCCGCTGCCGTCGGTGGCGGGACGTGAGGGCGTGGGCACGCTGGACGGCAAGCGCGTGTACTTCGATGCGCCGGTGGTCCCGTTCGGCTCGATGGCTGAGCGCGCGCTGGTCGACCCGCGCTCCACCTATCCCGTGCCTGACGGCGTTGCCGACGGCGTGGCGGTGGCGCTGGGGATCTCGGGACTGGCGGCGTGGCTGGCGCTCACGTGGCGCGCGGATGTGAAGCCGGGCGAGCACGTGCTGGTGCTGGCGGCGAGCGGTGTGCTGGGCCAGATAGCGGTGCAGGCGGCAAAGCTTTTGGGAGCAGGGCGGGTGGTGGCGGCGGCGCGCTCTCCTGAGGGCCTCGCGCGCTGCATGGAGTTGGGTGCGGACGCGAGCGTGCGCCTGGACGGATCGGGCGAGCTCTCAGGGGCGCTTTCGCAGGCGGGCGAGGGACGTATCGATGTGGTGCTCGATCCGCTGTGGGGAGAGCCGCTGGTGGCGGCGCTGGGCGCGGCGAGCTTCGGCGCGCGGATCGTGCAGATCGGCGCGGGTGCGGGCGCGGACGCGACGATTCCGTCGGCGGCGATACGCGGCAAGATGCTGGTGCTGATGGGCCATACGAACTTCGCGGCACCGCCGGAGGTGAAGGCTGAGGCTTACCGGCGGATGGCGGAGGCGGCAGCAGTGGGTGAGATCAAGGTGGAGGTCGATCCGCTGGGCCTGGAGCAGGTGGGCGAGGCGTGGCAGCGCCTGTCAGCAGGCTCGCACCGCAAGATCGTGCTCGTTCCCTGAGCGCGACTACTTGCGCTTGGACTGGTGCGCGAGCACCTTGCCGAAGGCATCCTCGAGCTGCGTGGTCATGCGCTGCTTGAACAGCGCGAGCAGCGCCTCGGAGGCGAGCGGTCGCAGCGAGCTGACGCCGGCGATCAGCTCATCCCAGCCTTCATCGGGCTGGCCGGCTTGGTCGAACGGCTCCCACAGCTCTCTGAGGAACAGCTTGGTGAACGCGCGGGAAATGGACTCGCAGTCGCGGCTGACCTTCTCCACGAGCACCAGCGCCGAGTGCAGCGGTATGCCCAGATCCACTACCTGCTCGGCGGCGTTCATGAGCGCGGGGCTGGGGACTTCGAAGCGGCCGTCGCCAAGCGGGACGAGCAGCTTGAGCTTGCGCACGCGCTCGATGTCCTTGGAGTCGACGTCGCCGAAGCGGGTGGCGAGCTCCTGGGCAGTGATGATCTCGGGCTCCTCGGCCTCAAAGGGGGTGGTCACGGCGATGCGCAGGCCGAGCAGGCGCTCGGCGAGGCCGTGCGAGCCGCTGAGTAGCCGCTCGATGGCGTGTAGGTTGAAGCCATCGGCCTGCAGGTCGAGGATCAGCCGCAGCCGGGCGACGTGCTCGGCGTTGTAGTAGCCGACGCGTGCCCTTACCTCTGGCGGAGGCAGTAGGCCGCGTGTGTGGTGGTTGCGGATGTTGCGCACCGACATGCCCACCTTGGCAGCGAGCTGCTCGATCGTGAGGTCGTAGTCGGAGGTCTGTGTCAAAGAGTCCGACGCTCGCGCTTGGGAGTCCGCCGAGTCCGCAGCTTGGGCCTGCGCAGCGCGGGTACGTGTCTGTGTGGGCTTCTCGTGGGTGTCCGCCGATGCCGTTGCCATCGCCGATTGAGGATACCATGTTTGATGTGCCCTCATTTGAGGTAACATTGTTCAACGTCATGCTGAACTGCACGCGACAGCCGAGTTGGATTTGCCCAAAACGGGACCTGACCCGCGCTAAGCGATCCCTCCCGCGCGCCAAGCGGAACCTGACGCACGGATTTACGACAGCCTCGTCGACTTCCAGGCTTTCCCGTGGCTGAACGGGGAGCGGTGCCACATGTTTCGCCCGTGCGGCGCAGGGTTCTGGACCTTGTGCGCTCGTTCACCTCGCCGTTGCTGCCGGACGACTACCTGGAGCTGGTCAACCCGCTTTGGTCGACGCGAGAGCTGCGCGGTCGCGTGGAACGCATCGAGCGTGAGACGCCGGAGGCGGTGAGCGTGCTGATCAAGCCCGGGTGGGAGTGGCCGGGCCACCTGCCGGGCCAGTACGTGCGTCTGGGCATCGAGGTGGACGGCATCCATCATTGGCGCGCTTACTCGCTGACATCCGCGCCGGGACGCCCGGACGGCTGCATCGCGATCACGCCGAAGCTTGTGCCGGAGGGAAAGGTTTCGCCGTTTTTGTTCGGCCGTGTACGACCCGGTGCGATCGTGCGCTTGGGCGGTGTGGAAGGGACGTTCACGCTGCCCGAGCAGGTGCCGGAGCGACTGCTGTTCATCAGTGCGGGTAGCGGCGTCACACCGATCATGAGCATCCTGCGCGCGCTTGCCGCGCGTGGCGAGCTGCGCGACGTGGCGCACATCCACAGCGCGCGCACCGCGGAGACGGTGATCTTCTCCCGCGAGCTCCGTGCGCTACACACGCAGGAGCACGGCTATCGGCTGCATGAGCAACTGACAGGCGAGCGCGGCCGCGTTGCGCCGGAGCACTTGGACGAGATCTGCCCGGACTGGCGCGAGCGCGAGACGTTCCTGTGCGGGCCGGCGGGTCTGCTGGCGGCGATGCGCGAGCGCTGGGAGCGCGACGGCGCGCCCCAGCGGCTGCACGTTGAGCACTTTCAGCCGTATGAAGATCTGGGCGGCGAGCACGCGGGCGCGGGCGGCACGATCAACTTCTGTAAGAGCGGTGTGCAGGCGGCCAGTGACGGCAGCCAGTCGATCCTGGCGGCCGGCGAGAGCGCGGGTGCGACGCTGTCGTATGGCTGTCGCATGGGCATCTGCCACAGCTGTGTGGGGCGCCTGCGCGCGGGACAGGTGCGCGATCTGCGCACGGGTCGCGTACACGGACAGCCGGGGGAAACGCTTCAGACATGCATCAACGCGCCTGAGGGCGCGGTCGAGATCGATCTTTAAACCACTAGGAAGGAACAGTTATGGCTGCAACTCAAATGCAGGGCACCGCGACGGAGCAGGGCTTCTCCGCTGCTCAGTCTGGCGATGCGAGTGCCGGGCACGATGCAAACGCCGAGCCACAGAGCCCGCTGGCGCGGCTGACGCCCGAGCAGATCGAGCAGCTGGGTCGCGAGTTCGATGCGATCCATGACGAGGTGTATGCGGACCTAGGGGAGCGCGACTCGCGCTACATCCGGGCGACGATCAAGCTGCATCGCCAGCTGGTGCTGGCGGCGCGGGCGCTGCTGTTGGGCTCGACCTTGCAGGCGCCGTGGCTGGCTGGCACGGCATCGCTGTCACTGGCGAAGATCCTGGAGAACATGGAGATTGGCCACAACGTGATGCACGGCCAGTGGGACTGGATGAACGATCCGGACATCAACTCGCAGACTTGGGATTGGGACACGGCCTCACCGGCGGATGCGTGGCGTCACTCGCACAACTACGAGCACCACACGTTCACGAACATCCGCGGCAAGGACCGCGATCTGGGCTACGAGATCATGCGCATCGACCCGCACCAGCGCTGGCATCCGATCTACCTCTTCCAGCCGCTTTACAACCTGCTGCTGATGGGCTTCTTTGAGTGGGGCGTGGCGGTGCACGACCTCAACCGCGGGGCGATCCACTCGGGAGAGAAGTCAAAGGAGCAGCTACTTGAGGAGCTGAAGGCAATCGGCGTGAAGGCCCGCGGGCAGGTGGTCAAGGACTACATCGCCTTCCCAGCGCTATCGGCGTTGGCAGCACTGGTGGCGAGCCGCGGCTCGGTGGAGTCGAGCAAGCGCTCGTTCAAGACCACGCTGGCAGCGAACTTCACGGCGAACATCGTGCGCAACGTGTGGGCGTACTCGATCATCTTCTGCGGGCACTTCCCCGACCAGACGTACACGTTCAGCGAGGCTGAGGTCGCGGATGAGACCCGTGGTGGCTGGTACGTACGGCAGTTGCTAGGTGCGGCGAACATCGACGGTGGCCCGCTGTTTCATTTGCTGGCTGGCAACCTGAGCTTCCAGGTGGAGCACCACCTGTTCCCGGACATGCCCTCCAGCCGCTACGCGGAGATCGCACCGCGTGTGCGCGACATCTGCCGTCGCTACGGCCTGCCATACAACACGGGGCCGCTACACAAGCAGCTGGGTACGGTCCACCGCACGATCCTGCGGCTGGCATTCCCGGGCGGCAAGGTGCGCCCGAAGCCGGGGCCGTATCAGCCCGATTTGACCTGAGCGATCGTCCACACGGGTACTGGCTCGATGCGCCCGCGGACCTCGAGCTCGCCGACGAGCACCAGACCGTCGGGTGGAGCTTTGAGCCGCTCGCGGGTTGAGTCGGCGACGAACAGCATGTGCCCGCTGCCCTTCGTCATTCCCTCCAGGCGCGAGGCGGTGTTGGTGGTGTCGCCGAGCGCGGTGTACTCGACGCGCTGTTCGGAGCCGATGTTGCCGGCCATGACAGGGCCGCTGTTGATGCCCACACCCATGACGAACTCGTGCTCATGGCCGTTGTCGGCAATCCACGCGTTGAAGGCATCAAGCCGTGACTCGATCATCTCCGTGGCTGCGCGAAGCGCGCGGTCGGCGTGGTCGTCCTGCTCGAGCGGTGCACCAAACACGGCCATAATTCCATCGCCCATGTAGGACACGAGCGTGCCGCCGGCAGCGAGGATCGCCTCGGTCATCTCGTTCAAGTAGCAGTTGACTACCTCAATCACCCGCGGCGCTGCCAATTTCTCCGAGAAGCTGGTGAATCCCCGCAGATCGGAGAACAACACGGTGCAGTCGCGTTCGACGGCGCCCAGGCGGAGATTGCCGCCAGCGCTGGCCACAACCTGGTCGACGACATCGGCAGGGACAAAGCGTGAGAAGAGGTCATGCACGCGGGCGCGTTCGATCGTCTCACCGACGTAGAGAACGGCGAGTGTGCCGAGCGTGCCCACAGCGAGTGCCAGCAGCGGGTAGACGAACGTGACGATGCGGCCGCTGTTGAACGCGACCTGCACGGCGATCGTGAACACCACGGCGAGCGCCAGCGCGTCAAGTAGTGAGCGCCATTGACGCAGTCGCATGCTGCCGAGCGGGACGACGATCCCGATTACGAGGATCGTGAGGATGTTCAGCCAGTCGGGTGCGTTTCTCAGCGGTACGCCCTTCAGCAGCGTCTCGGTGGCGTTTGCCCAGATTTCCGGGCCAGGCATCGTGACACTCCCTGTCGTCGCTGTCGCATGGAGATCTTGGAGAATGGGCGAGGCGGCGCCAACGATGGCAAGCTTTTCGCGGAAAAGGTCGGCGGGGAATTCGCCGCGCATCACCTTGGCGTACGAGATCGAAGCGAACGTTTCAGGTGGCCCCACGAAGTCGATCGGCAGTGTGCCGTGTTCGAACGTGGACGCATCGATCTTGCGGCCTGTCATTACTTCGGCTGCCACGACCGGAAAGCTCTCGAGTCCGCTGTATTCGCGTGCAAAGCGACGTACCGCACCGTCGCTGTCGAGCGTCAATCTGACCTCGGCTGGTCGTGCGCCGATTTCGTGCAGAAGCGGTTCTCCTCCGAATATCGTGGTGCCGCCGAGAGGCTTAGTGAATACGGTGACGGTGGCAAGCACGACTTTGCCGTGGGCGTTGCTAACGGCTTCGACTAGGTCGTCGTCTTCAGCTTCATTGGTTCGCTCCGTGAATTCCATATCCATCGCAATCGCTTTGGCGCCGGCGCGTCGAAGGTGTTCGACGACCTCGGCGTCGTAACGTCTCGGCAACGGTGATCTGGCGTCGAGCCCACGGTCGGCCAGTTCCTTTTCGGCCGTTGGGCTGATCTGTACGAAGACGATGTCCGACGGCGTCTTGTTCGTACCCCGGATCGAGAATCGCGCATCGATTGTCTGCAGTTCGCTGCGCCTGAGCAGGTGGGTGGCATAGCCAAGTACCCCGATGCCACCGGCCAGAACCGCCACTGCCAACAGCGATAGGGCCTTGCGTCGTTGTCTGCGCGTACCGCCCATGTAATCGCCCAATCGTCAGAGTCCGACAGCCGCTGGCGTGCCGATGCTAGCCGACCTGCTCGGAGCGGGTTTCGTGTGCCCGGCTGGGCCTAATCGCAGAGTCGCATGCGTTCAAAGGGCTGTAAGGTTCGCCCGCGGGCGACGTAGGTAGGCGACCACAGAAGGAGCCAAAGCTTTGGACGCAGAGACGAGCATCTCGATGGCGCGGTCTGAAATTCACACGACCACTTGGCTTACGCGGGCTGTAGCTAGCGTGTTCGGGCTGGCGTTGCTCCTCTTGGTGTTCTCGCTGACGACCCCGGTTCGATCCGATGCCGCTCCGCTGCCCGGCTCGCTCTCGCAGTTGGCTAGCCCGCTCAACTGCGTCGGAGAAGTGGGCTTCCATGAAGAAGTGATCGGCTGTGGGGTGCTGCTGGCGGAAGGCACGCTCAATGCTGCATATCAGGCGCAGGTGAGCCCGGATGGCAGGAACGTCTATTCCGTGGCTGTGTCCGGCGATCTCGTCGAGTACTCGCGCAATCAGGCGAATGGCACCCTGACCGAGATCGGCTGTGTGACCTCGGGGACGAGCGAATGTGCTCCCGTGAACTCGACCACTAAAGCGATCGCGATGAGCAGTCCGGCGGCGGTCGCGATCAGTCCCGACGGCGAGGATGTGTATGTGATCACGCAAGGCACCAACAGCCTCGTCGAATTCAGTCGCAACCTGGAAACGGGCCTGCTGACCGAGACTGGGTGCATCAGCCGGGAAGACGCCGAATGCGGGTCGCACGAAGCGGGGGGTCTCAACTCTCCCTACGGGGTTGCCATCAGTCCTGATGGCAAGAGCGTGTATGTGGCGAGCTATTCCGACGAAGCGATAGCCGAGTTCTCACGCAACACCGCGACCGGAGCGCTCACGCAGCTCTCGGGTGGCAATAACTGCATCACGAGCGGCACCAAAGGGTTGACCGGTTGCGAAACCGAAGGCGCGCTGGGACTCGAACGGGCCGTCGGTGTGGCCGTTAGCCCGGACGGCAAGAATGTCTACGTCGCGGCGGGAGCGACTGTTGGCGAAGGCGCCGTCGTCTCACTTGAACGTAACACGAGCACGGGAGCGCTCACCCAGCTCCCCGGCAAGGAAGGCTGCATCAGCACAGTCAACACGAACTGCGCGGCCGGTGTGGCAATCGATGGTCCCGAGGACCTTGTCATCAGCTCGGATGGGCGCGACGTGTACACGAACTCGAGCCAGAACGACGCGGTGCTCGAGTTCCGCCGCGAACCCTCCGGCACGCTCGCGCAACTATCGTCCCCGAACGTGTGCCTGATGAAGGCACCTGTCGAAGCGGGCTGCACCGAAGCCAAGGGCCTGCAAGACGCCCTTGGTGTGGCGATCAGCCCGGCCGGAGAAGACGTGTATGCGAGCGGTCCCATCGAAGACGATGAGGCGGCATTCACGCGCAACGCGGAAACCGGGGCTCTCACCCAGCTTGCGGCCCCCTACGAATGCGCGGGCAAAAGCGAAACCGAAGGAAAAATTGACAATGAATGCGGCACGCAGGGCATTCAGGGAATCGCGGGCGCCAGACGCGTGACGGTGAGTCCGGATGGCATGAACCTTTATGTGGCGGGGCAGAACGATCACACCGTGGTGGAGATCGCACGGGCAGTGACGCCAGAGGTGTCGGCGGTCAGTCCAGCAAGCGGTCCCGCCACAGGAGGGAGCGTTGTGACGATCGCCGGCGCTGGCTTCGTGACAGGTGCGGTGGTCGACTTTGGAAGCACGCCTGCTACGAGCGTCACGGTCAACTCGGCGTCATCGATTACGGCGACGAGCCCCCCGGGAAGTGGAGCCGTGGACGTGACTGTCAATACCTATGCTGGTATCTCCGCGGCGACCGCCGCTGACAAGTTCACATACACCCCACCTGCAGTGGGAAGTCTGCCGGGTCCAGGCATCGCACCGGCCGTCGTCGTCCCACCCCCGGTGCTGGCGCGAACCGGCAACGTGGCTCCAATTGCGGGCAAGGTGCTCGTCCGTCTGCCGGGCAGCAAAACACTCGTTCCCCTCTCGTCGCTGCGCCAGATCCCCTTCGGCACCGTCATCGAAGCAACCCACGGACATGTCAGCGTGACCACCGCTCAGCCGAACGGCACCACCCAGACGGGCGAATTCTTCGAAGGCGAGTTCATCCTTAAGCAGGGCCGCAACGGCCAGGTGATCGCTGAACTGACGGGCGGCAACTTCTCAGTGTGCCCGACTGCGCGCGAGCGAGCGCACAAGGCGAGCGCCACTGCGGCGGCGTCGCATGCATCGGGCAAGCATGTGGTGCGCAAACTGTGGGCCAACGCCCACGGGAGCTTCTCGACGAAGGGCAACTACGCTGCGGGCGCGGTCCAGGGAACCGAGTGGCTGACGGAGGACCTCTGCGAAGGCACCATCATCAAGGTGACCCGCGACAAGGTTGCGGTGACGAACCTCGTCAACCACCATCACGTCGAGGTCAAGACCGGCCACAAATACCTGGCGAAGGCGCCTTGAGCTCTCGCTGAGCAGGTGTCTCGCTGCGTCAGACTCGGGCCATCATCTCGTCTAGCCCGAGGATCGTTAGCGCGGATACGAGCGCTCGCCGCTGCTTGGTCTCCGGCATGCGATCGAAGCGATCGACGAGCAGGATGTCGCGGCCCATCACTTGTCTCAGCTCGACGCTTGCGGTAGCCAAGCCAGCGCGACGGGCGAACTCCATCCCAGCGCGAAGCGCTGCGCTTCTGGAGGTGGTCACGATCGTGCGCGACGACGGGTCCGAGATCGCGATTCACGCGATGGGAATGAGGGCCAAGTACCAACGGCTGCTACCGGGAGGCTGAGCATGGCGACCAAAGCACACGGCAAGACGGCGAGCGGGGTGCCGATCACCGACGAGCTGATAGACAAGCTCGCTGCAAAGGCAGAGGCCGGCTATGACGTCGAGGAGACGCTACGCCGACGCGGTGGAAGGCCAGCAATGGGCTCGGCGGCTGCCAGCGTCGAGTCCGTGCGCCTTGAGCCCGAGCTGCGCGAGGCGTTGGCCCAGCGCGCCGAGCACGACCACGAGACGACCTCGTCCGTGATCCGCAAGGCACTGCGCGAATACCTCAAGGTCGCCTAGCCCCAAGCCCTACAGCCGGATCTCAATCCGCGAGGCAACAAACGCGGCTTCGACCCCCTCAAACCCGCACAACGGTCCGCCGACCAACCACGACCGCCGTATCCCCGACCCCGTCCACCAGCCAAGCAGGCGCGTCTTCGATCGCTGCGATCGCCGCCAGTCTCCCGGCCTCCTGCGCCGCATCGATCTGGTGAAACTCCAGCAGCCCCACGCCGGGGACGCGCACGGAGATCGTCATGTCCGCGTGCCGGCGCGCGGCCTCGTCGGTGTTTGCGCTGGAGAGCAGCGCGATGCGGGCCATCGTCTCGGGCAGCGACGGCAGCCGTGGGGGGCGCGACGGTCGCGCGACGCCTTGCGCGCGGTGGGCATGCCCCTCCCCGCCCTTGATGTCGATCGCGAGCACCGGCCCCTCGCCGCTTGAGCTCATTGGTGCGATTGGCAGGTTGTCCAGCAGCGAGCCGTCGACCAGCAGGCTGTCCTCGCGGCGCATGGGCGGACCGATCAGCGGCAGCGACATGCTCGCGCCGATGGCGTCGGTTAGCAGGCCGGAGCGGTCGATCACGAGCTGGTTGCCGCGTAGGTTGACGCTGGCGCAGTAGTAGGAGCGGGCGAGCTCCTCCACCCTCACGTCGCCAAATACCCGCTCGAGCATCGCTTCCGCCTTGTGGCCCTTGATCAGCCCATGTCGAGGCAGCGTGTAGTCGTTGATGGGGTTGCGCCTGACCCACTCCTCATAACAGCAGGCGTCCATGGCGGCGCTGTCATGTCCAGTGGCAAGCAGGCC
This sequence comes from Solirubrobacteraceae bacterium, assembly GCA_036513795.1. Classification (GTDB taxonomy): domain Bacteria; phylum Actinomycetota; class Thermoleophilia; order Solirubrobacterales; family Solirubrobacteraceae; genus Palsa-744. The sequence continues at coordinate 18,543 of DATBYJ010000147.1, read as the reverse complement.
GCCGATGAACGAGCCCATGCTCACGCCGGCCACGCGGTCGACGCACAGGCCCGCGTCGAGCAGCACCTCCAGCGCACCGAGATGGGCGAACGCGCGCGCGCCGCCGCCGGCGAGGACAACCCCCACCGAGCAGCCCGTCAGCCGACGCGCCATTCGGGCGCAGTCGCTACGGTGGCCCTGTCCCGCGCGTAGTGCGAACACGCTGGCGGGTGCGAGCGTGTCGATCCAACGTGCGAGGCTGCCCGAGCCGGGCTGGATGTCGTAGCCGACGAGGTCCGCTTCGCCAAGGCTTGCCGTCCAGCGGCTCACATTGCCGGTGTCGCCCTGAAGCTCGTCGTACAGCGCCTGTCGACCAGTTGCTCGCTCACCGCTGACGAGCACGAGCACACGGTCGGCGCGCGTGGTGCAGAACTCGTCCCATGCACTGGTCGTCTCGCCACTGCCGCAAACCATCAGCACTTGGTCGTGGTCGAGCTCGCAGCGCTCGACCAATGGGCCGAAGCGCGCGATCGCGTCAGCGCGGGTGGCGTCGACATCGCCGCTGTGCCGCTCGCCTTCATGATCTTCGCCGCCGCTGTCACCCGGCGCGTGGCGCTGGGGGTCCGGGTGGAGCACGGCGACGCTGCCCCAGGCGCACAAGGCACGGCTGAGCTCGTCGGCGATCTCCAGCACAGGTACGTCCGGGCCGACGGCCCGCAGCGCGATCGTCACCGGCCGCGGGCGTCGCGCTACGGGCGCAGCGCGGCTGGCTTGAAGCTGAGTGCTGAGCACGCGCGTGAGGCTGAGCGCGAGATCGGGCTCGCGGCGCAGCAGCGACTCGAAGCTGTCGCGGTCGATGCGCAAGAGCTCGCTGTCGCGCAGTGCTCGCACGGAGGCGCTGCGCTGCGAACCGCTCAAGAGCGCGAGCTCGCCGAGCACGGCGCCGCGTGTGAGCGTGTTGATCCGCTGCGACTCGCCCTGCTCGCTGAGCACCTCGAGGTGCCCCACACGAACCACGTACACGCCGTCAGCGCTGTCGCCTTCGTGAAACAGCCACTCCCACGCGGCGACGCTGACGTTGGTGGCCAGCGCCCCGATCTCTTCGCGCATTGCGTCCGAGAGGGCGGCGAAAACGGGGACGTGCAGCAGAAACTGGGCAATGGTCTGTGGTGTGACCTGCGCGCGCTCGCCTTCGGACTCGCCGAGGCTCGGGAGCAAATCCACCGCGTTCGGCTCCGATAGCTGGCCGTCCTCGACACTTCCTCCTGACCGGCTCTGCGCACGAGGGTCGTACCTGGTCGGCCTGCCGTTGCTGTTCCCCTCGGTGCTCTTGACCACGAGCACGAGGCAGGCAATGGATCCGATAAGGAAGCAGCCACCGGCGAATAGCCAGCCGTGCTCAAAGGCGTGCAGCGCTTGTAGTGGCTTGGGGGTGCCGATGATGGCGATCAGCACAGCCACGCCGAGCGCGGCGCCGAGCTGGCGAGCGACGGAGTTGAGCGAGGTGGCGACGGCGAAACGTGGCCCAGGCACGGAGCCGACGGCGGCGGCGCTGAGGGTGGGGAAGGTGAGCCCGGCGCCCACGCCGAGGATCACCATCCCTGGCAGCCAGACGCCGAGGAAGTCGGGACCAACGCCGAGTGTGGTGGCGAAGTACGCCATCCCACCTGCCCAGATCAGTGCGCCGGGAACGGCCACGGCACGGTGGCCGAGGCGTTCGACCACACGGCTGGCGGGGCCGGCAATCGCCATGGCTGTCAGTGGCCCGGGCGTGAGCGCGAGCCCGGCGGTGAGGATCGAGTAGCGCCAAACGCCGGTAAGGAACAGCACGTTGCACAGCGTGTACGCGTAGAAGCCGCCGGCCATGACGAGGGTGGCGGTGTTGGATAGCGCGAACGAGCGGATGCGCAGCAGTGACAGGTCGAGCACGGGGCTGCGCTGGCGGCTTGAGCGAAACAGGAAGTACGCGCCCAGCACTATCGCGGCGATGAACGCGCCGATCACGCGAGCGTTACCCCAGCCCCATTCCTGTCCCTTGACGACCGCCAGCACAAGCGCGGCGATCGCAAGCGCGAATACTCCTCCGCCCAGCAGGTCGGGCATGCGCCTGCGGCCGGGAGCACGGCTCTCGATCAGCACACGCTGGGCGAGCACGAACGCCACCACGCCAACTGGGATGTTCACCAGGAACACCAGCCGCCAGCTGGAGGCGGTGATCAGCAGGCCGCCGAGCGGCGGGCCGATGCCGGCGGCCAGCGCAGCCACCGCCGACCACAGCGCGACCGCGTGGCCGCGGGTGCGCTCGTCGTGGGCCTCGAGCACGATCGCGAGCGAGCTGGGGACGAGCATGGCCGAGCCGGCGGCCTGCAGCACGCGCGCGGCGATCAGCAGGCCCAGCGAGGGCGCCACGGCGCAGAGGGTGGAGCCGATGGTGAAGACGACGAGCGCGAACGAGAACACCTTGCGCCGCCCGAGCAGGTCGGCGAGCTGGCCGCCCCCGACGAGGAACGCGGCGAACACGATGTTGTAGGCGTTGAGTACCCACGACACGCCCGACAGCCGCGAACCGGAGAAGTCGTGGGCGATGCTGGGGACGGCGATGTTGACGATGGTGGCGTCGACGAACGCCATGAAGCTGCCGAGTACGGCGACCGCCAGCACCATGCCGGCAGAGGACACCCGACGCGTCCGCGCGGGCGCCGCGCTTGTCTCCCTTACTCCCAAGAGGGCGAGTTTATGTCAAGCCAAGTGCTGAAAGCGGCCGCAGTGGGGCTAGCTGAGACGAAGCTCGGAGGATGTCGGCGGAGGGCCCCAGCCCGAGATGCGCGGGTGGCCCGCGGTCACCACCATGAAGCTGCAGAACTGTGTATACATGCCACGATTGCAGGTTCGAGGATCAGTGATGGGCTGTCCGGAGTCGTCGTACTTGGTGGCTTGCAACTTGCCGGGCTTGTGTGTCCAGTAGCCATCCTGATTCTTCCGGTACCAATGGAAGTCGCTGCGCGGGGCGATCACCCCGGCGACCAGGGCACGTCCAGGGACGCAGGTGTTTTCGGCGTAAGGGGTATCCAGCAGGAAGTCGTAGAACGCGGCCTGGCGCAGGCTGGCACAATCGAGGCTCCTCAGCGGGCGACCGCCACCGTAACCCGGCTGGGCGAAGGTGTCGGTGCGGATGTTCGTGCCGTAGTTGTAACAGTTGTTATTGCACTGGCAGCGCCACGGGCTGGCACCGCCACGGCATAGGTCGGCGTTTGGATCCGCGTCATTCCACCAAGGCAGTTCGGCGGTGGGCGACGCCGAATCACAGTTTTGAAGCTTTGGTGCCTCCGGGCCGTCCTCCGTGCCGGCGTATCTGCACGATGGGTGCTCCCGCTCGAGCTCGGCCGCGATCGTCGCGAGCAGGCTCGCGTCCGCGAGCGCGATGGCGACCGCCCCGCCGTCGGCGAGCAGGGCGCGCTCGAGCTCGCGATCGGTCGCCCAGTGACGGAGACCCTCGCCATAAAGGCGGCCTCGCACGAGCCGGAAGGCACCCGGGAGCGAGGGCTCCTGCTCGCCGAGCTGCTCGAACAACAGCCCGCGATAGCCGAGCACGAGCGGCGGTCCAGAGGGTTCGTCTGCGCCGAGCGGCTCGGCTGGACGCAAGCGCTCAAGGACGGCGCCAGCCGCTTTGTCATCGAGCAGGACCGAGGGGTTCGGGCGCCCGCTGAAGATGTCCACTGTTACGCGCAGTTGGGTCACGGCGCTGCCTTCGTGACCTCGATGACGGTTATCGAGCAGCGGTCGTAGCCGTCGGTGACGGTGGTCGAGTTGGCCACCAACGCGATTGTATGGCTGCCTGACGCGATGTCCGACAGCACGAGATCGGTACCGGTGAGACAGAGATGAGTGTCTGCCATGTTCGCGTACAGTTCAGTAGCGCCTACGGCTCTCCCATCGATCTGAATGCTCACGCCGAGCATTTGGCTGGCGTTGTGCGTATAGCCAGACACCCCGACGCACACCAACAACACGCCCCCGGCACTTGTGAAATTGCCGCTCGCGACCACGTTGGAGCCGCCCTGGACTTTGCATGGTGCGTTGGCCATAACCTGCGTAGCTGACATGATCGTCGGCGGGCACAGGAGCTCGACCACCGTGAGGCTGCCGAAGTCATTGACGTCAATCGTTGTTCCGGCCTCGGGCGTCAACGCCAGCGTGTGTGTGCCCGGGGCGACCCCGGTGGCGATCAGGTCGACGGGAACGAAAGCCTGGTGGCTGTTGGCGTGGTTGGCGCACAGCTCACAGTTGGAGATGCCACGGCCGTCGAGGAGCACAGATACGCCCGTCATCACATTCGCCACGGTGGAGTAGCCGCTGGCTGCGGCGCTGATCAGGAGCGTTCCGCCCACGCTCGAGAACGTCGTGCTAAAGAACGAGGAGCCGGACGCCGGCGGCCCGCTGGTCACTTCTCTGACGTAGAACGGCGGCGGATCGCCTCGCTGGATGACGACCAGGCTGACCCGATCGTTGAGATCGGTCACGGTCTGTGCGCCGGCTGTGACCGGTACTGACAGGTTGCCGGGGGGCGCATCGGCGAGGAATAGCCGTCGACGTACGAGCGCCGAGTGCATTGCGCCGCTGTTCACAAAGACGGCGGTTTGTGGCGTGGATGTGCCGATTTTCACCGCGGCTGAGAGTCCTGCCGGCGAGTTTGCCCAGCCCGAGGCCGACAGGAACACCAACAGATCGGTACCCCAAGATGGCAGTGAGCTTTGTGCCATCACCTGCCCGCCCGACTGGGAGTTGCATTGCTTGTTGCTCAAGAGCGGCCCGAAGGTGGTCCATGGGCCGATCGTGCCGAGTGCCGCCTCGTCGGAGATCGGTTGTGCGCTTGCTGCCATCGCAGCTTGGAGCGTACGGTCAGGTGAGAGGCGCGTCCACCAGCTGGGCGCGTGGGCGTGTAAATTGGCCGCCGCTACCGGTAAAGCGCGCTCGGATGATTGCGACCGATGTCTCCTATTTCGGCGTCGCCTGCTCCGGTAAGCAAAGCCGATCGCTGAAAGCGCTAGCTACAGCCGGTGATGCCACCGTCGAGAGGGATGACGGTGCCGGTCATGTATGCGCCTGCACGGGAGGCGAGGAACAGCGTCAGTCCGGCGACGTCGTCGGGGCGCCCGACGCGCCCGAGCGGCACACCGCTTTCGACCGCTTCACGCATCTCCGGGTCGTCGAGCGCGTAGGACATCATTTTGCTGGGGAACGGCCCGGGGGCGATCGCGTTGACAGTGATGTGCTCGGACGCCAGCCGCTTGGCGAGATGGCGGGTGAGCATGTGTACTGCGGCCTTGGCTGTGGTTGCATTTCGATAAATCCAATCGATGAACGCGATCATCTACGCGGCCAAAGGCACGAATGGCCCTTCCGAGGCCCGCATCGCGCCTGCGCTGCTCGCCGAGTCGATGGAGTGGCTGTTCTCTGAACCGCCCGCCGGCGGACCGCCCGCGATCCTCGCTAAGCGGCACCTGCAAACATCACGGGCGAGCCGAAAGCGGCAACAAGGTCCGCAAGATTCCAGTCACCGTCATCCCAGTAGCGGTCCGGGAGCGGGCTGATCTTCCGGTGGAACGCTTCTGTGATTGCGTCCTGAACGTGCTGGGGCATCTTGGTCTCGGTCTTGGAACTTGTAGCCAATCCCCACGCGAAGCACTCGCCTAGTGCGAGGTTCCCCTCCCCAGCCTTCCACCAGCTCTCGAAACTGCTGCCCTGCTGCGCTACGTTCATGAGAAGGTGGTGGTGCCGGCACATCACAGCGAGGTTCCAGTCGCAGTCGGGACCGCCTAGCTGGCGTGGCACAAGGTGGTGGACATCGAGGTTGCCGCTGTGATGCCGCTCCTCACACCAAAGACACGTGTATTCGTCCCGCGCAAGGATTCGGTTGCGTTTGCGGTTCACCTACCGAACACTACCCGCACCCGGTAATCCCACCGTCGAGAGGGATGACGGTGCCGGTCATGTATGCGCCGGCGCGAGAGGCGAGGAACAGCGTCAACCCAGCGACGTCGTCTGGGCGTCCGACGCGTCCGAGTGGCACACCGCTTTCGACGGCTTCACGCATCTCTGGGTCATCGAGCGCGTAGGACATCATTTTGCTCGGGAACGGCCCGGGTGCGATCGCGTTGACGGTGATGTGCTCGGAGGCCAGACGCTTGGCGAGGTGGCGGGTGAGCATGTGCACGGCGGCCTTGCTGGCGCTGTAAGAGTAGTTCTCGACGGGTGGCGGCTGTAGGCCGTTGATGGAGCCGATGTTGATCACACGCGCAGGGTCCTCGGCGCTGGCAGCCGCGCGCAGCTCGGGCAGCAGTGCGACGGTGAGGTGGAAGATGCCCTCGACGTTCGTGCTGAGCACCTTCTCCCAGCCGGCTGCGGGGAACTCCTCCAGTGGCGCGCCCCAGGCGGCGCCGGCGTTGTTGACGAGGATGTCGAGCGAGGGGAAGCGCTCTCGCGTCGCGGCGGCGAGCTCTTGGGCGCCTTGTTGGGTGGATATGTCTGCGGGGATCGCGTGGCAGTCACCTGACGAGCTCAGCTCCTGGGCGGCCGCTTCGACGTCGGCGCTCTTTCGCGAGGAGACGATCACGCGCGCTCCGCCCTGCACGAGGCCGCGGGCGATCATCATGCCGATGCCGCGCGAGCCGCCGGTCACGAGGGCGGTCTTGCCGGATACGTCGAACAGGTCACTCATGGTTGTGGCTCCTCATCGCTTGTGGTTGCCGATCGCTGGTTGGCGTTGCACAACGCCGATTGGGGCGGCGATCGCTAATCGTCGAAGTCGGCGGGGCGCTTCTCGAGGAACGCGCCGACGGCCTCGGGCAGGCCCTTGCTAAACGTGGCCATGATCTGCTGGCGGTCCTCGTACTCGACAGCGGCCTGCTGGGAGGGGATCTCGAGGGCGCTCCACATGCCACGCTTGGTCAGGCGCACGCCCCACGGCGCGAGCGCCGCTATCTGCTCGGCGGCCTGCACTGCGCGCGCGAGCAGCGCGTCGGGCTCGAGCACGTCGGCGACGAGGCCGATGCGCAGCGCCTCATCGGCGTCGAAGCGCCGTCCGGTGAGCATCAGCTCGTGCGAGCGCGACACCCCGATCAGGCGAGGCAAGAGCCAGCTCGTGCCCATGTCGCAGTTGGACAGGCCGATGTTGATGAACGCGGCGCGGAACACCGCGCTGGTGGACGCGTAGCGGATGTCGCTGCCGAGGCTGAGCGCCAGTCCAAGCCCGGCGGCGGGGCCATTGACGGCGGCGATGACCGGTTGCGGAAGGGCGCGCAGGCCAAGCACGAGCTTTGACATGTGCTCCTGGTTGGCCAACCGGTCACGTGGCTCGTCGCTGCCGTTGTTTCCAGGAGCGGCGCCATAACCGCGGAGGTCGACACCTGCGCAGAAGCCGCGGCCGGCCCCTGTGAGGATCACCGCGCGGCAGGAGCGCTCGGCGGCGAGCCTGCGTAGCTCTTCGTGCATCGCCTCGCACAGCTCGGCGTTCATCGTGTTGAGCTGCTCGGGCCGGTTGAGCGTTAGCTGCACGACGTGCAGGGCAGGCTCCTCGATGAGTACCAGCGGCGTCATCGCAGCCATCCTATGTCCTTGGTGTGTGAGACTGCCGCGCGTGTTCTCGAAGCAGCCGAAGGTGGCGGTGGTGGGCCACGTTGAGTGGGTGCAGTTCGCGCACGTGCAGCACGTACCGAGCGCGGGCGAGGTGGTGCATGCGAGCGACCCGTTCGAGGAGCCCGCCGGTGGGGGTGCGGTGGCGGCGGTACAGCTGGCACGGTTGGCGGGTGAGACAGTGTTCATCACGGCCCTTGGCGAGGATGATTATGGTCATCGTGCGATGGTGCGTCTACGCGAGCTCGGCGTGGATGTGCTGGCAGCATTCGACGACGCTCCAAGCCGCCGCGCGGTGACGCTGCTCGATGCAACGGGCGAGCGCACGATTACGACCTTTGGCCCGCGGCTCGATCCCCGCGGTGGGGATGGCCGCGAGCATTGGCAGGCGCTCGAGGGGGCCGACTCGGTGTATTTCACCGCGGGCGATGTGGCAGCGCTGCGGATTGCGCGCGCGAATGCACGGGTGCTCGTGGCAAGCCCACGGGCGCGTGGCGCGCTCGGTCACGGCGTGCCATTGGACGCACTGGTGTTAAGCGGCGACGATCAGGTCGAGCTGGGCGAGATGGGTGACGCTCAGGACGAAGCGCGGTTGGTGGTGTGGACAGAGGGCGCTCGTGGCGGTCGCTATCGCGAGGAGTCCGGGGCGAGCGGCAGATGGGAGGCGGCCCCGTTGCCAGGCGAGGTAGTCGACTCTTATGGCTGTGGCGACTCGTTCGTGGCCGGGCTTGCCTATGGTCTGGGAGCGGACATGGCGGTCCCCGATGCGCTTGCGCTGGCGGCCCGCTGCGGCGCGGCGTGTCTGACGGGCCGCGGGCCATACGGCTGTCAGTTAGGTGCCGCGGAGTTGTAGGGCACAGTCCGCTCGGACCGAGCTCGATCCGCCCGACGTGACGCCGGCGCCTTCTATTTCGCAGCAACAGTGAACACGTCAGCGCCGAACGTCGAGGACGCGGTGGCGGCGTCAGCGAGTGGTGTTAGGTGGAACAGCGACTCCCAGCTGGCCAGAGAGGAGTAGTGGTTGTAGGGGGTTGTGCTGACCGTCCCCGGCTTGATGAACGGCGAGAGCAGGACCGCGCCGATCTTGCCGCCGCCCGGCCCAGTGATACCGGGCAGCGGCGTGTCGGGTCCGGGCGTCTCCCCGCAGCAGGCGGAGGCGTCCGACTGCGAACCGTCTGACTCGTCGAAGGTGATCTCGAGCAGGCCGTTCTTGCGAAACGCCGGCGAGCTCGTGATCTTGGGCACCCACGCTTCCAGGAACGCGTCGATGTCTGCCAGCGCGGAGGCACCGCTTGGCTGGTTGGTGCACGGGTAGTCGTGGCCGTCGTTACACAAGTTGGGCGTGATGAACGAGAAGTTGGGGGTTCTTCTGATCGAGGAGAGATCGGTGGCGAGGCCGGTCTCACCACGGAGAGCTGCGGCGGGCATCGCCCCGCTGGACGAGCCCATGGCCGCGACGTGCGCGTTGCAGTAGCTCTGGTCTTCGATTACCGACTTGAAGTACACGAACGGGTCATGGCGCGTGGCGTAGCCGTCGCCTTCCACCGCTGACTGGGTTTCGTCTTTGGCGTTCAACGCTGGGTGGCCGCAGGCGGCGGTCTCACGGTTGGGGTCGTTGCCCATGTCCTGCTCGTATGCCTTCCAGCTCATGCCCACCGCGGTGAGCTGCGTGCCAATGTTGGCCACCGTTTCCGGATACACACAACCCTCGCCGTCCTCGACCCCGTTGGCCTGTAGTTCCGTGCCCACGAATTCGCTGAAGAGCTGGCAGTCGGCCTGGTTCTCGACGTTTGGCGGTTGACCGGAGATGAGCGAGACGTAGTTGTCGTTGCTCTCGTGGCCGGTGGCGTAGTAGTCCTCGAGCAGCGCCCCCTGTGATGGCAGCGTCTGCGCCAGATAGGGGTCGCTGGATGGGTCACCGAAGGTGCTCGCGTAGTCCTCGTTCTCGAGCACGATCACGAATACGTGGTGGATCTTCGGCCGCTTGAAGGGCTTTGGTTTGGAGCGCTCGGCGGCCGCACGCGGGGAGGAGGGACGCGCGGCCGCCGAGGTGACGGACGGCAAACGCGCAAAGGCGCCGCCTGTGACCAGGGCGCCAGCGAGTGCAGCACCGCTGAGGGTGCACACCAGCACCCCTGCGATGCCGCCGCCGGCACGCGAGCGACGCACCGCTCGGTGCCAGCGAGCCGTGGCTGTCCGTCGGTCGGTTTGTGTGTTGTGCTCTGTCATTCGCTGCCAATCGCTTCAACGGGTACAGGTGGTTCGGTGAGCGTTGGCGGCTCCAGGAACGCAGCCTGGCGTACGTCGAGGAAATCAGCGACGGTCCTGGCATTGGCGTCGCGGTAGGTGAGCGCTGGCAGGTTCCATTGTGCCTCGATCGTGGCCAGTACCGAGGTGTGGTCATACACGTGGTTGGTCACCGCGCTTGGCTTGGCGTACGGCGAAGCCACGATCGCTGGGACTCGCGGGCCGTAGATGTTGTAATCGCCAGGTATGTCACCCGCACTCAAGGCCGGGGGGATTGCGTCAGGTGCGATCGCGGCAGGAGGCGGCACGTGGTCGTAGTAGCCACCGTGCTCGTCATATGTGTAGATGAGCAGCGTGCGTGGCCAGGCTGGTGAGTGCATCACGGCTTGCACCGTCTGATAAGCCCAGTACTCGCCATATGACATGTCCTGCGGAGACTCCTCGTCGCCGCCGGTCTGCTCGAGTTTGACGCCAAGCGCTTCCAGGCCGGGCACTTTCGTCAAGGGTTCGCCGATGTCAGAGATTGCTCCGAACTCAGGATCCACAAAGCTCACCGAAGGGAGCGTTCCGGCCGCGCAATCGATCAGGAACTGGGCATACGGCGAGATGTTGCCCGGGTATTTCTCGATGATCGAGGGGATGATCGCCGTCTGTGGAAGATCAGTGAAGTAGTTGCGCCAGCTCACCCCATAGGCGTGAAGCCGATCAAAGATCGTGCCGTTGGGAGGTGGCGGGTCGCTGAGGCTTTCAGTGTTGGTGGCGATGTCGCCGTAGGCGGTGCCGGCCATCAAGAAACGCCGGTTGGGGTACGTCTGGCAGGGCGCCGAGCAGAACCAGCTGTTGGCGAGGGTGAACGTACGGGCAAAGGAGTACGCGAACGGCAGCACATCCTCGGTCCAGTAACCCATCGGCTCGTCTGAGCCCACCGATCGCACGAAACCGTCCATCCGGCCTTCGTCGATCTGTTCGTGGGTTGCATTCCACGTCTGTGTGACCGTCGGGCTCTGGGCGGTGGTAGGTATTGCGAACGAATGCACGGGACCTTCAGGCCCTGGATTGCTGTTGCGCGCGATGCCCTTGTGGTCGAACCTCAGACCATGCGCCTTAGGTTGGCCGGAGCGGTGCAGCGCGCCAAGGAGGTTGTCAAAGGAGTGGTTCTCCATCATCACCACCACGAGGTGGTCGAACGGAAACGCGCCTGTGGCCGTGCCGGCGGGAAGCTTGCGATTGGGCAAGCTGTCTGGAGGGCGGGCGGTTGCTCCCGAGGCAGCTACGGCCTTCCACAGCGTGCCACCCGACATGCCGGCCAGCGCAGCGCCAGCCGATCCGCCATAGCGCAGGAAGGTGCGGCGGGTGAGACGGCTATTTGATGCGGGGTCTATTGGGTCTGGCAACGCGCCTCCTGTGGCAGCAGAGTGACTACTGCTTTCGGCCGATGAAGATGCCTGCGGGTCTCAGTCGATCAAGCTTCCCGCTACACGCTTCGTACTCGTGAAGATTCTGTGAGCTAGGTACCCCGCATATGATTCGCGCAGCTATGGACTTCGAGCAGATCAAAGTCGAGGTGGCCGACAACGTGCTCACGATCACGTTGGACCGGCCCGACCGTCTCAATGCATGGACGGAGCAGATGGGACTAGAGCTGCGCGCGGCGTTCGATCAGGCGGATGCGGATGATGACGTGCGGGCGATTATCGTCACGGGCGCCGGGCGTGGCTTCTGTGCAGGCGCGGATCTCGGGAGTGGGGGCAACACCTTTGACGCGCGCAAGCGCGAGGCGGTGGCAGGCGCCAGGCGCGACAATGGCGGCGAATTCTCGCTGCGGATCTTCGAATGCAAGAAGCCTGTGATCGCTGCCATCAACGGTCCTGCAGTGGGGGTTGGCGCGACGATGACCTTGCCGATGGACGTGCGCCTGGCGGCCGACGATGCGCGTATGGGCTTTGTGTTCGCCCGCCGCGGCATCATCCCTGAGGCGTGCTCGAGCTGGTTTCTCCCGCGGGTGGTTGGCATCAGTCGCGCGATGGAGTGGGTTGCCACCGGCCGTGTGTTCTCCGCGCAGGAGGGACTCGAAGGAGGACTGCTGCGCAGCCTGCATCCGAAAGAGGAACTGCTGGATGCAGCCCGTGCGCTCGCGCAAGAGATCGCCGAGAACACCGCGCCCGTATCCGTCGCGATCGCTCGTCAGCTGATGTGGCGGATGCTAGGAGCCGAGCACCCGATGCTCGCCCACCGCGCCGACTCACGCGGCATGGTCTCCCGTGGGCAGTCAGCGGACGCGGTCGAGGGCATCACCGCATTTCTCGAGAAGCGCCCCGCGCACTTCCCCGATCGCGTCAGCGACGGGTTGCCCGATGTGATGCCGGGCTGGAGCGCACCGGGGTTTGAGTAGACGTACTCGCTGTGCTTGCCGCGAGCCTGTTCTTTGAGGTGTGTGGAGGGGGCGCTGCCTCCCGTTGCGCAACCTCCACTTCCGGGCGCGGCGGCGAATCTCTCCACATCATGACACTGAGGGCCGCTACCGCGCCTACCAGGCCGGCCCAGACCATCTCGTAGTAGAACTCTTCGGATTTCCGCGAGTGGCCTGGTGCGAGGCCAAGGAGGGCATAGAGGATGCCCAAGACGATGAACCCCACCCACCAGCCTCGAAGCGCGCGTACCCACTGGTCGTGTTTCGTTGCTCGTCGTGCCTCAACAACTAGCGAGACGAGCAGCGCACCGAGCAGCGACGCGGCTACAGCGAAGAATGTGCTGAGTGATCCTGACCGGGTCACGTGCGGCGCCGTAATTTCGGCGAGCCACCATGCTGCGGCAGCGCATGCCAACGGCAAGTATGCGACGAAGGCCCGCCCATCCACCGGCGCTCCCCTAAGGGCCTCCAGCGTGCGCTCTATCAACACGGCTATCGCGAACCAGAAAGTGGCACGGACGATGAGAGTTAATGCGCTGTCGTCAAGCGCCGTCGCGCTGGCGACCGCGGCCGTGAGAAACCCAGCGACCAGCATTCGCTGGCTGGGGGTCAACCTCCAGATGCTGCTCACGACGTCGGAAACGGACATCGGCCACCAATTCGACAACTCCAACTCATCGCTTTAGTCGGGCAGCTCTTGCACCAGCGATAACACCGGCGCGAACAGATCTCCGCGCTCGGCCACCCGGTCGAGTACCTGTGCTGCTTCGAACGCTAGGCGCGCCCGATCGCCCGCGTCCCGTGTGACGCGAACCTCCTCCCAGCTGACAGGGGTCGAAGCCGTTGGGCGCTCGGTCGCGCGCAGTGAGTACACGCACACAGTCGTCTTCGTTGCGTTGTTCTGGCTCCAGTCGATTAGCACCTTGCCCGTGCGCCGCGCCTTGGTCATGCGCGAGACCACCAGGTCCGGTTCCGCGGCCTCAAGCGTCTCCGCCACCGCTTTCGCAAAAGGCTTCGTGCGCTCGTACGTCGTCCCGGGGGAGTTCAGCGGCACGTACACCTGCAGTCCCTTCGACCCCGACGTCTTAGCGAAGCTCTCCAGGCCGAGGTGCTCGAACATGCCCTGCAGTTGCAGTCCCACATGGCAGCACTCCACTATGCCCGCCGGTGCCCCCGGGTCGAGGTCGAACACCAGTGCCGTCGGGCGCTCCATCGCCTCTGCTCGCGCCAGCGGCACGTGCAGTTCAATCGCCGCCAGGTTCGCCAGCCATACCAGCGTCGATAGGTCGTTAACCAGCGTGTAGTCGATCGCCTTGCCTGCCTGCGCCCCCACGGGTGTGCCCGTCAGGGTGCTCGCGCTTGCCACCGTCGCCGTGCGCACCCATGCCGGGCGGTGCGCGGGTGCCTGCTTTTGGAAGAACGACTTCGCTTGCACGCCGTCCGGCCACCTTGTCACCGTCAGCGGGCGTTCACACAAATGGCCTAGCAGTACCGGCGCGATCGCCGCGTAGTACGCGATCAGATCGCCCTTCGTGAAACCCGTCTGTGGATACAGCACCTTGTCGAGGTTCGACAGCTTCAGCTCTCGTCCGTCCACCGTCGTCTCCGCCGTTTTCGCTCCACGGCGCGGCCGCGGATTGTCGACTGGCGCCTGCGCTTGTGTGTCCTCACGCACAACTTCCCCGGGTCGCTTGTCATCCCGCAGGCCCTGGTACACCGGCGCGCGCAGACTGCCCCCCGCGGTCCACCGAGCAAACTCCACCTCCACCACGAGCTGCGGCTCGCAGAACCGCGCCCCGCGTGGCGGTGTCTCGCCGCTCGTAAACGGCGAGGTGGGACGTGCCAGGGGTGCAAGAATGCCCGACAGATGCTGCAGCTCGGTATCGCTGAAGCCGCTGCCCACGCGGCCCACGTAGCGCAGTCTTCCGTCTGCCTCGTACACACCCAAGAGCAGCGCCCCGACGGTGTTGGCGCGCTTGCCCTTGCCCTGCATCCAGCCACCCACCACCAGCTCTTGGCGGGCCACGCTCTTCACCTTCACCCAGTCGCTCGTGCGCGCGCCCGGCTGATACAGCGAATCCATGCGCTTGGCCAGCACTCCCTCCAGCTGCTGCTCTGCCGTCGCAGCCAGCAGCGTCTTGCCTTCTTCCACCACGTGTTCGGGTGTCTGCCAGTGGGTGCCGTCCAGCTTCATCGCCGCCAGCAGCTCGCGCCGCTCGCTGTACGGCTGGCGCATCAGCGAGTGGCCGTCCAACCACAACACGTCGAACACCACGTACGTCACAGGCGTGCCCTTCGCCAGCTTGCGCGCCTGCGCACGCGAGCCGACATGCATACGCTGCTGCAGCGCCTCGAAGCTCGGGTGCCCCGCGTTGTCGAACGCCACGATCTCGCCGTCCAGTACGGCGCTGTGTGAACCCAGCGCCGTATTCATCGCGAACAGCTCCGGGTAGCTGTCGCTGATGTCGTTGAGGTTGCGACTCTCCAACCTCAGCTCCCCCGGTTGCGAATACGCGATCGCGCGCACCCCATCCCACTTCACCTCAAACGCCCAGCCCCGCTCCTGCGCCGGCAACGAGCCCGCCCGTGCGAGCATCGGCACGATCCGCGCCGGCATTGGCTCGCGGTGCGGATCCGCCGCCGGATCCATGCGATGGATCAGCCAGTTCTTCGGTCGCTCGTCCTTGTCGATCGGGAACAGCGCATAGCGCGCGTTCACCCGCTCGCCGTGCAGCGCCACCTCCACCTTCTTCGGTTCCCACTTCAAGCACTCATACGTGCCCCTGTCCCAGATGGTGATCCGGCCGGCTCCGTATTGGCCCTTGGGGATCTCCGCCTCGAAGTCCAAGTACTCCAGCGGGTGATCCTCAACCGCTACCGCCAAGTGGTTTTCCCCAGGCGCCAGCGGCAGGCCCTTCGGTACCGCCCATGACGCCAGCGTGCCCTCGCGCTCCAAGCGCAGATCCCAGTGCAGCCGTGTGGCGTGGTGCTCGTGGATCACGAAGCGAGGCGCCGCGTGTGCATCAGCACCGGCGGATTGCCGATGTGCCGCCGTTGGCGCCGACGGCTTGACTGACTTACCCGCAGGCTCCGGCGTGACCTTGAAGTCGCGTTTCGCGCCGTAGCGCTTCAGGCGGTCAGGCACCTACCGCTTGGCGGCGCGCTTCTTGGCGGTCGGCTGCTTGCTGGCGGTCTGTTTGCCGGCAGGCTGTTTGCCCGTTGGCTTCTTCGCCGCGGCCTTCGCGACCGCGGCTTTCTTCGTCGCCGGCTTTTTCGACGCTTTGCGCGGTTTCTCGCCAACCCCGCTCGGAGCTGTGCCTTCCCGTGCACGAACCGCATCCAAGCTCGCTTTCAGCGCGCTCATTAGATCGGGCGCCGGCGCCGCCACCGCTTCCGGTGTCGGCTGCACAGCGATCGCCTTGCCCTGCGCCTTGCGCTCGATCAACGCCAGCACCTCCTCGCGGTAGGTGTCCTGGAACGCATCCGGCTTGAACTCGCCAGCGAGCGAGTCAACCAGCTGCTTGGCAATGTCCAACTCGCGCTTAGTTGTCTTCACATCCTTCGCGTCCGCTATCTCGTCCAGACGCTCCGGCGATAGCACTTCGTCGGCGAACAGCATCGTCGCCATTCCCAGCACATCTCCCATCGGGCGTACCGCCACCAGCTGCTCCTTCGAGCGGATCACCACCCGCGCGATCGCCACCTTGCCCGTCTCCCGCATCGCTTCAAGCAACAGCCGATATGGCTTGGACCCACCCTGCCCAGGCGCCAGGTAATACGGGTGGTCGTAGAACACAGGATCGATCTGTGAGAGATCTACGAACTCCTCTATCTCAATCGTTTTCGTCTTCTTCGGCTGGAGCGTCTCCAACTCGCCAGGCTCGATCACCACGTAGCGGTCCGGCGCCAGCTCATAGCCTTTGACGAGCTCCGCGTACGGGACCTCCTCGCCTGTGGAGGGGTCCACCCGCTTCTGCGCCACGCGTACGCCGCTCTTGCCCGACAGCTGGTGGAAGCGCACCGTCTTTCGGTCCACAGCGCTATACAGCTTCACCGGCACCGTGACCATGCCGAAGCCAATTGTGCCTGTCCACATCGCGCGGGGCATAACTGAGTAGTACCAGCTTCCAGCGGTTGTAAACAACTTTGCAAAACGCGTGGCGTTCCGCTGTCAATCGCTGGGCGCCTGCGCTGACCCCGCTGCTTCAGGGCCCGCCAGCCCCGCGGTGCGCTCCGCCCACCAGCTCAGCGGCACGATCTCATACGCCAGCTCCCGTGAGCGGTAGTCCAGCTCCGTCGCCAGGTTGATCACCGCCAGCAGCTGATCGTGTAGCCACTCATCACTGCCCCATTCCTCTGCGTGCTCTGTCGCCACATTGCTGCGCAGCAGTGCCTGCTCGCGCCTGCTCTGGCCCTCCGGTGGCTCGTTGTGCGTGAGCACGCTGCTCAGCCACTCCAGGCGCGCCGCCAGCTCCACGTGGCGGTTCAGCACCTTCGCATACGGGCCCGCGTTCACCATCACCGAGGCCCACCGCGCGATCACCTGCGAGGTGTGATCAGCCAGCGTCACCGTCACCCGCTGCAGCACCGGCCGGCGCTCGCCGTCCGCCAGCAGCTCAGTAATCGCCTGTGACACACGCTCGCTGTCGCGCGCCATCGACGCGCCTTCCAGCAGCGGCTGCACTGCTCCGCTGTGCACCTCGCCCAGCCGCAGCACTTCCACCAGGCCTGTCCACGTCGCCCTCGCGCTCTGCGTCAACGCCAGCAGCACACTCTGCGCCAGCAAGTTCCAACGGCGGCGATCCCGGCGTTCCACGAGCTCGTTGATCACCACCAGCGTGATCGCCACCACCAGCACGTTCGCCACCAGCGACGTCAGCAGCGCGTGGCGCGACCAGAACGAGCCAACAATGAAGTCCGACGCCGCGGCCGCCAGCATCAGCGCGAGCCCCACACATGCCGCTAGAACGAGACGACGCTCCTGGACCATCGCGCCAGGTTACGAGGGATCGCGCCCGCCAGTCGGCGGGTGCATCGTGATCGGCAGCAGATCGCTAGGCGCCAGCATCTCATCCTCCGCCGTCTGCGCATCCAACTCGTCGTAGCCAATCCGCGCCGCCGCCGCATGCACCTCCTCCGGCAGCGCCGACAGCCGCGCTGAGTAGATCGACGGCGCCCCCAGCACCCGTGCTAGCACCGTCGCCTCCACCACCGCGATCAGAACCGGCACCATCAGCGCGTCGGCGTGGTGGGTCAGCTCGAGTAGCAGCACCACCGCCGCCAACGGCCCCTGCATCGACGCCGCCAGCACAGCCGCACCGCCGATAATCGCGTAGCCGCCCAGCTGGGCCCCCGGCCAGATCTGCGTCCAGCCCGCGCCCAGCAGGCCCCCCAGCAGCACCCCATACGCAAGCGTCGGCGTGAACAGCCCGCCCGGTGCGCCGCTGCCCAGGCACGCAGCTGTCACCAGCGGCTTCAACACCAGCAAGATCGCCAACAAGCCCACGCTCAGCTGTGCCACCAACGCCAGCTGCACCACCGGTTTGCCGTTGCCCAACAGCTGCGGGTACGCGATCGCCAGCGCCCCCAGAGCTGTGAACACCACAATCGGTGCCACCAGCCGCACCCAGCCCGCCGGGCGCAGCGCGTGCGCAAATGCGATCAGGCGGATCCAGCCGATCGCCGCCACGCCCGCAATCGGCCCCACGATCACCGCCCACACGATCTGCTGGCCGTGCACCGGGTACGTAGGGATCGTGTACGTGGGGCTCGTCGGCAGCACGATCCACGCCACGCCCGTCGCTACCAGCGACGTCGCCAGCGCCGGCAGCACCAGCGGCAGCGTCAACGTCCCCAGCAGCACCTCCAGCGCAAACAGCGCGCCGCCCAGCGGCACGTTGTAAACCGCCGCCATACCCGCCCCTGCCCCGCACGCCACCAGCAGCCGTCGCTGCCAGTGCGGCAGTTTCGCCCACTCGCTCACTGTGCTTGCCACCGCCGCACCAAACTGCTGCGGCGCAGCCTCGCGGCCGAGCGAAGCGCCCAGCGCCACGATCACCATCGAGTGCACGCCGCGAGCAATGCTCGCCCAGAATGGCACCCGCGCGCCCCGTAGCCACAGTGACTCCGACACCTCACCCGGGCTGTAACGCCTCAGCAGCAGCGACCCGCCGCCGGCCACAACGCCGCCCACCCCCAGCACCAGCACGCGCCGGGTCGACGACGTGCGCTTGACAGCATCCAGGAAATCGCCCGAGTGATACGACCACGCCACG
>DATBYJ010000146.1:0-4440 GCA_036513795.1 Solirubrobacteraceae bacterium | reverse complement strand
CGGCGGCGCTGCGCTCGTCGGAGACGACGCGCTTGCCCGCCGCGTAGTAGCGGTCGATCTCCGCGAAGAGCTCGTCGACAAGGCGCTCGGTCGGGACCTTCTTCAGCGGCTCGCCCTTCGAGTAGATCATGCCCATGTCTTTCGCGCCGGTGATGCCGAAGTCGGCGTGGCGCGCCTCGCCGATGCCGTTTACGGCACAGCCGAGCACGGAGACCTCGATTGGGTCCTCGTAGGATTCGAGGCGCCGCTCGACCTCGGCTACGACGGAGTCCATGTCGAACTGCAGCCGCCCGCAGGTGGGGCAGGCGATCAGGTCGGGGCCGCGCTCGCGCAGCTTCAGCGCCTTGAGGATCTCCCAGGCGACCTTGACCTCTTCCTCGGCGTGGAAGGTGGAAAGCGAGATGCGGATCGTGTCGCCAATGCCATCAGCGAGCAGCGTGCCGAGCCCGACGGCGGACTTGAGCGAACCTGACCACTTGGTGCCGGCCTCAGTGACCCCCAGATGCAGCGGATAGGGGATTTTCTGCGAGAGCAGACGGTTGGAGGCGATCGTGTTGGGCACGGAGGTCGACTTCATCGAGACCTTGAAGTTGTCGAAGTCAAGGCTCTCCATCAGCTGCACCGTCTCGATCGCGGCGGTGACAAGGGCCTCGACGGGGTTGTCGTACTCGAGCTGGCGCAGGTGCTTGGGCAGTGAGCCGGAGTTGACGCCAACGCGAAGCGGCGTTCCACGCTGCTTGGCAAGGGCTATCACCTCGGCGACCTTCTCGGGGCCGCCAATGTTGCCGGGGTTCAAGCGGACACAGTGTGCGCCCGCTTCGATCGCCTTGAGCGCCAGCGTGTGGTTGAAGTGGATGTCAGCGATGATCGGGATCGGCGATTCCACCACGATCGTCTTCAGCGCCTCAGCGTCCTGCTCGCGGGGAACCGCCACGCGCACGATGTCAGCGCCGGCCTCGGCGACCGTGCGGATCTGGTCCATGGTCGCCTGGAGGTTTGCGGTCTCCGTCTTGGTCATCGTCTGCACGGCTACCGGCGCACCGCCGCCGATGGGAACAGCGCCCACGTGGATCTGTCGCTTGGAGGCCATGTAGTGGATTCTACGATGCCCTAGATGTTTGCCGGCCAGATAGGCATCTGGCTCTGCAGGTCCAGGATGCGTCAGCCGCCGAGGTGGCCGATGTCGTTGCTGATGCCGTTGATCACGAGGAACGCGAGCAGGACGATCCCTACGGTGCTGTAGCGGTACATGGCTCCCAGCGAGATTCGCCGGCCACGGACCTTCTCGCCCAGCGACCAAAGGATGTGCCCGCCGTCGAGCGGCAGGAAGGGCAGCAGGTTGAGCACCGCGAGGATCAGCGAGATGAAGCCAGCGAACACGAGCGCATAGCCGGCGCCGGCGACGACCGTTTCGTGGGCGATCTCGGTGATGCCGATGACGCTGTGGAACTGGTGGCGGACCTTGGAGCTAGTGAACGCCTTGCCAAGGTTCGTGAACAGGCTCGTCGTGGTATCCCACATCTCGTGCACGGCCACGCCCGCGGCGGCGAACACGCCCACGGGTTTGACCGCGGCGCCGAAGTCAAAGCCGATCAGCATACGTTTGAGCGTGGCGTCGTAGCGCGGGCGCACGGAGAGCGTTTGCACGTGCCCGCGGCGACGGATGCTCAGCAGTACAGGTGTGGCAGCTGTGCAGCCGTTGACCAAAGTGCCGGCACAGCGGTGTGAGGAGATCGCGGCCATAGCCGAGCTGACGCTTGCACGGCGCCCGTCGACAGCGAGGATGCGGTCGCCGGGGCGCAGAACGCCTTGGGCGGGCTCGCCCTTGTCGATCCCGGCGACGGAGGTGCTGGGAACGAGCGTGTGGATCGACGGGTTGAGGTTTTCGAGCGTGTAGGCGCCGTTGAGGCTGTTGGACGCGAGGATCGCCCAGAACAGCGCGAAGGCAATCAGCAGGTTGACGCCCGGCCCGGCGAGGATGACCACGATGCGCTTCCACGGCGCCTGGTTGTAGTAGGCGCGCTTGGCTACCTCGGGCTCGAGCTCGTCGACCTCCTGTGGGCTCATGCCGGTGATCTTCACGTAGCCACCGAGTGGGATGGCGCCGATCCCATACTCCGTCTCGCCGCGGCGCACGCTGAAGATGGTGGGCGGGAAGAACAGCGAGAAACGCTCCACGCGCATGCCCACGGCCTTGGCGGCGAAGAAGTGCCCGAGCTCGTGCAGGACGATCAGGAGCATGAATCCAATGAGTGCGATGGCCCAGCTCATCGCATCAGTGTGGCAGGCGAGCTTAAGCCCTCCGGGCAGATCTGTTCAGGCGGGCTATGCGGGCTCACGCCGGGGCTCGTCCGGAGCGGTCGCTGTGTCAGGCCAGCTCGGCGACCGCATCGCTGGCGGCAGCGCGGGCCAGACGATCGGCCTCATACAGCGACTCGAATGAGAGCACCGGCTCGCTACCGAGCTCGGCGAGCGTGCTGTCGATCACGTCTGCGATCTCCACGAAGCGCAGCCGTCCCTCCAGGAATGCGTGCACGGCGATCTCGTTGGCGGCGTTGAGCACGCACGGTGCCGTGCCCCCCTCGCGTGCGGCTTCGCCCGCCAGCCGCAGGCATGGAAAGGCCTCCAAGTCGACGGCCTCAAAGCTCAACTGGCCGACCGCTGCGAGGTCCAGTGGCGTGATCGGCAGTTGCACGCTCTCGCCCCCGTGAAGCGCGTAGGAGATCGCGATGCGCATGTCGGGCGGGCCGAGATGGGCGAGCATGGCGCCATCGGCCAATTGCACGACCCCGTGGACGAGCGACTGCGGGTGTACGACCACGTCGATCCGCTCATACGGGGTGCCGAACAGGTGGTGGGCCTCCATCAGCTCGAGGCCCTTGTTCATCAGCGTGGCCGAGTCGATCGTGATCTTGCCGCCCATCGCCCAGGTTGGATGCGCGAGCGCCTCCTGGACGGTCACGTCCTCGAGCTCCGCACGGGCTCGCCCGCGGAAGGGACCGCCGCTGGCGGTGATCGTCAGCCGCTGCACCGCGCCGGGGGGCTGTCCGGCGAGCAACTGGTGAAGCGCCGTGTGCTCTGAGTCGACAGGCACGATCCGCGCGCCGGTGGCCTCAGCGAGCGCCATCACGAGCTCGCCACCGACGACGAGCGACTCCTTGTTGGCGAGCGCCAGGTCGATGCCCTCCCCGAGCGTGGCAACGGTCGGGCCGAGGCCGACGGAGCCGACGAGCGCATTGAGCACCAGATCGGCACCAGACTCGACCACGAGGCGTACGAGCCCCTCGGCACCGACAAGCACCTCGCCATCGGTCCACGCCTCGGATGCTCGCGCCGCGGCATGCGCGTCGCCCAGCGCAATCCTGCTGACATGATGCTCACGCGCCTGCTCGATCAGCGCCTCCCATGAGCGCCCGGCCGACAGACCGACGATCTCGAGCTCATCGCTGCGTTCGCAAACGTCGAGGGCTTGCGTGCCGATCGAGCCGGTCGAGCCGAGGACCAGCAGGCGCTTAGGCGTGGACATAGGCAGCCCAAATGTAGTACCCGACGACCGCCGCGAACAGCACTGCGTCGAGCCGATCGAGCGCCCCGCCGTGCGCTCCGAACAGCCCGCCGGAGTCCTTCGTACCGGCCTCGCGCTTGACGAATGACTCGAACAGATCTCCGATCGGTGCCACGAGCGCAACGCCGAAACCCAGGACGAGGGCGTGCGTACCCGGAAGCCATTCCTGGTAGCGCCCGGCGATCCACACACCGAGGATCGCGCACAGCATGCCGATCACGAGCCCCTCGACGGTCTTATTTGGCGAGATCGTTGGAGCGAGCGCTCGGCGCCCGAACATGCGCCCGCCCAGATACGCGCCGGTGTCGCCAAGAAATGTGCCGACGGCCACATCGATCACTATCCCCAGACCGTGGGGAAGCCCGCGCAGCATCACCGCATGTGCGAGCGCAAAGCCGATCCAATAGATCCCCAGCAGCGTGACCGCAATCGCGCCGACC
Source organism: Solirubrobacteraceae bacterium (assembly GCA_036513795.1). Lineage (GTDB taxonomy): Bacteria > Actinomycetota > Thermoleophilia > Solirubrobacterales > Solirubrobacteraceae > Palsa-744. The sequence goes on along the minus strand of DATBYJ010000146.1, from coordinate 435 downwards.
GACGGGCGGGGTTGCAAAAGCGTGACGCCGAACACCAGCGGCAGCGCGGCAACCGCTACCAGCAGCACCTGAAACTGGTTGCCATACAGCGCAGCCGTGAGCAGGCCCGCGAGCGCGATGAACCCCGCCAGGCGAGCCGGCCGCGCCCGCTCGTACATGCTGTAGAGCTCGTGCAGACACACGCTGCCGAGCACGAACATGCCGAGCGCAAACACGATACCGCCCTCGATCACGAGGAACAGCGCCACTGCAATCGCCGGGACTGCGGCGAGCACGCGAGCGCTCATATCCGAGCGTTCGCGACGCCGCGGCGCGCGGCGCGCGGGGGCTCGCCCGCGGGGGCGACGGCGCACCGGCTGCTCGCGTTGCGGGTTTGGCGTGCGCGCGCCGGCTGGTGTGTGAGGGCCGCTGGCCATCAGCTGCCCGTCATCGCCC
>DATBYJ010000145.1:0-2181 GCA_036513795.1 Solirubrobacteraceae bacterium | reverse complement strand
AGGCGCTGGAGCACGCGCCAGCCGGGCTTTGGGCCTAGCTCGCTCAGGCCGAGCGCGATGTCAGCTCCCAAGGGTTGACGCCATCAGGCAACCCACCCGTGGAGTGCGCGGACAGGCAGATTGCTGAGCACCACCGACCCCTGGCACGCACGACAGTACCGGCACAAAGCCGACCCGACGGGCATACCGCCCGCGGTCACGACAGCTTTCGCGATCTGAGCGCGTCAGACCAGGCGACTGCTTCTCGGGGCTCTCGGCGCGCTCACGCTTCCGCTTACTTGTCCCGGCTGGGGTTGTCAAGCGTGGGTGGAGGTGCGTCGCGTCGGCGTTCGGGGGGTGGGTTAGCACGTTGGAGGGGGATGGGGTGTTGTCTGCGGACGCCCAGGCTTACTTCGGTCCTCGACCCGGGTTGGCTCCGTGTCGGGTACATGATGTGTGATGGGGTGTTCCGGCAGATGGTGGTGCGGCCGCTCATTCTTTCTGGGCCGTCCCCTGGATGGGTCGGCAGCGGAATGCCGGGAGCTGACCGCGGTTCATCGGTTGATCTTGGGCTTGCCGCGTAACAGTTGGGAACGAGTTCAGCTGGTGACGGGATCGAGGGCGTGGTCGCCGAGCTCTCTGAGGATGTGGTAGCTGCGTTTGAGCAGCTTCCGGGCGAGCGCGATGCACGCGCGGTTTGCGCCGATCCGCTCAGCTGCCTGCACGTAATACGCGCGGTCCGGACTGGCCGGGAAGCGGGCGCGTTGCGCGGCTTCGTACAGCGCCCAGCGCAGCGCCGGTGGGCCTTGGCGGGAGAGGTGCCCGGGCGCGCGGTGCGCGTCGGATTGGTAGACGGTGATGTCCAGGCCCGAGTAGCGCACGACGTCGCGCGAGTTCTGAAACCGGCGGGTGTCGCCGAGCTCGGCGAGGATCGTGACGGCGACCAACCCACCGACGCCGTAGATCTGATCGATCAACGCCCGGCAGCCGGTCTGTTTGCGCGCATACGCGCGCAGATCGACGTCGAACGGCGCGAGCTGCAAGTCGATCGCGTCGATCATGTGCAGGGCGATCGTGATCTGCTCGCGTGCCGCCGCGGGGAGCTTCAGACCGGCCAGCCACTCGCGCTTGTCCAAGCTCAGCAGATCACGGCGCTGCGGGAACCCGTGGTGATAAAGCACCGCCTGCATCCGCTGCTGCCACTCCGTGCGCTGCTGCGACAGCGTGTGACGGCAGCGGACCCTGGCTCTGAGGTCCAGGAGGTGGGCGGGCGGGATCGACGACTCTGGCAGCCGGCCGATCAACAGCAGCTCCCGTTGATGACGGGCGTCAGCCCAGTCGGTCTTCGCACGCTTCTTCTTGCCCTTCAGCGCGCTCGTCTCCGCCGGCTCCGCCAGGTGCACATCCGCGCCGATCCGCTGGAGCTCCTCGACCACGAACCGCCAGCCCGTCGTCGCCTCCAACGCCACCTCGAGATCCGCGTCCTTGAAACCAGCCAGGAACTTCCGGACCCCGGCGCGGTCCGCCGGCGCGACCCGCGCGCGAGAGATCTCGCCGGTGATCGTATCGATCCATTCAGCAGAGATCTGCGCGCGGTGCTGATCCATCCCCATCACCAACGTCACGAGATCACCATCTCCCTTCGACAGCCAGGCCGTCCACCAGCTCGCGCGCGCGAGCCGCCAAACGCGCAGCGCTTCGCATACCGTGAACCACGGTCGGTACCTCCTCTTCGAATGGCCGGCCGCGTGGGTGCAACCACGCGCGCCTTCCTATGCCGTTCGACGCGGAGTGCCGGCCACCTTCACCGCCCGCTCAACGCCAACCGGGGACATACCCGCTTTCGGACGCTGGACAGCTGGAGCAGCAGCGGCGAGCGCGTGGCTCCCTCGGCGACGAAGCAGAAGCCGGCCGGGGTGCGCGCAGCAGGCTCTCGGTACGCGGATCGACGGGACCAAACGAGGCGAGTGGCGCGACCCAGGTCGCGCTGTGCTTAGGCAGCCCGTTGCACAGGAGACTCGCTTCTCCGGTCCAGCTGTCCGCGCAAAGCACAACCGCCGGTCCGTGCGGCGGCAGGCGCGTCCCGACATCAAAGCGGGTCGTGACAGGCGATCCAAACGGTTCCGGTGCTACCACCCGTCATCGTCATTTCTCCAGCAGGCCGAGCTCGCGCAGGCTCTCGGCGGTCTCGACGATCGTGGT
>DATBYJ010000144.1:0-21799 GCA_036513795.1 Solirubrobacteraceae bacterium | reverse complement strand
TACGGCCCCACTGAGCTGCACGATCAGTAGTCCGTTACGTCATAGGCATCGCGCGTGACTTCCGCTCGACCACTCCCGATCTCCACACCGAACACACCGGGCTCGTAGCATCTTGCGCATTCGTCGTAACCGGCTTCAAGCCAGCGGAGTGCCGGCATTGGCTCGTTGCACTTCGAGCAGAGAACGTCAAGGGTGAGCAGCTCGGCCCGCTCGTCGTCGCGGATCGTCTTTCGACGCTGCCAACGCCGCTGCTCGCCAGCGGTCATCAACCTCCTGCCGGGCATGTCAACTCCTCTCGTTTCTCGCTGAGACAGGCGGTTCGGAGGTTTATGAGCGGGTTGGCTCTATGCTCCCGATCCCGAGACAGCTCTGCTCCCGAAATGCTGCTGATCCGAACTGGCTCCGTGCAGCGAGCACTTCCCGGAGTGCCCTACAGCTCGCCCAAAAGCCCAATGTTCCCGGCCTCTTGGCCGGATCTTCCGCGACTGGACATCCCTGTCCTTCGGCGCACGGAGATGGCGGGGGAAGGATTCGAACCTTCGAAGGCAGAGCCAACGCGTTTACAGCGCGTCCCCTTTGACCGCTCGGGAACCCCGCCAGGGGTTCGTCAGTTTAGGGAAGACGATCGGTGCAGGGCGGTTGCCCATACACCGGTGCGCCGCGCGTGTGTCCCCTCAGCCACCCGCGCGGCGGCAGTCCCGGCTGATCTCAGGAAGCCTCGCGCAGCTGCTGCGCTTCCGGCAGCGTTTGCAGCTTTTTGAGCGTCCTGTTCTCGATCTGGCGGACACGCTCGCGGGTGATGTTGAACGCGCGGCCCACCTCCTCCAGCGTGCGAGCGCGGCCACCGACGATGCCATAGCGCATCTCGATCACCTCGCGCTCGCGTCTGGGCAGGCATGCGAGTACACGCACCACGTTCTCGCGGCGCAGCGCCTCCGACGCAATCTCAAACGGAGACTCCGCTGAGACGTCCTCGACGAAGTCCGCCAGCGCGGAGTCGTCCTCCTCGCCCACTGGCTTCTCCAGCGAGATCGGCTGCTGGGTGATGCGCATGATGTCGCGTACCTCCCGCACTGTGCATTCGAGCTCCGCAGCAAGCTCCGCCGGTGTGGGCTCGCGCCCGAGTTGCTGGATCATCCGCCGTTCTGCGTGGATGAGCTTGTTCAGTCGCTCCACCATGTGGACGGGGATGCGGATAGTGCGTCCCTTGTCGGCCAGCGAGCGAGTGACTGCCTGGCGAATCCACCAGGTGGCGTATGTGGAGAACTTATAGCCACGGCGGTAGTCGAACTTCTCAACCGCCCGGATCAGGCCCAACGAGCCCTCCTGGATCAGATCTAGCAGCGTCAAGCCACGGCCCACGTAACCCTTGGCGATTGACACCACCAAGCGCAAGTTGGCCTCGACCATGTGCTGCTTGGCTGCCACGTCGCCTCGCTCGATGCGCTTCGCCAGCGATACCTCCTCGTCGGCGCTCAGCAGCGGCACGCGGCCGATCGAGCGCAGATACAGCCGCAGCGAGTCCAAGCTCGGCTCGACCGTTAGATCGACCTCCGGCCGCTTGAGCTCCTCGAGGTGGGTGTGCAGCTCGTGCACGTGCTCACTAGTGCTGTCGCTCTGGTCGCCTTCAGTTGCTGCGACGAGCGGATGCGGGCCGTCCGTCATCGACGAGGGCTCCGGGTCAACACGGGAAGCCACGTCGTTGACGTGCGCCTGCAACTCCGTCCCAGGATCCCCCGCTGAGACGATCTCAACCCCATGCTCCTCGAGGTAGCTCAGCAGGTCCTGCGTTTGCTGCCCCGACAGCTCGGTTTCCTCGAGCGCTCCAGCCAGTGCCTGAACGGTCACGAACCCACGCTCGTGGGACTCCGCGATGATTCCCTGCAACTCATCCAGTTCGACCACGGCGGTGTCCGTCGCGATCAACAGACCCTCAAGCTTCTCGCTCAACTGGCCTCCCAACTACGGTCTGACTCCCCATCGGAACGGGTTTCCCGCGCCGACCTCCCCAGCCCTTCGCTAAGCCCTCCTGTAGCTCGCCATGAGTTGAGTGCCGATTGATACCAGAATCCACGGCCGATGGTGTTCGGTTGCGCTGATGTCGTAACCCTAATCGGGACTAGCGCATGCACCGCGCGCTAGGCTTGGGCCCTGGTGCAGGCTGGCGAATCGACCTCTACGCTGTCTCCCACCCGTGGCGCGGGCGACGATGTCCAGGCGCGCGAGCCGGGTATCGCGGTGGGGCTATCGCGCGTGGGAGTGACCGGCGTAGAGAAGGTCGTACGCATCCGCGACGATTTGTTTCTGGCACGGCTGGACTGCTTCGTGGACCTCAGCCGCAACCAAAAGGGCGCACACATGTCGCGCTTCGATGAGGTGGTTAACGACGCGATCGGCGAGGTCGTGCTCAGTGAGTCGTCGTTCAGAGCCGAGTCGCTTGCCTGCCGCATCGCCGAGCTCGTGCGCGAGCGTCAGGGCGCCGAGCGCGCGGAGGTGACGATCGCAGCCCGTTACCCCGAGCATAAGCCTGCGCCCGTGTCGGGGATCCAGACGCAGGAGATCTACACGCTGCTCGGGCGTGCTGTGGCGTTCGAGCACGGGACTCGCCGCACGGTGGGGGTGTCCGCGACGGGCATGACGGCGTGTCCTTGTGCGCAGGAGCTCGTCGCCGCGCGCGCACGCGAGCGCCTGTTGGGCCAGGACTTCTCCGCGGAAGAGATCGACCGCATCCTCGAGAGCGTGCCTGTGGCGACCCACAATCAGCGGGGGCTGGCCACGCTTCAGATCGGCTGTACCGAGCAGTGTGCGGCTGAGATCGACGCATCCACGCTGCTGCGGATCGCCGAGGCGAGTATGTCCTCGGAGATCTACGAGCTGATGAAGCGCTCAGACGAGGTGGAGGTCGTCGAAAAGGCTCACCGCAGGCCCCGCTTCGTGGAGGACTGTGTGCGCGAGATGATCGGTGGCGTCATCAGCGCTTTCACAGATCTTGACGGTGCCAGCTTTGTGTCCGCCCGGCAGGAGAACCTCGAGACGATTCATCAGCACAACGTCGTTGCAGAGCGTCACGGGCTGCTCGCGGAGTTGCGGGCTGAGATCCAATCAGGCACTCCAAGCGAGCATCAGACTAGCCTCGAGGAGTGGCTCAACGATGGAGCCCGCGGTTAGCGGCCGTCACTGTGTTCAGCCGTGTGTGGGCTCAGCCGGCGATGTGCTCTCCGCTGTGGGTACCTGGGCTTGCTGCATACGCCTGCGCAGCCCGAAAAAGTAGTCGAGCCCGGACAAGACCGTGACAACCACTGTCACGTACAGCAGCGCCGTTACCCACACAGGCGGTCCGTGCACGGCGATGATCGCGAGGATGGTCACAATCTGAAGGCACGTCTTGACCTTGCCGAACATGCTCGCCGCCATGACCACTCCTGCCTGGGTCGCGGCCAGGCGCAGGACCGTGACGGCGAGCTCGCGGGTGATTATCACCATCGCCACCCACGCGGCCAGGCGGTGCAGCGACACCAGGGAGATGAGCGCTGCGACGATCAGCAGCTTGTCCGCGAGCGGGTCCATCAGCTTGCCAAACGTGGTTATCGAGTCGCGCGCGCGGGCAAGGTAGCCGTCGATGAAGTCCGTCAGGGATGCCAACGCGAACACCACCGCCGCGAGCACATCGCCGCCGGGCGTGTTCCCCAGCAGCGCCACCACCAGCGCCGGCACAAGCATGATCCGCAGCACTGTCAGCAGATTGGGCAGGTTCAGCGGGAACATGTCGGTTGCCATTATGTCTGGATCGCAATATTCCTCCCACGCGACAGGAGCCATACGATGAACACGCGCACGCTCGGACCCGACGGACCGGAGGTCTCCGCGATCGGCCTCGGTTGTATGGGCATGTCGGCGTTTTACGGTGCTACCGACGAAGGGGAGGCGATCCGCACTATCCATCGCTCGCTCGATCTTGGCTGCAACTTCCTAGACACCTCAGACATGTATGGGCCGCACACCAACGAGCGGCTGGTGGGGAGCGCGATCGACGGCCGCCGCGAGCAGGTGTTCCTGGCTACCAAGTTCGCCATCAAGCTCGAGCAGGGTGCCGACGGCAAACTGGTGCGCTCGATTGATGGCCGCCCCGAGTACGTGCGCAGCGCCTGCGATGGATCGCTGCAGCGCCTGGGTGTGGAGCACATCGACCTCTACTACCAGCACCGCGTCGACCCCAACACGCCGATTGAGGACACGGTTGGGGCGATGGCCGAACTGGTGGCTGCAGGCAAGGTCCGTTACCTAGGCTTGTCCGAGGCCAGTGCCGAGACGATCCGCAGAGCTCACGCCGTGCACCCGATCACCGCGGTGCAGACTGAGTTCTCACTGTGGACTCGCGACGTGGAGGCGGAGATCTTGCCCACCCTGCAGGAGCTAGGGATCGCGCTAGTGGCCTACTCGCCCCTGGGAAGGGGCTTCTTGTCCGGTCGCTTCAGCTCACCTGAGGAGCTCGACGAGGGCGACTTCCGTCGCTACGGCCCGCGCTTCACCGGCGAGAACCTCAAGCACAACACGGACCTCGTGCAGCGGGTGCGGGAGCTAGCGCAGGAGAAGGGGATCACTGCTGGGCAGCTGGCGCTCGCATGGGTGCTTCACCGCGGCGAGCACATCGTTCCCATTCCTGGCACCAAGCGCGTGTCGTATCTGGAAGAGAACCTCGCTGCGGCGGATGTGGAGCTCACTGCAGAGGACGTGCAGCGGATTGCTGAACTGGTGCCCGTTGCTGCTGGTGAGCGCTATGACCCGCAGGGAATGCGCTCGGTCAATCTTTAGGTACTGCGTTTAGCCGCTGCGCGGCGTGCGTACGCGAGCGGGTGACCGCGGCGGCGCCACCGCGCGATGCCCCCGCCTGGACGGTTGACTTTTGCTGTGATCCGCGTCGGCAACCGCGCAGCCGCGGATGCCAGCTTCTGCTTGTCGGCTGCCTCCAGCGCTTCGATCAGACCCTGGGAGGACTTGCCGCTGGTGGCGTTGGCGATCTCAGCGAGGGACTTGCCGGAGCTCAACTCGCTACGCAGCTCGGCGGGACTCGAGCCGAGGTAACTGGCAGCGGTTGTGAGCAGGCTGCCCTTCCGTTCGTGTTGGCCCTTGCGATGGTGGTGGCGAGCGTGCGGGTGGGAGGCTGGCTGTGCGGCCATCACAGCCGCAGCGGTAATGCCCGCGACCACAGCGATCACGGCCACGCTCATCCAAAGCCTGCTTTTCATGCACATATTGTGCACACGCGTCATAAACGCCACGCACATACGGTCTAAGTGCTCGCTAAACCATCAGTAGCCGACGGAGTAGAAGCTGATGTGGCGGCAGCCGCTGGGGGCCGCCCGCGGGTCGGGGACGGCGAGCGCTAGGGTGAGGCCATGCCACTGATCCCCATGGTCATCGAGCGCACCGCGCGCGGCGAACGCGAGTTCGACATCTACTCGCGGCTGCTCAACGAGCGCATCATCTTCCTCGGTACGCCCATCGACGACCAGGTGGCAAACCTGGTGGTGGCACAGCTTCTGCACCTGGAGAGCGAGGACCCCGACAAGGACATCTCGATCTACATCAACTCGCCCGGCGGCTCGATCTACTCTGGCTTGGCGATCTACGACACGATGAACTTCGTCAAGCCGGACATCGCGACGATGTGTGTGGGTGTTGCAATGTCGATGGGCTCGCTGCTGCTGGCGGCCGGTACGAAAGGCAAGCGCGCGGTGCTGCCCAACTCGCGCATCCTCATTCACCAGCCGTCAGCTGGGTTTGAAGGCCAGTCGACGGACATCGAGATCCACGCGCGCGAGATCCTCAAAGTGCGCGAGTCGATCGACGAGATCTACGCCAATCACACGGGCCTCTCACAGGAGCAGGTCCGCAAAGACATGGAGCGCGACCGCTTCTTCACCGCCGAGCAGGCCGTTGAGTACGGCCTGGTCGACCGCGTGCTCGAGAGTCACTGAGCGCGGCGCTCAAGCGATTGAGTGCTCGATCGCGCCAAGGCGCTCGATCTCGATACGCACGACGTCGTCTATGGCAAGGAACTTGGGTGGGTCCTGACCCATGCCTACCCCTGAGGGCGTGCCCGTAAGGATCACATCGCCCGGCGCCAGCGTGCACGTCTCGGAGATGAACTCGATCAGCTCGGGCACCGTGAAGATCAGGTTGCTCGTGTTGGACTCCTGGCGTAGCTCGCCGTTTACCCATGTGCGCAGTGCCAGGCTGTGCGGGTCTGCAATCTCATCGGCGGTCGTGATCCACGGGCCGTACGGGCAGAAGCCGTCGGCGCCCTTCGCGCGCGTCCACTGCGGCTCGCGCCCCTGCAGGTCGCGGCCGGTGACGTCGTCTGCCACCGCATAACCCGCGACCGAGCGGCCTGGCCCCATGATCACCGCCAGCTCGCCCTCATAGTCCAGGCGGCGGACCACCTGCGGGCAGTGCACAGGCGCGTTGGGCGGCGCTGCAGAGGACGGCAGCTTCATGAACACCAGTGGCTGCTTGGGCGTCTCGCCGCCGGTCTCACGGACGTGGTCTGCGTAGTTCAGGCCAATGCCAAAGATCGCCCGCGGCTGGGGCACCGGCGCCAGCAGGCTCACCTCCGAGAGCGCCCACGAGTCACCCTCAACGGGTGTCGCCTCCAGGTCCTCGAGGCGGTCGAGCACCGTCAACTCCTCAAGCGCATGCGCAAACACCCGATCGACACCGTCCTCCTCGCGCACCTCGCCCGCACGGGGGTTGGTGGAGTCGGGCGGTAGGAACGTGGCCAGGCGCATCTGCACGGAAGGCTATCGTCGCTTGCTCGCATGGCCAGCATGACCCCTCTCGAGCGCAGCGCATTGCTTGCGATCGCGCTGCTCACAGCGCTCGCCGGCGTCGCCAACTACGGCACGTGGTCTGCAATCCCGCGCTTCGCCGTTGCCACGCTCGCGCTTGCGGGTCTCGCGTGGGTGGTGTCGTTTGCCACCGAGCAGCTCGGCGAGCGCTTCGGCCCGGGAGTCACGGGGATGATGCAGTCCACCCTCGGCAACCTGCCCGAGCTGTTCGTCGTGATCTTCGCCCTGCAGAAGGGGGAGCTGGTGGTCGCGCAGACGGCCATCATCGGCTCGATCCTCGCCAACGCGCTGCTCGTGCTTGGCCTTGTCATCGTCGTCGGCGCCAGGCGCTCGCCCGACCGCCTCATGCGCTTCTCAAAGCGTCTGCCCAGGGACACCGCCACGCTGCTGCAGGTGACCGTCTTCATCATCGTGCTGCTCGGCCTGTCGCTTGCCAACCACGACCCCGCCAGCCACCACGTCAAGGCCATCTCCATCGTCGGCGCCATCTGCCTGCTGGTCGTCTACCTGACCTGGGTAGTGCCCTACCTGCGCTCCGATCAGGCGCCAGGGGAGGTAGCTGACGCAGCCAACGGGGAGGACCTAGCCGCGGCGCGGGCTGAGTCGGGACCGCGGGTGGCCGATGCGGCGGGGGACGCACACTCGGTTGCGATCGAGTCGGAGCGCAGCGGGCCGAGGCTTTCGCTCCCTCTGACCGTCGCTTTGCTGATCGCCGGCGGCGTTGCCTCTGCGTTCGTGTCCGAATGGTTCGTCAACGGCCTTGAGCCGGCGATCTCCATCCTGCACATCTCCCAAGCATTCGCCGGCCTTGTAATCGTCGCCATCGCAGGCAACGCCGTCGAGAACACCGCTGGCCTCGTGCTCGCCTACAAGCGCCGCTCCGACCTCGCCATCTCCGTCGTCAAAAACTCCGTCGCGCAGATCGCTGCCTTCCTGTTTCCAGTGCTCGTGCTCGTGTCTTTCGCGCTCAACACCACGCTCACCTTTGCCCTCGCGCCCGTGTACATCGGTGCGCTCGCGCTCACAGCACTTGGCTTGTGGCAGGTCACCGGCGACGGCGAGGCAGCCGAATTCGAGGGCTGGGCGCTTGTCGCCCTGTACGTGATCCTCGCCACGCTCACGCTGTACGAGTAGTCAGGACCCGTTTCCCGAAGAGGGCGCAACCGGAGCGGCGCTGGCCCAAGCCGCCCTCAGGCACAAGTTCGAAGCCACGCGAACCCATCCAGGCCGGCCCTGCCGGCCTCATAAAAACAATCATGCGCGCACGGAGCGACCGTGCGCGCATGGCCTCTCAGCCTTTGACCAAGCCGCTGATCAGCGCGCCCGCAACGCCGCCCGTCGCCGCCGCGCTCGTATTCGTATCGATGCCCTCCAGCGGCGCAATGAACAGCGTTTGGATCGCCAGTCGGCCAGGGCCTGTGAAGCGGTTCCACGTAAGCTTGCCGCCACCGCCAAAGATGCCCGTCTTCAGTCCCATCGTCACCGCCTCCAGCTTCACCGTTGGGTCCTTGTAAAGCCACCCGCCCGCCTCCACGTCCAGCTGCTCGCCCTCGTCCAGCTGCACCAGGAACACGTTCCCGTGCCCATGCAGCCACACCAGCGCGTCGCCATCCGTCGCGCGGAACTTGTCCATAAAGAAGCCCGAGCCGCCCAACAGCATGTTCTGCACACCCTTGATCCGTTCAAAGCTGTAGTCCAGGTTGTCCGTCGCCGCAATGAACTGGTGCTCGCGCACATCCAGCCCTTCGCCCTGGTGCAGATGCATCGGCACGCACTGGCCCGGCGAGTCGCGCGAGAACGCAATCCGCCCAGAGCCTGACGTACGCGTCACAAAGAACTCCAAGCCCGCGATCTTGCGCTTGATCGCGCCCGGCAGTTTCTTTAGCTCCACGTTCAGCTGCGTCTCCTTCCACAACAGCACGTGATGCTCGAACATCACCGCGCGATCGGCTATCTCGATCTGCAGCTCCGGCACTAGTTCGCCACGGATGTGGTAGGTCACGCCAGCAAAAGACTCGTCGTGGGCGCTCGGGGGAATCGGCTCAGGCAGATGCATCGTGCGTGTCTCTTTCTTTAGATGGGCTCGCAGACAGCAGCCAGTGGGCAGGTCTATTCGTCTGTAAGTCGGGAACACAACAGCCAATACGCCAGCCGAGCCTCTCGCTTCCGGTCGCTCCCGTCAAGCGCCCAGCCCACGTCCGTGCCGTTCGAGCATGCTCGCGTGTTCCCCGGACGCAAAGCGCGCTAGACTGCTTCAGACCTCGCGCCTGGGCGGGGTTTTTCTTCGCTCAGGGCCGCTTCAACTTACGACGCAGGGATTTCACACCATGGCCCGCGGAGACGTGCGAATCGCTATCACCCTCGCCTGCGAGGACTGTAAGCACCGCAACTACCAAACCAACAAGAGCAAGCGCAACAATCCCGACCGGATCAGCATGCGCAAGTACTGCCGCTGGTGTCGCAAGCACACCAGTCATCGGGAGACCCGTTAGCGCGGGAGCGCTGTCGTGGCTCGTGACCGCAAACGTGCAAAGCAGCGTCGCCAGCGCGGCGTCGCCGCAGGACGTCGCGCGCCCAGCGCCGACGCTGCCGCCAACGGCGCGGCCGCGTCGTCGACAGCCCCTGTCGAGGATCAGCTCGCCACGCCTTCAGGCGGCCTCGAGCGCGCCGACGTGCCCGCGGCGCTCGACCACGCGTCCGCCGATGTGGACGAGTTTGACGCGGCCATCGTGCGCGGCGCCGGCGGTGCCCCAGTCGCACCAGACACAGCCACAGACACCGATGACGACTTCGACTACGACACCGGCGACGCGCTGCAAGAGCCCGCAGGGGGGGCTGGGACTGGTAAACCCGGCGGCGGCATCGGCGGCGGCGGCACAGGAGGTGGGCGCGACGGCGCAGGCGGCGAGGTCGCACGCCCGTCCGGTGCACCGCTACGCGGTGGCAACCGCGCCATCGGCTTCCTGCGTGCCAGCTGGGCCGAGCTACAACGCGTCCAATGGCCCGATCGTCGTCAAGTCTTCCAGGCCACAGCCGTCGTACTCGGCTTCGTCGCTATCGCTGGTCTCTACCTTGGCGGCGCCGACTATGTGGCCAAGGAATTCGTCGAATTCGTCCTCTGACCCGCTCTCCAGGAGTTTCTGAATGTTTCGCTGGTACGTCGTCAATACATACTCTGGCCACGAGAACAAGGTCAAACACAACCTCGAGCACCGCGTCATATCGCTCGGGCAGCAGCGCGCCGTGCGTAGCGTCGTCGTGCCCACGGAAACCGTCATGGAGATGAAGGACAACCAGAAGAACCCCGTCGAGAAGCGCACCATGCCCGGCTACGTGCTCGTCAACATGGAGCTCAACGAGGATTCCTGGGGCGTGGTCAAGGGAACCCCCGGCGTCACCGGCTTCGTCGGCGCCTCCCAAGAGCCAGTGCCGCTTACCCAGGTCGAGGTCGATCGCCTGCTCCACAAGGAGGTCGCCACCGCCACCCGCACCCGCGCCCAGTTCTCCATCGGCGAGTCCGTCAAGGTCGTCTCCGGTCCGCTCTCAGACTTCTCCGGTGAGATCTCCGAGATCAACGAGGACGCAGCCCGGCTCAAGGTGCTGGTATCTATCTTCGGCAGGGAGACCCCTGTTGAGGTGCAGTTCGATCAAGTTAAGAAGCTCTGACCCGGCCGATGACCTGCGCCAGGCGGCGTCCTCGATCGCTCATGTGCGGAGCACATTTCGCTCACTGCGTCCTTGCCTGACTTGATCCTCGACCGGCTCAGACGCGCAGTTCCCAATAAGCTTTAGAACCAACTAGAACGAAGAAGACGAAAATGGCTAAGAAGGTTTTGACGACTATCAAGCTGCAGGCGAATGCTGGGCAGGCCAGTCCTGCGCCGCCGGTTGGTCCTGCGCTGGGTCAGCACGGGATCAACATCATGGAGTTCTGCAAGGCGTTCAACGCCCAGACCCAGAGCGAAACGGGGACGGTCATCCCCGTGGTGATCACCGTGTATGAGGACCGCTCGTTCACGTTCGTTACCAAGACCCCTCCCGCTGCTGTGCTCATCCGCCAGGCGATCAAAATCAACAAGGGTTCAGGCGAGCCCAACCGCGTGAAGGTCGGCACCATCACCCAAGACCAGCTGCGCGAGATCGCTCAACGCAAGCTCGACGATCTCAATGCCCATGACGTCGATCAGGCCGCCAAGATCATCGCCGGCACAGCAAGGTCGATGGGAGTCGAGGTCGCATCATGAGCTCTCACGGCAAGCGCTACTCCGAGATTCTCACCAAGGTCGACCGCGAGCGCGAATACCTGCCCGCTGAAGCAATCGCGCTCGTGCGCAGCCTCGGCAGCGCCAAGTTCGACGAGTCGATCGAGGTTCACGTCCGCACGGGTCTCAACGTCCGCCACGCCGACGAGCAGTTGCGGGGAACCATCGCGCTGCCCAACGGGCTCGGAAAGGACGTCAAGGTCGCCGTTTTCGCCCAGGGCGACAAGGCCAAAGAGGCCGAAGACGCTGGTGCTGACGTGGTCGGCGCCCAGGATCTCGCCAAACGCATTCAGGAGGGCTTCGACGACTTCGACGTCGCCATCGCCACCCCTGACCTAATGGGCGTCGTCGGTCAGCTGGGACGCATCCTCGGGCCGTCAGGCAAGATGCCAAACCCCAAAGTGGGCACCGTCACCATGGACGTTGGCAAGGCCGTCGAAGAGTCCAAGTCCGGCAAGGTCGAGTACCGCACCGACCGCAACGCCATCGTTCACCTCATCATCGGCAAGGTCAGCTTCGACGAACGCAAGCTGCTGGAGAACTACGCAGCCGTCGTCGAAGAGCTCACCCGTGCCAAGCCATCAGCTGCAAAAGGGCGCTACCTGCGCTCCATCACACTCGCCTCCACTATGGGCCCCGGCATCAAGGTGGACACGAGCAAGACACGTGAAATCACCGAGGAGGCGCCCGCGGCTACCATCGCCGCCTAGCGTCACTCCCACAGGCCACCGCAGACCCCCGGCAGCCCGCGCTCAAGCGCAGCAGAAGACCGGGACAGGAGCCCCATGAACCGAGACCAAAAGGCAGCGGCGATCGCTGAGATCGCCACCCACATCGACGAGTCCCAGGCCGTCTTCGCCGTCGACTACCGCGGCATCACCGTCGCCCAGGTAGCCGAGCTGCGTGCCACTCTGCGTCAGTCAGACGCCACCTTCAAGGTCGTCAAGAACTCGCTCACCGAGCGGGCTGCCGACCAGGTCGGCGCCGAGGCTCTCAAGGACTTCCTCGCCGGCCCCACCGCCCTGACATTCGTCCGTGGTGACGTCGCCACCGCCGCCAAGGTCGTAGCCGACTACGCCCGCAGCACCCAGCTACTGCCTTTCAAGGGCGGGCTCATGGACGGCGCCACGCTCGACGTCGAGCAGATCCGCACGCTCTCCAAACTGCCCTCCCGCGAAGTCCTCTACGGACAGCTCGTCGGCGTGGTCGCCTCGCCCATCGGTGGCCTCGTCCGCTCCCTCGGCGGTCTGCTCGGCGGCCTTGCTGTCGCGCTCGGCCAGGTGCACGCCAAGAAGGAGTCAGGCGAGATTCCTGCTGGCGAGGCGCCCGCAGCTGCTGCCGCTGAGCCCGACGCGGACGAGGAGCTTCCCGACGAGGTGGCACGCGCGGAGGACACCGCCGCAGAGGCGCCACCCGAGGACAAAACTGAGCCGGAGCAACAGCCCTCCGTTACGGAGGACAGGCAGGACGAGCCGGCACAAGCAGACGACAACCAAGCGGACGTCTCGGCTGAGAGCCAGCCCGAGGACGCCGAGACGACCAAGGAGGACTGACACATGGCAAGCAGCACACAGGATTGGATCGAGGAGCTCAAGGGCATTTCCGTGCTTGAGCTCGCAGAGCGCATCAAGGCGCTCGAGGAGGAGTTCGGCGTGTCCGCAGCCGCTATGGCTGCCCCCGCCGCAGCGCCTGCCGCAGGCGGCGGCGACGCAGGTGCCGAGGAAGAAGCCAGCACCACCGTTGACGTCATCCTGGCCGGCTCTGGTGACAAGAAGATTCAGGTCATCAAGGTTGTTCGCGCCGCCACCGGCCTCGGTCTCAAAGAGGCCAAGGCACTCGTCGACGAGGCCCCCAAGCCCGTCAAGGAGGGCGTCGAGCGCGAGGAGGCCGACAAGCTCAAGCAGGAACTCGAGGAGGCAGGGGCTTCAGTCGAGCTTAAATAAGCGCTTCGCTGGTCCCTCTGTAGGCCGCCGACTTCGTGGGCGACCGACAGTGGGACCAGCTTCGCTTGGCGGGGCTAGCTTCGCACCAACGCTTCGCTTTGTAGGGGGAAGGGGAGATGGGTAAGGCGGCAAGTTTGGCCGTCCCCCATGCCGGGCTTTGTGCCGGTGCACTCAGCGCTCATCTGTAGCGCCCCGCTCGGCTTGTAGGCGCTGGTCGGCCAGGCGTTGCTGGCGCTCGCGGATTGCCGTGTGGCGCTCGCCCATCTCGCGACGGAACCGCTCATAGGCGCTTCGCTCGTGCTCGGTGCGCGAGCTTGAGAACTGATCGAAGGCTGCGCGCTTTACTTCTTCTCCGAGCTGCACCGCCTGGGCCTTGGCCGTGCGCTTGGCCTCTTCGCGTATCGCCGTGGCTTGGGCCTTGGCGGCGCGCTTGGCCTCTTCGCGGATTGCCACCGCTTGTGCCTTCGCGGCTCGCTTGGCTTCCTCGCGCTGCTGGCGTGTCTGCTGGTGGGCTCCCGTGCGCAGCTCGTTCCACGCTGTGCGTGCCTGCTTGAGAGCATCCATCACCTGCTTGCGCGCCTCCTCGGAGGCGAGCGCTGCCTCACGTAGTTGCGAGCGCGTGCGTGTGCCCTGCGTGAGCAGGCTGAATGACCACAGGCCCGTGTCGAGCAGGCGTGCCGAGCGCTCTAGGTCGGCCGTCACCGCCTCGCTCAACGCGTGGCCGCGAAGACCATCTTCGATGTGGCGCACGTGCGAGCGCATGACCACATCGGTAAGACCAACGATCGCACGGGCCGCGATCGCCGGCTCGGGCTCGCGCGGGTCGAGCTCCGCGTGGCGTGCCAGCTCGACCGTCGCCACCTCCACCAGACGATCTTGAAGCTCAAGCCACGCCGCGCGTAGCGCGGGCGTCGTCTCGATCATCTCCAGGAACAACGGCAGCAGCAAGTGCGACTCGTCCGGCAGATCCTCCAGGCGTTTTGCATCCTGCTCGAGCGCACGTAGCATCGCGCGGGTGGGCGACTCGCTCGGCTCGCGCTCACGCAACGCCCGCGCCAGTCGCGCCTGGCCCTCGTCGGCCTCGTCGAACACGAGCGACTCCTTGGTGGGGAAGTAGTTGTAAACCGTCTTCTCCGAGACGCCCACGATCTCAGCGATGTGCGCAACCGTCACGTGCTCGAAGCCACGCACCAGGAACAGCGTCGTCGCAACGTCTGAGATCTGCTGGCGCGTCAGTCGCTTCTTGCGCTCGCGCAGTCCCTCCTCGGGATGCAGCTCACGCGCCCAGCGCTCCTCCAGCTCGCGCGTTCGTGCGTAGGCGCCAGCCATCTCCGTGCCCATCTCCGCCACCAGCATGCGCATGATGCGGTCGCTGCCCTGCAGCATTTGTAGTTCGTCTGGCGCCGGCGCTGGAGCGGTGCTTTCAAGGTCGAGATCGGTCATGTATCAATGCTAACAAGATAACTACAGTTGCAGAATTTTTTCAGTTAGTGTAAGTTCTTGCACATGACTGATTCAGCCCCCGCAATCGAAGCTCACGCCCTAACCAAGCACTTCGGCGATTTCACCGCCGTCGACAGTCTCGACCTGCTCGTGCCAACCGGCACCGTCGTTTCCCTACTCGGCCCTAACGGCGCCGGCAAGACAACCATGGTCAGGATGCTCGCCACGCTGCTGCGTCCCGACGCGGGCAGCGCGCGCGTAGCCGGGCACGACGTCGTCAGCGAAGCCGACCGGGTGCGTAGCGTGATCTCGCTCACCGGCCAGTTCGCTGCGCTCGACAAGAACCTCACAGCTGTTGAGAACCTGCAGCTGATGGCGCGCCTACGCGGGCATCGCCGCGCCGGCGCACGCGCAATCGTCGACGAGTTGGTCGAGCGTTTCGATATCGCCGAGTTCCGCGAGCGGCTTGTCAAGAACCTCTCCGGTGGTCAGCGCCGCCGCGTCGACCTGGCCGCAGGTCTGATTGACAAGCCGCAGCTGTTGGTGCTTGATGAGCCCACCACAGGCCTTGACCCGCGCAGCCGCCAGGTCGTGTGGGCGACCGTGCGCCAGTTGGTCGCTGACGGCGTGACGCTGCTGCTCACCACCCAGTACCTAGACGAGGCCGACGCGCTGGCCGACCGCGTGGTGCTGATCGACCACGGCCGTGAGATCGCAGCCGGCACGCCCGCACAGCTGAAGAGGAAGGTTGGCGAGCAGCGGATCGACGTGGTTGCCGCCGACACCGTTGCGCTCGATCGACTCGTTGACTTGCTCGGTGAGCAGTTCCAGGCGAGCGTCGCTCGCGAGCAGCGCACCGTTTCCATTCCCGCGCCCGATGAGGCGGCTGACCTGGTGCGGGTGTCAGCCGTGGTACGCGACAGCGGCATCGCCGTCGATGAGCTCGCGCTGCGCCGCCCCACGCTCGATGACGCCTTCTTGGCGCTCACCGGTCACCCCGCCAATGAGCAGCCCTCGAGCGTTGACGCCGAGCTGCCAGCAGAGGAGGTTGTCGCATGAATACGAGCACTCCAGCCATGCCAGTCCACCGCTCCGGGCGGCCCAGCTTTTTCCTCGGGCGCTATGTGCGCGACACGATGCTGTTGACCGTGCGCAGCCTGCGCGCGATTCCGCGCGTGCCCGAGCGACTGCTCGACGTGACGATCCAGCCGATCGTCTTCATCCTGCTGTTCCTATACGTGTTTGGCTCCGCCATCCACGTCACCGGGATCAGCTACAAGGACTACCTGTTCCCAGGCATCATCGGCCAGTCGCTCGCCTTCGGCATCATCGGCGCCGGCGTGGCCACCGCCAACGACATGACCGAGGGCGTGATCGATCGCTTCCGCTCGATGCCAATCAGCCGCTTGTCAATCATCACCGGGCAGGTCATGGGCCAGTTCTGCGAGGCGCTGCTGGGGATGACCATCGTCGTCGGCTTCGGTCTGGCGCTTGGCTGGAGCCCGCACCTCACCGCGCCGCATCTGATCGAGCTGATTGGGCTGATGGTGCTGGCCATGTTCGCCTTCACCTGGGCGGGTGTGCTGTTTGGGATGCTCGTCCGTTCGCCCGACGCCATGCAAGGCATTGGCTTCATCGTGATCTTTCCCCTCAGTTTTATGGCCGGCACGTTTGTGCCAATCGCCGGCATGGACGCCGTGCCGCGCGCGATCGCCCAATGGGACCCCATCTCTGCGCTTGTTGCCAGCGTGCGTGGGCTCACGCAGGGAACCAGCAGCAGCGGCTCGTGGCAACTTGCCCACCCGGAGCTTGCGATGGCGCTGTGGTGTGTGTTGATCCTCGCTGTCGCCATGCCGCTCGCGCTGCGTCGATTCAACCGCACGCTCGCTGCCTAAACGTAGCCCTTTAGGTTTTGCTCACAAACGCGCGTTTTCCGGTAAAGTCCCCTCCGCTAGCCGATAGTCGCAGCCGCCCGAAGTGCCGAGGTCGCGCCACATACGCGAATTCTCGAAAGGCGGGGTCCGTGAGCGCTGGTGGCCCTTCTGGGTACGGATAGCCTGTGCTATCTTTCTTAGTCGCGCTTCGGCGCCCTCCTCTGCCCGTGTATCGCCCTCCGAAGGAGTCATTTCTTGGCTGCTGTAGACGCTCTCCGGACGCGCAGGACCTTTGCGCGCCTGAATAAGACAGTTGACGTCCCAAACCTGATCGACATCCAGCGCCGTTCGTTCGCTTGGCTGACAGACCCCGCCACCGGCGGTCTGCGCGAGACAATCGACGACATCTCCCCGATTGAGGACTACACGGGGAACCTCGCAGTCCAGTTCGGTGAGTTCACCTTCGACGAGCCCGTCGCCTCGCTCGCCCAGTGTCGCGAGAAGGACCTCACCTACGCCCGTCCGCTGACGGTCACCGTCGCGTTCATCAACCGCGAGACGGGAGAGATCCGCGAGCAGTCAGTGTTCATGGGCGACTTCCCGTGGATGACCGAGCGCGGCACGTTCGTCATCAACGGCACCGAGCGTGTGGTCGTCACCCAGTTGGTGCGTTCCCCCGGTGCGTACCTGATGGAGCCCAAGGATCGCGAGAAGCAGGTTTTCATCGCCAACCTGATGCCCGCTCGTGGATCCTGGCTGGAGCTCGAGATCGACAAGAAGGGCAAGGTCTTCGTACGCATCGACCGCAAGCGCAAGCTGCCCGTCACGGTGCTTCTGCGCGCGATGGGCTATGCGGCCGATGAGGAGATCCTGCGCCTGTTCGACAACTCGCTCTACATCCGCAACACGATCGAGGCGGACACTGAAATCACCCGCACCGAAGAGGGCGCGTTGATCGAGCTGTTCAAGAAGCAGCGTCCCGGCGAGCCGCCGAGCGTCGACAACGCCAAGGCGTTGCTCAACCAGTTGTTCTTCGACCCCAAGCGTTACGACCTCACGCGCGTCGGTCGCTACAAGCTCAACTCGCGGCTGGGTCTAGACGTTGACATTGACACCCGCACGCTCACCCACGACGACATCCTCGCGCTCGTGCGCGAGCTCGTGTCGCTGCCCAAGCGCCTCGGTCTGCCCGAGGACGGCGAGGTCGAGATCAAGGACTATGCGGCTGAGGCGACGAGCATGCCGCGCGAGCCTGTCGCCGAGCACCTCGACGAGTACGAGCACTTCGGTAATCGCCGTCTGCGCACCGTCGGCGAGCTCATCCAGGAGGCCTTCCGGATCGGTCTGTACCGCATGGAGCGCGTCGTGCGCGAGCGCCTCACGACCGAGGACGCTGACACGATCACGCCGCAGACGATCATCAATATCCGGCCGGTGGTGGCTGCGCTGAAGGAGTTCTTTGGCTCATCGCAGCTCTCGCAGTTCATGGACCAGACCAACTCGCTCTCCGGGCTTACCCACCGCCGGCGCCTGTCAGCGCTGGGCGCGGGAGGGTTGACCCGTGAGCGCGCGCCGATCGAGGTGCGCGATGTGCACCCGACCCATTACGGACGCATGTGCCCGATTGAGACTCCTGAGGGTCCCAACATCGGCCTGATGGGCTCGCTGGCCTCGTTTGCTGAGGTCTCCGAGTACGGGTTCGTGACAACGCCCTACCGCGTCGTCGCCGACGGCGTGGTCACAGAGGAGGTTCGACACCTCGACGCGACCCAGGAAGAGGAGCTGCTGATCGCCCAGGCGAACACGCCGGTGGACGAGAAGACAGGCAAGCTCAAGGGCAGCGAAATCCTCTGCCGCACGCAGGCCGGCCAGTACGTCACCGTTGGGCCGAAAGACGTCGATCTGGTCGACGTCTCGCCCGAGCAGATCTGGTCGGTGGCGACCGCGATGATCCCGTTCCTCGAGCACGACGACGCTAACCGCGCGCTGATGGGCTCGAACATGCAGCGCCAGGCGGTGCCGCTGTTGAAGTCCGACGCGCCGCTGGTCGGCACCGGCATGGAGCGTCGTGCCGCGCTGGACACAGGCGATGTGCTGCTTGCAAGGAACGCTGGCACGGTCGACTACATCGATGCCAATCAGATCGTCATCCAGACGAAGGACGGCGCCAAGGACGAGTACGAGTTGCAGAAGTACATGCGCTCCAACCAGGGCACCTTGATTCATCAGAAGCCGCTCGTGTTCACCGGCCAGGTCATCGAGAGTGGTGATGTTCTCGCTGACGGGTCTTCCACCGACAAGGGCGAAATGGCTCTCGGCAAGAACCTGATGGTCGCGTTCATGTCCTGGGAGGGCTACAACTTCGAGGACGCCATCATCCTGTCCAAGCGCCTCGTGCAGGACGACGAGCTCACCTCCATACACATCGAGGAGTACGAGGTCGACGCCCGTACGACCAAGCTCGGCGAGGAGGAGATCACGCGCGACATCCCCAACCGCTCAGAGGAGTCACTGCGCAACCTCGACGACCGCGGCATCGTGCGCGTCGGCGCGGAGGTCATCTCCGGCGACCTGCTCGTCGGCAAGGTCACGCCCAAGGGCGAGACAGAGCTGACCGCCGAGGAGAAGCTGATCCGCGCGATCTTCAAGGAGAAGGCGCGTGAGGTCCGCGACACCTCGCTAAAGGTTCCTCACGGCGAGGGTGGCGTGGTGATCGACGTCAAGACCTTCAGCCGTGACGCCGGCGACGACTTGCCGCCAGGGGTCAACGACCTCGTGCGCGTGTTCGTCGCCAAGAAGCGCAAGATCTCTGAGGGCGACAAGCTCGCGGGCCGTCACGGCAACAAGGGTGTCATCTCGAAGATCGTCGACCAGCAGGACATGCCGTTCCTCGAGGACGGCACCCCCGTCGACGTGATCCTAAACCCGCTGGGTGTGCCCTCGCGCATGAACGTCGGGCAGATCCTCGAGACCCACCTCGGCTGGGCTGCTGCCCAGGGCTGGTACGACGACGGCACCGAGGCATACAAGGAAGCCGACGCCAATGCCGGCAAGCGTCGCGTGTACATATCCACGCCGGTGTTCGACGGAGCCACTGTGGCCGACGTGGACAACGCGCTCGTCAAGTGGCAGGACGCACACGAAGGTCGCATCCGCATGGATGTCGACAAGTCCAGGCGTGTGGGAGAGCAGGCGTCCGGGAAGATGACGCTGTTCAACGGCCGCACTGGCGAGCCGTTCGAGGAGCAGGTGACCGTGGGGTACATGTACATCCTCAAGCTCCTGCACCTCGTTGACGACAAGATCCACGCCCGCTCCACCGGTCCATACTCGCTGGTCACCCAGCAGCCATTGGGGGGCAAGGCGCAGTTCGGCGGTCAACGCTTCGGCGAGATGGAGGTGTGGGCGCTGGAGGCATTTGGCGCCGCCTACACGCTACAGGAGATGCTCACGATCAAGTCCGACGACACCGTCGGGCGTGTCAAGGCCTATGAGGCGATCGTCAAGGGCGAGAACATCGCCGAGCCGTCCATCCCCGAGTCGTTCAAGGTTCTGCTCAAGGAGATGCAGTCGCTGGCGCTCGACGTCAACGTGGTCTCCGAGGAGGGACAGCGCGCGGAGATGCGCGACGAGGACGACGACCTGCTGCGCGCAGCAGAGGAGCTCGGCATCGACCTCTCAGGGGTTAGGGCGCTGGCGGGCGATGGCAGCGAGCAGGAGCCGGCGGGAGAGGCCGCCGCCGAGGCCAGTGACGACACGCAGGACAGCGCTGAGGACGACGATGGCGCTGAGGACACAGACGACGCGATCGGCGTAGAGGACCTGTTGGCCGTCGACGCGACAGAGGACATCGATCTGGAGAGTCTCTCCAGTGATGAGTCCGCCGAGGAGTTGCCCGATTCACCCGCGAGCGAAAGCACACCCAGATGATCGATATCAATAACTTCGACGCCATTGAGATCAGCCTTGCCTCGTCAAAGCAGATTCGCGGCTGGAGCTCCGGCGAGGTAACCAAGCCGGAGACGATCAACTACCGCACGCTCAAGCCCGAGAAGGATGGCCTGTTCTGCGAGCGCATCTTTGGTCCCACCAAGGACTGGGAGTGCTACTGCGGCAAGTACAAGCGCGTCCGCTACAAGGGCATCGTGTGCGAGCGCTGTGGCGTGGAGGTCACGCGCTCGAAGGTTCGTCGTGAGCGTATGGGCCACGTCGACCTGGCCGCGCCGGTCAGTCACATCTGGTTCTTCAAGGGCGTGCCCAGCCGGATTGGCTACCTGCTGGACATGGCACCGAAGGAACTGGAGAAGGTTCTGTACTTCGCCGCTTCCATCATCACCTGGGTGGACGACGAGGCTCGCATGAAGGACCTCGACTCGCTCGAGAAGGAAGTCAACAAAGTCCTCGATGGCTATGTTGCCGAGCGCGAGGAGCGCGTGCTCGAGCTGCGCGAGTCGCTCGTGCGCCGCGAGAAGTACCTGCAGAACGGCAAACAGACCAACTTCAACGACGAAGACCACCTGTGGGCCGACTCGCTCGACATCAACCTCCAGAAGATCTCCGACGAGGACCGCGACAAACAGATCAAGGAGCTCACCAAGGCGTTCGACGCCGACATCGCCGACACCGAAGCCTACATCGAGGATGCGGCCGAGCGGATGCGCAACGTCTGGGAGCTCTTCAAGACGATGGAATCCAAGCAGATCGAGCACGACGAGACCACGTTCCGCGAGCTGAAGGAGCGCTTCGGTTCCTCATATGGCTTCGGCGAGTACTTCCGTGGCGGCATGGGCGCCGAAGCGATCCGCGACCTGCTCCAGCAGGTGGACCTCGAGGCCGAACGCATCGAGCTCGAGGACCAGGTCAAGACCGGCAAAGGCCAGAAGCAGGCTCGCGCCGTCAAGCGCCTGAAGGTGGTCTCCGCCTTCATCCAGTCCGGCAACAAGCCGGAGATGATGGTGCTCGACGCCGTGCCCGTGATCCCGCCTGAGCTGCGCCCGATGGTGCAGCTCGACGGCGGGCGCTTCGCGACGTCCGACCTCAACGACCTCTACCGCCGCGTCATCAACCGCAACAACCGTCTCAAGCGGCTGCTCGACCTCGGCGCGCCCGAGATCATCGTCAACAACGAGAAGCGCATGCTGCAAGAGGCGGTCGACGCGCTGTTTGACAACGGCCGTCGTGGGCGTCCCGTCACCGGCCCTGGCAACCGTCCGCTGAAGAGCCTGTCGGACATGCTCAAGGGCAAGCAGGGACGCTTCCGTCAGAACCTGCTCGGCAAGCGCGTGGACTACTCCGGGCGCTCGGTGATCGTCGCCGGCCCGTACCTGAAATTGCACCAGTGCGGCCTGCCGAAGATCATGGCGCTCGAGTTGTTCAAGCCGTTCATCATGGCGCGCTTGGTGGAGCGCAAGTCCGCGCAGAACATCAAG
>DATBYJ010000143.1:0-3651 GCA_036513795.1 Solirubrobacteraceae bacterium | reverse complement strand
AGACGGTCGCCGCCTGGCTGGCGCGTGAACCGACGAATCCGATCGCTCGGCACATGACCGCGGCCTTCTCGGGACAGGACTCGCCGACTCGGGCACCGGATGAGTACGTGAGGACGCATTTCGATGCCTTCGCGGATGCCTTTGATTCCGTATTAAAGTCGCTCAACTATCGGGGCCCGGAGCTCGTGAGCACGGCATTGCGGGCTGCAGCGTTGAATCGGCGCCCCTTCTCGAACTCATCGGGCGAAGCGGAGCGAGCTTCGATCCCTGTCTTCGCAACCATCCTCGATGCAGGGTGCGGCACCGGCTTATGTGGACCGCACGTGCGCGAGCTCTGCGGCCGCTTGGTCGGCGTAGACCTTTCGCCAAAAATGCTTCACTACGCAAAGCAGCGTGGCTGCTACGATGAGCTCATAATTGAAGAGCTCGGGGCCTTCATGCGCTCCCGGCCCCTGGCTTTCGACGCGATCGTCTGCTCCGATACCCTCATCTACTTTGGGGCCCTTGCAGAGCCGCTCACCGGCGCCCAGATGGCGCTGCGCGTGGGCGGTCCGTTGGTCTTCACGGTTGAGGCGCTAGCGGAGAGCGACCCCGCTGATCACCGACTGGGTGTGTCCGGGCGCTACTTACACAAGCAAACCTACCTGCGCCGCGTACTCAGTGAGACGGGATTCATGGTCGAGTCCGTCGCCGAGCAAACAGTGCGCAGGGATACCGGTAGGGATGTACCCGGATACATCGTTGTTGTCAGGCGTCCGTGAGTCGATCGAGGACTCGTTTCACTTTCGTGCGAAGATGGCGCCAATTCCCACATCAGTGCGTACCTCAATATGGCTCCTGAGTGCCGCATACATCGTAAGCGCTCAGCCATCCGCGGTGTTGACCTGGATTAAGACTGACGTTATTGCGAGGGTGTCTCTTGAGCAAAGCCGTCCCAGAGCGTGTTTTGCCAGCCACTAATCACGCCATTGTCCTGACAGATGGGGCAGTGCCAGAGGATGCTGGGATTTTCATCGGCCGACGGGTAGGACATGACGATGCCAGTGCAGCGCTTATGACCCGGGTGACGCCGACAGCGAACAGTGGGTTCTTCATCGAGATTGCTGGTGGCATCGACCACGATGCTGGCGAAATATTCTGCGAGCACTCTGGCGGGTCTGGGCATCTCGGCGATGGCACCCGAGGGGGCGAGATAATGGCGCAGATCGACAATCCAGGTATTGCCCATGCGCCCTTGCTCAGGTCGCGACCACCCTATCTATCGGCGGCGTTCGTGGCCCTGCGCTGAGGTTCCAAGGCAGCAATGCCTCGAAGTCCTCGACCGATGCGGCAGCGGGTACCCGCGTGAACAACTGAGTAAGATAGGCATGCGGTTCGATGCCGTTGGCCTTGGCAGTCTCCACCAATGAGTACAGGTTCGCACTGGCCACCGCGCCTTTGACGGTGTCGCTGAAGAGCCAGCCCTTCCTCCCAACGACAAATGGCCTGATCGCGTTCTCACATAGATTGTTCGTCATGGGCACCTCGCCGTGCGTGAGGAATACGGTGAGCTTGCGCCACTGCCCGAGCGCGTAGTGTACAGCCTTGCCGAGCTTGCCCTCCGGGAGCACCTTCGGCGCGAGCGCCTCGAGCCAGCCGTGGAACTCGGTCATGATCGCGACGGAGCACTGCTGGCGCACTGCCAGACGCTGTTCGCAGGTGACGGGATGCTGCGGGTCCCATAGGGCCCGCTCGATCAGTGACAGGCGTGCAATGAACTCGAGTGCCGCCTTGGCGTGCAGCGCACTATCGGGCTGCGCCTTCTTTGCCTCATCAAATTTGCGACGACAATGCGCCATGCATCCAGCGTGCAGGAGCTTGCGCGCCTCGGCGACCCCGTCGTAGGCGGCATAACCGTCGGTGACGAGGATGCCGCGGTAGTCCTCGAACAGGCGCATCGGGACGGCACCTGCCCGGGAGGCGTCATAGTCAAAGAGGATGATCCGTCGCCCGGGTGGTCCGCTCGCCCGGACCCACATCCAATGATCGGAAGTCGCAGGTTTATCGCTCTTCAGGACCTGTAGATGCGTCTCATCGCAGTGGATCAGCGGATCTTGAAGCATCCGCTCGCGCAGCAGGTTGATCAGCGGTACCAGATACTTGCCGCCCAGCAGCAGCATCCAACCGGCCATCGTCGCGCGGCCCAGGGTTATCCCCATCCTCTGGAACTGAGGCTCCTGGCGGTACAGCGGTGTGCCATCCACGAACTTGGCGGTCACGATGTGGGCCAGGAGCGAGGGGGTGGCCAGACTCTTGGGGAAGATCGAGAGCGGCACCGGTGCGATGCGTACCCCGTCGCGGCAGCAGGGGCAGGCGTACTTGGGCCGGATGTGCTTGAGGACCCGGACTACCGCTGGGATATAGTCCAGCTGCTCGGAGGTCTCCTCCCCGATCCGCTGCAGAGCGGTGCCATCGTGCGGGCAGACCTTCTGCTCCGCAGGTAGGTCGTGGAGAATCTCGATGCGAGGCAAGGAAGCAGATAACGGTTTACGACCGCGCTTCTTGCGGTCGTGCGCCGGGATCGTGATCGTCTCGGGCGCCTCCACTGCGGCGCGTACCAACGCCTCCGCCTCGTTGAAGAGCCACTGCTGGCTAGCTGAGTGATCCTCAGCGGGGGTCTTCTCCGAGGAGCGTCCGAAGAGCTGCGACTTCAGCCACCGGTTCTCCTCCTCCAGCAGCTTGACTCGCTCCTCGCGAGCCGCACCCTCGGAGCGAAGCGCCGCGATCTGTGCTGCAAAGGCGGCAAGATCAGCTGGGGTCTGCGCAGTGGGGGCGATTGAACTCACGCGTGCGATTATATCGCATGCACGCTCTGCGTACTCACGAAAACACCGAGAAATGCAGCGCTTCGTGTGGCTTCATGCGCCACACATCGTATCCATCGAGCAGCCAGTTTAGCTGCTGGCCGGTGAGAGTCAGCACCGCCTCGGTACTGCCGCGTGGCCAGTGGAACCTCTGCTTCTCGAGCCGCTTGTACCAGATGACGAAGCCGTTGCGCTCCCACACCAGGATCTTCAGCTTGTTACGGCGCGCGTTGACGAACACGAACATAGACCCCGACATCGGATCCTGGAGGATGACGTCCTTTGCGAGAATCGACAGCCCGTCGATCTGCTTCCTCATGTCAACGGGCGAGCGATGCAGGTAGACCCGCTCGATGCTCGGATCAGGTCGTAACACCCGCTCGCTCCACCATCATCGAGGACAGCCACATCGCTGGCGGCCACTCGCCACACTCGATCACCAGGCCACTGGGGTGAATCAATCGGCACACCATGCCGGCGCGGGACGGGGGCGGCCGTCCGCTCACCACATCCACCGCTACGAAGGCTGCCTTGCGCCGCCGCTGTCGTGGCATTGATGTCGGCGGCAGTAATCCGTGCTGGCGCAGAGCCGCCATGGCGTCGTAGATCTGCCGCACGTTAAGCCCGTTCGCCTGCGCGTACGCGTTGAGCCCCAATCCCGCAGCCTTAGCCGCTTCCGCGGCCTCGAGCGCAACGCGTTGCTTGTCCGTCAACCTAGTCGCCATCTTCATGCACCTCCGCATCCTGGGCTGCGAAGAATGCAGGACATCGACTCAGGCCGGAAGAACGTGGATGCTTAAGCGCTTAC
>DATBYJ010000142.1:0-23151 GCA_036513795.1 Solirubrobacteraceae bacterium | reverse complement strand
CCACCAGTGGCCGGCCGGCTTGATTTCGGAGCCGGCCGGCCGCGCCTGTAGCTGACGACAGACGCCTCGCGTCCGTGGTGCACACCGGAGAGCCTCGCTGGATTGAATTCAGCGATCGCGTGAGGGTAGGCGGGCGGCATGACGAATTGAGAGCGCGAGCAGTGCGATAACGGTGGGCGGCATGATCCACCAGGTGGCGATTGTGGTGGTGGCGAGGAGCGCAGTCAGGGCCAGCCCGAGCACAATCCCGAGCGCCGTTCGCCAGTCGTCGCCAACGACGAAGTCCCAGATCCCGGCGAGGAAGATGGATGCACGCGTGATGTGCTCACTGTGGCCGACAGCTGGCCTGCGGGTGAGGTGGTAGGAGTTGCTAACGGTCTCTCCCGAGACTGGCTGGCGGACCATCCGGGCGAGCCCAACGGCGGCCAATAGTACGCCCGGGACGATCGCCAGCAGCGCCGCATCGTTGCCTGGCCAACTCGCGCCGGCGCCCTCGGTGCCCCAGAACGTGCCGAACGAGGTCAGCATTACTCCGACCGCGAACTTCATCGTGTTCTCTGGAACCTTCGCCAATGGTGCTCGTGCCGCTATGCCGGCGATGACGACGATTAGCACGGCGATACTGGCAGCGCCGGCGGCCAGCGCGATACGGTGTTGGTTAGCTCCGAACGTGAGCACGATGAAGGCGACCTCGAGACCCTCCAACAGCACCCCTTTGAAGGAGATCGCAAACGCGTAGCCATCGAAGCCTGAGCGGCTGGTGCTGGCCGCCCGCGCGGCCTCGATCTCGTCCCTAAAGATCGCCAGCTCGTCATGCCTGGCCTTGAGCCCAGCCGATCGCAGGATCGCCTTGCGCAACCACTGAAGGCCGAACATCAGCAGCAGCCCTCCGATCAGTACCCGCAGCACGTCAATGGGCAGCGTTGTCAGTGCTGGTCCGAGCGCAGCCACGATCGCGGCGAGCGTGACGGTCGCGGCTCCCACGCCGCTCATCGCCGAGGACCAACTGCGGGTAGTCCCAACGGCGAGCACGATCGTCAGGGCCTCGACGGCCTCCACCGCACAGGCCAGGAAAACGGAGATCGCCAGGCCTGCTTCTGCGCCGCTCATACTCGCGCTGTTTCGGCGTGCGCCGAGCGGCGATGTCGGCCGACGCTCAACATGGCGGCGTCGCGATCCCGGTGCGGTATGCGTAGTTGACGGCCTGCGCGCGGTCGCGCAGGCCGGCCTTGGCGAACAGATGGTTGATGTGTGACTTGACGGTGGTCTGGCTCACGAACAGGCGCTCGGCGATCTCGGCATTCGTCAGGCCGTCTGCAATCAGGGCGAGCACCTCGGCCTCGCGCGGCGTCAACTCGTCGGGCAGCGCCGTGCCCGGCGCGTCCAAGCTATTGCCATCCGTGTGCGCGTCGCTCACGAGCGCGCTGACGACGTGATGCTGCACCGCCGGGTCGAGCGCGGCCTCGCCGGCAGCAACGGTGAGGATCGCCTTGCGGATGTCCTCGCTGCTGGCGTCCTTGGTGAGGTAGCCGCGTGCGCCGGCGCGCAGCGCGCCGAGCACACTCTCATCGTCCGCGTAGGTGGTGAGCGCGATCACGCTGACCCCGGGCTGATTCTCGCGCAGCCTTCGTGTCGCCTCGATCCCGTCGAGTCGGGGCATGCGCAGGTCCATCAACACCACCTGGGGGCGGTGGCGGGCGGCGAGAGCTACCGCCTCCTCGCCGTCGGCGGCGCTGGCAACCAGCTCGATCCCGTCGAGTAGGCCCAGCAGCGTGCCGAGGCTCTCACGGACGAGGCGCTGGTCGTCGGCGAGCACGACGCGGATTGGCTGCTGCGCCGCGTCTGTCGCTGTCTCTGCGGTGTTCATGCCGGGAGCTGCAACTCGACGCGGAAGCCGTCGTGGGTCGGTTCGGCCACGAGCTCGCCGCCCAGGAGCTGGGCGCGCTCGCGCATGCCCGTCAGGCCGTAGCTGGCGCCGGCGAGGCTCAACGGGGCGGGCGCTGGCGTGCCGGCACGCGCATGGTCGGCGACCACGAGCACCGTGCTCTCAGGCAGGTATGAGATCTCGATCTCCACCCGCTCAGCGGCGGCATGGCGGCTAACGTTCGTAAGCGCCTCCTGTGCCGTGCGGTACACCGCTAGCCGCGCGTCGGGTGCAAGCTCGCGCGGCTCGCCCCGCACCTGGACGTCCACGGGCAGGCCGCTCTGCTCGCCAAAAGCGTCTGCGAGCACGCTAATCCGGTCTGGGCCCGGAAGCTCATCGCCCCGTGCTGTGGCGATCGCGCGGCGGGCTTCCTGCAGCCCGTTGGCTGCGAGCTGGTGAGCCTGGTCGATCGCCCGCGTGAGCTCATGGCCAGCGCCGCGGTCGGCGGCGAGCAGCCGTGTGCTCTCCAACTGCAGCGCGAGTGCGGAGAGCGAGTGGGCGAGCACGTCGTGCATCTCGCGTGCCAGCCGGCCGCGCTCGGCCGCAGCCGCCGCCGTTGCCTCCGCGACGCGTGACTCGCTGAGCGCGTTTCGCTGCTGGGCGATCGCGCGCATCAGGCGCATCACGAGGAACCAGGGGACGGCGGAAAACACCACCGAGACGGCATTGCCGCCATGTCCTGTGATCACCGAGACGGCGATCACCACGATGAGCGAGAACGCCAGCGTCAATGCTCCCGTTACCCGCTCCAGTCGCATCGCGGCGACGATCCCCACGAAGACCGGGCCGCTCTGCCAACTGCCGTCGGGCTGCAGTGCTGCGAGCACGGCGGCGGCGGCCGTCAGGCCGACGAGCGCGGCCACGCGTTGCGAGACAGGCATGCCCGTGAAGCGCAGCGGCTGCGTGCAGACTGCGGCGGCGATCAACGCGATCAATGCCACCAGGATCGCCAGACCGCGACCATGCAGGCCTGGGTGGGGGCGCGTGGAGACGGTCCCCGCGATTGAGAGCGCCAGCCAGGCGAGGCCGAAGCAGCGGATGACGACGACCTCGATCGGTGAGCGAGCCGCAGTTGCTCCTGGGGTGTCGGAGCTGAGCCACGGGCCACGTGCGGGGTCCTCGGTGGAGATGCGGCGGGTGAGCCACTTGTAGAGCGCGAACATGTTCTGATGAGAACGATAGGCGCCGTTCACGCCGCTGTCATCGGCTCATGGGCGGAGACGAGGCGTGCGGCTCTCCACCCGTGGTCGGAGAGTCAAGTTAGGCCCGCGGGCCGATGAAGGCAGGCGCCTCGCCACGTAGCGTTGTGGCCATGCTTACGAACTCACTAGACGTAGCCGTAGCCCAGCACCGTCCCACCCCGGAGGCCCCGGGCGGCGACCCGGTGATCGCGATCCGTGCGTTGCGCAAGCGTTACGGCCGCCACGAGGCTGTGCGTGGGATCGACCTGGAGGTGCGCCGCGGCGAGATCTTCGCGTTCCTCGGCCCCAATGGTGCAGGCAAGACGACGACGGTCGAGATCCTGGAGGGCTTTCGCCGTGCCAGTGATGGCCAGGTCGAGGTGCTCGAAGCCGACCCGTGGCATGCGCCGGCGGGGTGGCGCGAGCGGATCGGGATCGTGCTGCAGGAGTCCGAGGCCGAGCCGGGGCTGACCGTCTGGGAGTGTCTCGACCTGTACGCCGGCTACTACCAAGCGCCCCGCGATGTCGATGAGACGATCGCGCTCGTCGGACTGAGCGAGCAGACGGACGAGCGGGCGACCTCGCTCTCGGGGGGACAGCGCAGGCGCCTGGACGTCGCGCTGGCGCTGATCGGCGACCCGGAGTTGATCTTCCTCGACGAGCCGACGACCGGCTTTGACCCCTCAGCCCGCCGGGCCGCCTGGGAGGTGATCGCCGGTCTGCGTGAGCTCGGCAAGACCGTGTTCCTCACGACGCACTATATGGAGGAGGCCGAACGGCTGGCCGACCGTATCGCGATCATCGCCGCCGGCGAGATCGTCGCTGAGGGGACACCGGAGACGCTCGGCGGCCGTCAGGTCGCGGGCGCGCGGATCACGTTCTCTCTCCCCGGTGGGTGTGCGCTCACCGAGCTGCCGACGTGCGTCGCCGCTCGCGTGGAGCAGGAGGCCGGCGGCAAGGTCGCGCTCGCCGGCGCGAACGTGACCGCCGACCTGCACGTGCTGGCCGGCTGGGCGCTCGAGCGTGGCCTGGAGCTCGACGAGCTCGAGGTGCGCAGGCCGACGCTCGAAGACGTGTACCTGGAACTTACGACCAACGACCAAAGGAGCTGACGATGTTTCTGCTCTTGAAGTACCTGATTCGTGCGTGGCGTCGCCACCGGGCAGCCGCCCAAGGGAGCTAGCCATGTTCCTGCTCATCAAGTACCTGACCAGGCTCTGGCGCGAGCGCCACCATGGCACCGACGGCGAGATCTCCGTCAAGCCCGGCAGCGGGCGCAGTCGCGCACGTCGAGCGGCTGTCGGACCCTCCGCCGCTTCGCGTGGCCCGGTGGCGGTGCTCGCTCACCAGGTCCGCTACGACATCCGCGCCAGCCTGCGAAATCCGCGCGCTCGCTTCTTCACGTTCTTCTTTCCGCTCTTCCTGCTGGTGGTGTTCACCGGCGTCTTTGGTCACGGCACGACCACGATCGACGGCGACCACGTGAGGCTTTCGCGCTTTTACGTGCCGGGGATTTTGGCGATGTCGATCGTCGTTGCCTCCTACGCCAACCTCGTGATCTCAATCGCCACGCTGCGCGAGTCGGGCGTCCTCAAGCGCCGCCGTGCGACGCCGGTCGCACCCGGGCTGCTGATCGTCAGCCAGGCGCTCGCGACGGTCGTGATCGTGGCCGTCATGACGACGCTGCTGCTGGTGGTCGGGAAGGTGGCGTACGGCGTCGGAATGGCACCGGGCGCGATCGCCGCCATCGCTTGCACGGCGTTCGTGGGAACGCTCGCGTTCGCGTGCCTCGGCTACGCGGTCTCGGGTCTGATCGGCTCCCCGGAGGCCGCCCAGCCGGTCGTGCAGGCGACGACGCTGCCGCTGTGGTTCTTCTCGGGCGTCTTCATCCCCACCACCAACCTCAGCGGCACGCTGCGGACGGTCGGCAAGCTGTTCCCGGTGGAGCATCTCGCGGCGAGCCTGCAACTTGCCTCGGTGCACACATCGTTCACCGGCGCGATATCGGTGAGCGACCTACTCGCGCTCGCCGCTTGGGGTGTTGCGGCCGGTGCATTTGCGGCCTGGCGCTTCAGCTGGCTTCCAAGCGTCCAGGGGGCAGGCGCGTAGAGTGCTCGACATGTCACAAGCAATCGATCCTGAGTCAGTGGAAGGCTCACAGACAATCGTCCAGGCGCACGATCTGACGCGCCGCTACGGCGAGGGCGAGGCAGCTGTGGATGCCCTTGCGGGTCTCACCGTGGATTTCCCAACTGGACGCTTTGCGGCGATTATGGGTCCGTCGGGATCGGGCAAGTCAACGCTCATGCACCTGCTCGCCGGTCTCGATCGACCGACCTCCGGCACGGTCACGGTGGCTGGGGTGCAGCTCACCGAGCTCGACGACCGTGCGCTCACGCAACTGCGCCGCGACCGCATCGGTTTCATCTTCCAGACGTTCAACCTGCTGCCGGTGCTCAACGCGGAGGAGAACATCCTGCTGCCACTGTCGATCGCGGGACGCGACGTCGACCGGGCGTGGTTCGATCAGCTCGTGGAGACCGTCGGCATTCGTGACCGGCTCAGCCATCGTCCCGCGGAGCTCTCCGGGGGCCAGCAACAGCGGGTGGCGGTAGCCCGGGCGCTGATCTCGCGCCCGGCGGTCGTGTTCGCAGATGAGCCATCCGGGAACCTCGACTCGAAATCCTCCGGCGACGTTCTGGAGTTGCTGCGCCACGCGGTCGACGATTTCGCCCAGACGGTCGTGATGGTCACCCACGATGCCCATGCGGCATCCTTCGCCGACAGGCTGCTGATGCTCGCGGACGGTCGGATCGTGCACGATGGGGAGGCGGCCAGCGCCGAGCAGGCGCTCGACTTGATGAAGGCGATCGGCTGATGGGCAAGCTCGTGCTGCGTGGCTTTGCCCAGCGCAAGGTCCGGGCGCTTTTGACGGGCATCGCGATCGTGCTCGGGGTGGCGCTGATGGCCGGCACCTACATCCTCACGGACACGATCAACGGTGCCTTCGCTGAAGTCTTCGGTGCCGTTTACAAAAATAGGGCTGTTGTCATCACCGCGAAGGAAACGCTCGGTCATGAAAGCGGCTCTCAGCCGTATCCGATTACCGAAGCTACGCTGGCACGCGTGCGAGCGGTGCCGGGCGTGGAGGCCGCTTCCGGCGGGGTCGTGACTGGGGCGACGTTGCTCACGACGACCGGAAAGCGGATATCGAGCGCCGCGCCGTCGCTGGTCGACGCCGTTCAGCCAGCGCGCTTCGAGGCGTTCACAGCCGTGCAGGGCCATCTCCCAAGCCATGCTGACGAGATGGCGATCGACCAGGCGACGGCCAAGCATCACGACCTTCACCTCGGCCAGCGGCTCGTGATCGCGGGCGCCGCTCGCGCGCGGCGATACACGATCTCCGGCATCGTCAAGTTCGGGAGTAGCGAATCCCTCGGCGGCGCTAGCGTCGCGCTGCTGCTCCCCGCCGAGGCTCAATACATGTGGGGCAAACCCGGCGAATACGACATCATCAACGTTGCCGCGAGCCCAGGCATCTTCCCGACACAGCTGGCCTCACGCGTGCGCGCCGCGCTGCCGGCGACGCTGATCGTCCGCACCGGCGCCGAGGAAGCCGCCAATCAGACGGCAGAACTGGAAGAAAAGCTCGGCTTCCTGCGCACATTCCTGCTCGTCTTCGCCTACGTTGCACTGCTCGTGGGGGCGTTCATTATCTTCAACACCTTCTCCATCACCGTCGCACAGCGCGTGCGCGAGTTTGGCCTGCTGCGCGCGCTCGGCGCCTCACGTGGGCAGATCATGCGCTCTGTGGTCGCCGAAGGGCTGCTGCTCGGAATCGCCGGATCGGCGGTCGGACTGCTCGCCGGGATTGGTCTCGCGCCGGCGCTCGATCGGCTGTTCAAGCTGTTTGGCGCCGACCTGCCGGACAACGGCACGGTGCTCGAGGCGCGTACCGTGATCGTGTCGCTCGGCGTGGGCATCGTCATCACCGTGCTCGCGGGCTTGCTCCCGGCGATGCGTGCCACGCGTGTGCCGCCGACGGCGGCGATGCGCGAGGGCGTGCAGATCCCGCCGCGGCCGCTGCCCACGCGCCGGGCGCTGGTGATCCGCTTCGTCGCGTACCTCGTGCTGCTACTGGCATCGCAGATCTTGGTTGGCGGTGGTGCGACGATTGTGGTTCTGATCGTGATCATGGCGCGTGGCGCGCGGCTAACGGTCCGGCTGAGGCGCGGTGGCGAGCGCCCGCCGCGTCACTATCGGGTGATCCCCGCGCTCGGCCGCACCATCGGTTTGATCGTGAGCTGGCGTGGCATCACCGGACGGCTCGCCCGCGAGAACTCGGTGCGCCAGCCCGGTCGCACGCTCGTGACAGCGCTCGCGCTGACCGTAGGGTTGGGCCTCGTGGCCTTCATCTCGGTGTTGGCCGCGGGTACGAAGGCCACGATCGACCAGGCGGTCAGCCGCTCGTTCGCCGGAAACCTAATCATCCAGAACAGCAGCGCTGGCGGAGGGGAAATCCCGGGGACGATCGCGCCGGCACTGCGCTCGATCCACGGCGTGGGTGCAGTCACCGCGATCGCTTTCACCAAAGGCAGGGTGCGGGCGCTCGACGAGCCCGGCACGCCGGTGATTGACGAAGACAGCCCGCTGACGGCGATTGAACCGCAGTCGTTCACAAAGATGTACAAAGTCGAATGGGAACATGGTTCGGCTGCGACGCTCGCCTCGCTCGGACGGAACGGCACTGTTGCCTCGGAGAAGTTCGCCAGAGCCCACCACCTACGGGTGGGTCAGCGCCTGCTGGTCTTGAGTGCCTCGGGCCACCATGTGACTCTGACCGTGCGGGGCATCGTCTCCGAAGAAGCAATCGGCCTGCTCTCCAACCTGACGATCTCGCGCGCGCTAGCGCGCTCGGCGTTTGGGCAGCGCGAAGACGGCGTGGACTTCGTCGCCTACGGCGCTGGTGCCAATGGCGCTGAAGTGCGTAGCGGCATCGATGCACTGCTGCGCAATGAGTTCCCGCAGGCGCACTCGCAAACCGCGGCGCAGTACACGCAGGACGTGAACAAGAAAACCGACAAGCTCCTGCTGCTCGTGTATGTGCTGCTGGCGCTGTCGGTGCTCGTCTCGCT
Organism: Solirubrobacteraceae bacterium; assembly: GCA_036513795.1. GTDB lineage: Bacteria > Actinomycetota > Thermoleophilia > Solirubrobacterales > Solirubrobacteraceae > Palsa-744. Next base: position 14,911 of record DATBYJ010000142.1, on the reverse strand, counting down.
GGTCGGGATCGCGAACACACTTGTGCTCTCGACCTACGAGCGAACGCATGAGCTGGGGATGATGCGAGCGATTGGCGCCTCGCGCAGTCAGATCCGCCAGATGATTCGTTACGAGTCGCTGATTACCGGCCTGATCGGCGGCGTGCTCGGCCTTGTGGTCGGCATTGTTGGTGCGGTGCTGGTGACTAAGTTCGAGCTGTCCGGAGCAGGTTACGTGCTCTCGATACCGGTGGGCACGCTGTTCGTGATGCTTGTTGCCGCCGCGTTCGCCGGGCTGCTCGCTGCCCTGTTGCCCGCCTGGCGGGCTTCACGGCTCGAGGTGCTGGGTGCCCTTGCCAGTGAGTAGACGGGGGCCTACTCCGCCTCGAGTATCTCAGCGCGAGAGGAGGGCGATGACGCGACTGCCTCGGCCGGATCAGCTTTCTGCCACGGCCGGCTGATCGCCGCCCAGGACAGCGCCCCGATGAGCAGCATCGAGCACAGGATCCAGCCCAGCGCGGTGGTGCCCACGCCGACGTACTTCAGCCCGGAGGCTGCCACCACGAATGTGATTGCGGGGCGGATGTAGCGGTCGGGCGCGTTTGCGGAGAGCAGTGAGCCCACGAGCACTGCCGGCACGCTGCCAATGATCAGCGAGGTCGTCACGCCGAAGTCGACGTGGCCGAACGCCAGCGCGCCGAGTGCCGCGGCGAGCGTCAATGGCACCGCCTGGCTGAGGTCGGTGCCGACGAGCTGGTTGGCACCGATCATCGGGTAGAGAAACAGCAGCAGGATGATCATCAGCGAGCCGGAGCCGACCGAGGTCATGCCCACGATGATTCCGCCCACGACGCCGATCGCAACCGTGCGCAGCGGCTTGATCTCGAGGTCGTGGACCGCGACCGTGCGTGTCTGCCCGGCGCGGCGGTCGAGCACGTAGCGCAGCACCATCGCAGCAGCCCCCAGCAGCAGCGCTGCACCAAGCACGATCTCGATGTTTTCCTGGGCCCCCTTGCTGTTGCCCATCAGATGCAACAGATACGCTCCCAGGAACGCGCTTGGGACGGACCCCACGACCATGAAGCTAACTAGGCGCAGGTTGGGGGTGCCTTTGCGCAGATGCACCGCGGCACCGAACGGGCGCATCACGACTGCTGCCACGAGGTCGCTCGAGATCGCCTTCGATGGTGTCACGCTGAACAGCAGGATCAGCATTGGCGTCATCAGCGCGCCGCCGCCGGCGCCGGTCATGCCGACGAGGAACCCAACCACGGCGCTGCCAAGGACGATGTACGGGTCTACGTGCATAGCTCAAGCCGTGGCTGAATCTAGTGGCTCAGTGCTGCTAACCGAGTGACTCAGCGGCCGAAATTCAGCGTCGCGGAGCCGGGCATCATAGACGAATTTCTCACGTGTGGGTGGATTTGGCCCGGATCTCCGTGACGCCGTCTCATGGGAGAAGGCGCCCAGGATGCCTTCCAGGTCTTGCTTTAGAGGCCCGTGGTGTTTATGATGCCTCGCCGTTAGCAGGGGTCGCGAAATCTCAACATTTGTTGGGGTGGGGAGCCTCAACATACGTTGAGGCTATGGACTCTCCAGGCGGAGTCCGTTCGTGGCAGGCAAGGAGGCGGGAAGCGCTATGAGTGTGGATACGGGGAGCAGTGCGGAGGCTGGCATGAGTTGGAATCCTGCGTCGTTGGCGGATGCGGCTCGACCTTTGCCTGCATCGAAGTCTTTGAACAGTTCGCGCGGCTTCCTGGGCGTGGGCTGGCGTCGATCCAGTCTGATCGGGGGGATTGCAGAGGTCCGTGGGCCGGCTGCCTGCATGCGCAGGGACGCGTTGTTTCGGCGCCTGTTGGTAGTTGCCGACGTGGTTGCGATCGTTGGTGCGTTCTTGGTAACCGTGGAGATGTCGCGACGTTCGGTGCAGTTGACGTGGGCCGGAATTGCAGCCATCCCGATTTTAGTCGTCTGCGCGAAGTTGACCGGTCTCTACGACCGCGACGAGACGCTGCTACGCAAGACGACGTTGGATGAGGCGCCGAAGCTGTTTCAACTGGCGACTCTGTGTGCGTTGGTGGCCTGGTTGACCGGCGGCCTGCTCGTGCGTGGTGCGCTCGATCGCCATGAGGCCCTGTTCCTGTGGCTGGCGTTGGCGGCAGGCTTGATCATGGCGCGGGCAGTTTCGCGGGTGGTGGCTTTGCACATCGCTCCGGGTGAGCGGTGCTTGTTCATTGGTGACGAGCTCTCGGCTGAGACGATTCGCTCGAAGTTGACCGGACACGGCGGGGTCAAGGCGGAAGTCGTCGCTCACCTGGATCTGGACAAGGTCGCGTCGTGGTCGACGGACAGCTTCTCGGAGGTGCGTTTGGCGGAGATCCGTGACCTGGCGCGGACACTCGATGTGCACCGTGCGATCATCGCGCCGCGCAGCGTCGATGGGGGGGAGATGCTTAACCTGGTGCGCACCTTGAAGGCGGTTGGTGTGCGGGTGAGCGTATTGCCGCGGCTGCTCGAGGTCGTAGGGTCGTCCGTTGAGTTCGATGACCTGCATGGAGTAACGGTGATGGGGGTAAGGCGCTTTGAATTGACGCGCTCCTCGGCGGCGTTCAAGCGCGCGTTTGACCTGTTTGGGGCGTCACTGGGATTGTTGGCTATATCCCCGCTGTTGATCGTCATTGCCATCGCGGTCAAGCTCGACAGCCGTGGCCCCGTGTTCTTCGGCCAGCAGCGTGTCGGTAGGCACGGGAAGCGCTTTCGGATGTTGAAGTTCCGCACGATGGTTCCGGATGCGGAGGCGATGAAGGAGTCGTTGCGCGATCGCAACGAGGCGAAGGAGGGGCTGTTCAAGATCGCCATGGATCCGCGTGTGACCCGCGTGGGGCGGTTGCTGCGCGTGAGTGCGCTGGACGAGTTGCCACAGTTGTTGAATATCTTCAGGGGTGAGATGAGCCTAGTTGGCCCGCGCCCGCTGGTGATCGACGAGGATCAGCGCATCGAGGGTTGGCACCGACGCCGGCTTGAGCTTATGCCAGGCATGACCGGCCCGTGGCAGATTCTCGGCCCGTCTCGCGTTCCGCTCAAGGAGATGGTCGCGATCGACTACTTGTATGTCGCCAACTGGTCCCTGTGGACCGACATCAAGATCCTGCTACGCACCGTCCCCCACGTGGTCGGGCGTCGCGGGCTTTAGTCGCTCGCAATCCCCGCACGCGCAGATCACGCCCGCTGTGCTGATCCTCGAATAGGGTCAATGGCCCGCGCGTTACTTCGCGCGTGCTGGTGCCCGCACTGATGAGTGCAGCGTCGGCGCGCGCGGCGCCACGGCAGAGGATCACGAAAAACGCGACAAGCGTGATCCAAAGGGCTGGGATGAGGATGATGAGCATTCGATGACAGAGGATTCGAGGGTCCCAGCGCTCACGCAAACACCGCTACACCGCTGGGCATGGCTTCCATCGGATATTGCCCGCAAAGTCTTTAGTGCCAACCCCTAAATCGAACAGATGTCCAACGCGGCGCCTGCGTGCCGCGGCCGACTAGATGCGGCCAACAAGCTGCTCGAGCGCCACCGAGATCTGCTCGCACACTCGCTCGGTTGCGAACAGCCTGACGGCCTCGGCTCGCGCCGTGAGCTCGGTCTCGCGTGGCCTGGCGTCTATCCGTGCGAGCATCTCGACGATTGCCGCCGCCATGCCCTCGGCGTCTCCCGGTTGCACCTCGATCGCCACGGAGCGCTCCACACCCTCGATCGCGCCAACCTCGCTGGTCGCTACAACAGGTACGCCAGCGGCCAAAGCCTCTCCGACGGTCAAGCCAAATGGCTCGTACTTGCTGGCCTGCAGCAGGATGTCGCTGCGAGCCAGCTCCGCCGGTATCTCAGCCGCCGGTACGTGTCCGGCGTATTGCGAGTTCTCGGTCGGGAGGTCATCCAGCAGCTTCGTGTAGTCAGACCACAGGCTCGGGTTGCCGAGCACCCGGATGCGAACATCCACGCCCCGCTCAAGCAGCAGTCTCGCCGTCGCCACAACGCTCTCGACACCCTTGCGCACGCAGATCCGACCGAGCACCAGCACGGTTGGTGGCTCTCCTGACTGCCTGGGTGTGTTGGCGAAGCGACTGATTCGCACCGGGTTCGGTACGACGACTGTCTTGGCGAGCGGGAAGCCGTAGTCGTGAATTAGATGGTCGCGAAATACGCTGCTGATGCAGATCAAAAGACTCGCCTGTCGGATCGCGAATCGCTGCACGAGCAGGCGTACCGACATGATCGCCGTGACCATCGCGAGCTTGTAAGCCGGTTGACAGCGAAGACCCAGACGGCGCTCGGCGACCAGCCATCTGAGCTCGCCGGCGATGTGGGTCTCAGGGTGAATCACAAGTGGAACCGCGCGCCTCATGCTCGCGGGCATCGCCGGAGTCTCAATGCTTGAGAACTGGTACACGAGGTCGTAGGGCTCGCGTGCGTGGTGTTCGGCGATCTGCCGACGAAGTCGCACCGAGCCACGGCCGCGTGCGTATAGGCCGCTGGCAAACGCACCGATACTGGTGCGGCTGTACCACTTATTCCACTTCCAGTTACTTGTGCCCCAGATAAACCTCAAATTTTCATGTGCCTCGAGCTCGGGGGGAATCGGATAACCCGCCGAAGGGAAGAAGCAGTCGATCCGGTGCCCGAGGTCGGCTAGTCCATGCAGCAACTCCTCGGCTGCGCCCCTTGCACTGGCGGTGCCCCCGGGGACGGGCCCGAGCCATGCTATGCGAAGTGATCTGGCTGGCACCGTCGGCAACCTACAGGATCACCAATGCTAGTGAGCACGGCTTTGTATGGTGCGATTTACCTCTTCGAGCAGGCGTCGCTGAAAGGTAGCCACCGAGAAGCGCTCGGCGTTTTGCACGGCCTCTGTCGGGTCGAACTGGAGGTCGTCGATGCTTTCGATCGCACGCTGGAAGGCACCGACGTCATCGAGCTTTGCGAGGAGTCCTGTTCTGCCCTCGATCACCGTTTCCAGCGCGCCGCCCGCCGCCGCCGCAATCACTGGACGCCCTGATGCCTGCGCCTCCACTGCGGTGATGCCGAACTCCTCCATGCTCGGCACGATCACTGCGCGAGCCTTTGCATACAGCTTCGCCAGATCCTCGTCGCTGGTGCGTCCGAGGAACTCGGCCTCTGGGTAAGCGTGGCGGAGGTTCGCATGCGCAGGGCCTGAGCCGACAATGCGGATCGGTGCGTGCGCCCGTCGTGCCGCCTCGAGCGCGATCCGCAGGCGCTTGTGGCCAACCAGCTCTGAGACCATCAACAAGCTGTCGCCGGGCTCGTCAGGACTAAAGCGATGGGTTTCGACCGGTGGGTGGATGATTGCTGCCTCGCGCCCGTAGTAGCGCTTGATCCGATCACGACTAAGTTGAGAGATCGCAAAGTACGCGTCAACCCTGTGGCTGGCGGCGAGATCCCAGCGACGTATCCGCCGCAACTGCGAGCGCAAAAGCGGCCGTAGCAGCGGTCGCGTCTCACCGAGCGCGCGCTCGTGCTCATACCACGCGTAGCGAAACGGTGTGTAGCAGTAGCACAAATGGATTGCGCCCTCTGGCACGCGCACGCCGTGGGCGAATGCGCTGCTGCTGCTCAACACGAGATCCGACGGCGGCAGCCGCAGACGGCCGACGGCTGATGGGTATAGCGGCAGCAATCGCCTGAAATTCGATTGGCGGGCACCGAGGCGTTGTAGCGGTGAGGTGATCACCGCGTGGTCGACGAATCTCTCGTTCGTGCCCTGCTCATCGTAGAGCAGGGTGAAAACAGGGGCCTGTGCGTACAGGTCGGCGATTGCGGCAAAGGTCCGCTCCGCGCCGCGCATGACGAGCAGGTAATCGTGCACGAGGCTGACCCGCTCGCCCGCGATGAGCGTGCCCGCAGTGAGTGCGCTCCCCGTACTCTGCGTGTGGATCATCGGGAGCTCACGGTCGGCGGTCGGGGCCGCGCTCTCTACGCGGCGTTTGGCGCGGGACGCTTGACGGCGCACAAGGCGACGCTGAGGTAGGGGTAGTGCAAGGCGCGACTGAGCGGCGCGTCGAAGACGACCAATGCGCGCAGCGGCAGCAGCACCAGCCAGGCAGGCACCAGCCCGACGCGCGCGGTCAGTCTTCTCATCAGATCCGTCAGCTTTTGGGAAACCACACCACTGATGAATGCCTCACTAGCGACGTCGAGGTCGGCGGCGTTGACGATCTGTCTGAGACGCTCCCGTGAGTACCCGTAGCGCACATGTGCACCGTCCTCGACAGGGCTTGGATCACGTGCCTCGGTATACAGCGGATGGTGAGCATCGTACGGTGTGCTCAGCAGGATTTGCCCTCCTGGCTCGAGCATTGCGGCCAACGCTTTCACCAAGCCCTCGTCGTCGCTGACATGCTCGATCGTCTCCAGGCAGATGATCTGATCGAACGCACCAAGTTCGTCGCGGTGATCCTCGATCGCGCGCAAGTCGATGATGCGAAAGTCGATGCCGGTAACCCCGAGCATCGCCGCGCGTGTACGCGCGCTCTCTTGCTCACTTGACAAAAAAGATGCTGCCAACACCTGGTTGCCTGTGCGTGCGGCATAAATGCTGAATCCGCCATTACCACAACCGGCATCGAATGTACGTGAACTATTGGGTCGCAGTATGCGCCGTAGCCACAGCCATCGATCCAACACACACGGGTCACCGGTGATCAGCAAGAACCTCCACCCAAAAACCCGCAGTAGCACGTCAGGCATGCCCGCAGGATATCCGATGGCACTAGTCAACGCGAGGCCCTGACCGGTACACTGGAGTCATTGTGGTCAAAACGACGCAAGGATGCGGGGGACTACTGACATGACAGCTGGGGACACGCGATGCGCATTCTCATAACCGTGCCTTGGGGGGAGCCGCTGGGGGGTGCCGAGGCGATGCTTCAAGCGATTCTCGATGGCGCGCAGGAGGAAGGTCACGAGCTCGAGTTGGTGTTCTTCAAGCCTGGGTCGTGGCCGGTGGCGTTGCGCGAGGCAGGCTTTCGTGTCGAGGTAGTTGCCGCGGGACGCTTGCGTGAAGCGCATCGCTGGGTGGCGACGGTCGTGCAGCTGGCGAAGATCATGCGTTCGCGCCAGCCCGACTTGATGCTCAACTGGGCGGCCAAAACACAGCTATATGGTGCGCCCGCGGCGCTGCTCGCGGGCATGGCCGGCCGCGTGGTCTGGTGGCAGCAAGCGATCCCCCGGCGTGGCTGGCTGGACGGGTCCGCGACGATGCTCCCGGCCGCGGCGATCGGTTGCTACTCGACGGCGTCTGCTCGCGCCCAGGCACGTCTGTACCCAGCGCGGCACACTTTTGTTGTGGCTGCGGGCGCGCCGGTTCCACAAGCGCACTCACGCTCGGCGCCGTTGGAGCTCCCCGCCGGAGTTCCCGTGGTTGGCCTGGTGGGACGGCTACAGCCGTGGAAGGGACAGGACCAGCTGCTCAGAGCTCAAGCGATCTTGCATGAGCGCGGACACAGGATGCACACCGTGATCGTGGGCGGCGATGCTTATGGGCTCTCCGCCGAGTACGCCGCGTCGTTGCCAGTGCTGATCAACGAGCTCGGACTGGGTGAGCATGTCACGATGACCGGCCAGGTTCCCGACGCCGGTCCATACATCGAGCAGATGGATGTGCTCGTCAACGCATCTGACCCGGAGCCGTTCGGCATCGTGCTGTTGGAGGGCATGGCCCGCGGTGTCGCCGTGGTGGCGGTCAACTCAGGTGGCCCGAGCGAGTTCATTCGCAACGGTCAAACCGGTGTGCTCGCGAGCTCCGGTCGGCCCAATGCTTTGGCGGACGCGATCGAGCCGCTTCTCACCTCGCACTCGCTGCGCGAAGAGATCGGCACTGCCGGCCGTGATAGCTTTATGTGTGAATTTACTGATGCGGCCATGCGTAAGCGGTTCTTTCACCAGATGCAACAGGTGCTCGATGCCACGGGCAGGGTGCCTGCCAGCCCGGTTGCGCGCGCGTAGGCGATGAGCACCGCAGCGGGGGCGCGATTGCTGGCGACAGATGAGTACGTGCCAGATCGCGTCGCCGGTGATGTCACGATCGTTGCGCACGACATCGGCCCGGTCCGGGGGATGGAGCGTCAACTCTCCGGGCTGGTGGTTGGGCTCGAGCGGCTTGGGTACAGAATCACTGTGATTGCCCGCGTCTGCGAGCTGCCAATGGGCACCAACGTCACATTTCACAGGGTGCGCGGTCCAAGCCGGCCATTTCTCATCGCCTATCCATGGTTCATGTTGGCGGGGTCACTCGCGCTACGAAGATGGCGCCGCGGTGTTGTCCAGGCCACAGGTGCGATCGTGCTCAACCACGTCGATGTGATCGCGGTCCACTACTGTCACCAAGTTGGCGCTCCCACGCCAAGTCGTGCCGCGTGGGTATTTCGCTGGCACGTCAGGCTGGCAGGCGCGCTGAAGCAACTCGGTGAACGGGTGTGCTTTCGAATCAATCGAGCCGCCACGTTTGTGTGTGTCTCGCAGGGACTATCCGAGGAGATCCGCGAGCATTATCCGGCGCTTGCCGAGCGAGTTCTCACCATTCACAACGGCATCGACACAGCCGACTTCGCTGTCGGGCGTCCCGGCCGTGCGGACGCGGCTGCGGCGCAGCGCTCGGCGCTTGCGATCGGCGAGGGGCGACTGGTAGCGGCGTTCGTGGCCAGCGAGTGGGAGCGCAAGGGCCTGGCAGCTGTGATCCGGGCACTTGCGTTAGCGCCGGAGTGGGACCTGGTTGTCGCGGGCGGCGGCGATCGGGCGCACTACCAGGCGCTGGCGGAGTCCCTTGGTGTGGGTGATTCGGTCCACTGGCTCGGGGTCACGCGTGGCGTCGACGTGGTCTATGAGATGGCCGATGCATTTGTGTTGCCCACGAGCTATGAGAGCTTCTCGCTGGTCAGCTTCGAGGCTGCCGCCAGCGGCTTGCCTGTGCTCGCTACGCCCGTCCACGGTGTACGTGAGTTGATCGTCGATGGGCACAGCGGCTTTCTAATCACTCGAGATCCGAGCTCGATCGCGACTCGGCTGCGGCAGCTTGCAGCTGACCCAGAGCTGCGCACGCGTCTCGGGGCGGCCGCACGTGACGCGGCCCAGTCGTTCGACACGAGCAGGATGGTCGCCGAGCACCACGAGCTATATCGGCGACTGGATGGATCTAGCTGTGAGCTGACTCTGACGCGCTAATCAGCATCTGCTCGAGGCGGTCGGTTGCTGCCGGCACCGAGAACAGCCGCTCGACCGCTGCGCGGCCTCTCATGGCCAGCTCCCTACGTAGCTCTGGATGTTCGCGAAGCTTGCGCAATGTGTCCGCGAGCGCGTCACTATCTCCCTCTGCAAATACCAAACCACCTCCCGTCAGCTCGATCAACCAGGGGATCTCGCCGGAGCTTGAACCAACGATTGGCACGCCGCACCAGAGCGCCTCGACGATCACCCGGCCAAACTGCTCCTTCCAGGTGGCCGTCGTGTGTGAAGGCACTACCAACACGTCGAGCTGTGCGTAGCCGCAGGCCATTTGATCATGTGTCAGACCGTCCAGTACACGCAGATGTGACCCAGGGATCGTCTGGCCCTCTAACTGGCCTCTGAGCTCGCCGTTACCGATCATCACGAGCTCCACCGGCGCGTCGAGCTGGCGGACGGCCGCCAGCAGATCGAACAGGCCCTTCCGCTCGATCAAGCGACCCGCGTATCCAACGGTGAAAGGATGTGCGGGTACCGTTGGCACGTTCCTCCAGTTGGGCACGGCCGGCGGAGCGAATCCGACCTCTCCTCGCGCCCCCCAAGTGCGTACCAACCGCGCAGCGCTGTCGGAGCGTGCAGCCACGAATGCGGCGTTACGTAGCACCCTCGAGCGCAGCCAACGTATCGCCGCCGGCAGGCTCCGATCGATGTTCTCATAACACTGCACACCAAACGGTATATTCAGGCGCGTCAGTGCGTGTGACCATTGTGTTGCTGCGAGCGCATATGGCTCGGCCTCGATGAATGCAACATCGGGGTCGATGCTGCGACACAGCGAGCGGCATCTGGTGAGATAGATGTGTCGTTGCACGCGACCCGGAAATACGATTGTGGTCGGGCGCAACGCGCTCTCCATGCCCGCCAGCGCCTGTGGGCGGACCGGCTTGTGTGAGTACTCGTGACGCCAGCGGCTCGGTAACACGATCGTAACCTTCCACCCGCGTTTAACGAGCTCGCGGTAGACCTCTTGGTTGACGTTTACCACTGCGGGATGGCTTACCGCCATCAGTCTTCGCTGGCCGCCCGCAGTGCGTACTTTGCCGCAGTTGCCAGCCCGTTCGAGCGCTACGGCCTGCATACCGCCACTCGCGTGCGTGGTACGCTGCGAACCAGCAGGCGGGTCATCAGCGCCAGTTTCCAGAGACCACGCCGATTGCCACACATGAACATCGTTGCACGCGTGCATGCGGGCTTGCTTGCTGGGCCCTGACGCGCGCTAGTCTTTAGCGTCCACTTACGCGTCAACCTAAGCTTGGCGGTGGCTGGAAGCAGCCTTTGGACGGATCCGAAACGCAGATGAACGAGACTACCGATGCCACCGCCATTTTCGCCCCCATTTGGCGGCGCAAGTGGCTGATTCTCATCGTTGGCATCCTGGTAGCCGCAGGGAGCTATGAGTACTACCAGCGTGAGCCCAAGCTGTACTCGGCTGCGACGCAGGTCTACCTAGGCAACGGCGCCGAAGAACAGAACCAGATCAGCGCCTCCGGCAGTAGCGCCATCAAGAAGGCAAGTGCGCCCAACCCGGCCACGCAGGCCGTGTTGATCAACTCCAGCATCATCAAGGAAGTTGTTCACGCGCGTCTGCACAAACAACACAAGACCGCTGCCGTGCGTGCCGCACTGAAGGGAAAAGCAAAGGCAAAGTCCTCTGAAAAGAGCCAGTTCATCAGTATCACCGCGGAAGCGCGCAATGGCCGCGGCGTGGCGCTGCTTGCCAACACCACCGCGCAGGCATATGTCAAACGCCAGAACGCGCATTACCGCAGAGAGGTCGCAGCCGCGATTGCACTCACGCGCAGGCAGGTACGCAGGATCGAAGCCGGGCAGACAGCTCATACGACCGCCAAAGGGAAATCTGGCGGCAAAGGTGCGTCCAGCACTACCGCCACCTTGCAGGCGGCGACGCTCAACAGCAAGATCAATCAGCTCGAAGCAAATCTCTCGATCAAGCAGGTAACGCAAGTCGATCCGGCGACCCGCAAGACGGCGCGCCTGGTCTCTCCGCATCCAAAAAGCAACGCCATCTTCGGCTTCGCGATCGGGCTGCTGCTGGCCTCGATCGTCGCCTACGCCGTCAGCCGCTTCGACCGTCGCCTGCGTTCACTGAACGCGATTGAAGAGGTCTACCAAACTCAAATCATGACCGCGCTGCAGACGGTTAGACGCCCAATTGTCCATCGTGACGGGCAGTCCGCGCCCGCCCCGCCGCTGCGTGAGGGACTGTGGCGCTTGCAGACGACGCTACAGGTCGGACACGCGACTAGCGCCGCCAGCAACGGCAATGGAGCCGGCGAGCGTGGGCCGCGTGTGATCCTGTGTTTGAGCGCCGATCCGGGCGACGGCAAGTCGACCGTCAGTGCCACTCTGGCTATCGCTCAAGCGGAAGCCGGTGAGCGGGTGGTGGTAGTCGAGGCCGATTTCCGCAGGCCCGTGCAAAGCCGGCTGCTGGGCGTTGATGGGCCTCAAGGTCTCGCGGACGTACTCGCGGGGAGGCTGACCGTTGAGGAAGCGCTACAGCAGGTCAGCCTCGTGCGGGCCGGCGCAGGCATGGGCAGCCCGCAAAGCCCAGCTGCTGCCACCGCCACGGTGGTCGAGTCCACCGGATCGGTGTCGGTACTAGTGGGAGCGACGATGGTGGCAAACCCGCCCGCCCTGCTGGCGCGCCCGGCGATGAGCGAACTCACGAGGGCGCTCACCAACAGCTTCGACTACGTGTTGATCGATGCTCCGCCGCCGCTCCAAGTCAGCGATGTGATGCCGCTGATGGCGATGGTCGACGGGATCGTGCTCGTGGCCCGCCTCGGGCACACGCGTGAGACCTCGGCGCAGCGACTGGTGCAGTTGCTGCAGCGGACTCCCAGCGCGCCGGTGCTTGGCGTCGTTGCCAATGCTGTCTCGCAGTCAGACATTGAGAAGTACGGGCTATCCGGGCGCTACAAGCCCGGATGGCGTCCAAAATTCCCTGGCCGATGAGCACGTCGTCGTACCCGAATCTGGCCTCTCGAGCCGGAGCGGGTCATCCGACGGTGCTCAGCCGCCGTAAGCGCGAGCGCCTGCTCGTGTGTATGACTGCGCTGATTCCGCTGGTGTTGGCACTGGCGATCAGCATCGGGATGCCCAACCCGTCGATCAAGGAAATCCTCGAGGTGGTTCTGCTCATCATCGGTGCGGTGGGCGTGGTTGTACTGATGGCAAGCGTTCGCTATACGGTGAGCTTGACCCTGTTGGTGCTGTATCTGGGATTGCTCGACGGTCCGGTCAAGCTCGAGGCGGCCAACAAACTGGCGTCGGGCTTTCGCGACATCCTCATAATCGCAATCGGGCTGGGCATGCTGATGCGCGCGTCTACGCAGAAGACGCGGCTGTCGCTACCTCCCCTCTCCGGCTGGGTGCTGGGTTTCGTCGCGGTAGCGCTGGTTGAGGCACTCAACCCTGATACCCACGGGTTCTTGAAGGCGCTCGGCGGCTATCGCCAGCAGCTCGAGTTCGTACCGTTCTTCTTTTTTGGGTATCTGATGATGCGCAGCAAGCATCGCTTTCGCCAGTTGTTTTTGGTCCTCGGTGTGATCGCTTTGGCAAACGGCGTTGTCGGCGCCTACCAATCGCGTCTCAGCCCAAGCGAACTTTCTGGCTGGGGTCCGGGCTACGGAGAACGCGTCAACGGCAAGGGCGGGCAGACGGGCCGCACGTACGCCGTTGAAGGTGTCGCCCATCCACGTCCGCCCGCGCTTGGCTCCGACAGCGGCTTCGGTGGCGGAATCGGTGTGCTCGCGCTGCCGGGGTTGTTGGCACTGCTGACCAGTGGGCGCCTACGTCGAAGGTGGCCGCTGGTGCTGTGCTGCATGGGGGCGGTGGCCGGGATAGCCACCTCGGGGTCGCGGACGTCGATCGTGGTGGCGTTGGTTGTTGTGGCGAGCTACGCCGGGCTGTCGCTGCTGGCGAGGCTGCGCGTGGGGCGTCCACTCGCGGCTCTGCTTGCGCTCGCGCTCGTCGCGGGCGGGGTCGGGTGGGCGCTCGAGGCTGCCGACGGAAGCCAGGTGTTCCATCGACAGGAAAGCCTTTTGAAGATCACTGGCGTGACCGAAAGTGTGGGTGGTCGTGAAACCGGCGGCGACGGCAAGGAAAAGCACCTCAACGAAATCCCACGTGACATCGTGGGTGCGCCGTTTGGGCTTGGACTCGGGGTTAGCGGCGCTGTCGCTGGCTTCGGCGGACACGAAAAGGTGACGATCGAAAGCGAAAAGGTCAGCGGGGCGGGGTCGGCACTCAACCTGCTGGCGGTTGAACTGGGGGCGCCCGGACTGCTTCTGTGGGTCGGCCTCAGCATCGCTGCGCTTGGGCTGGCGTTGAAGGGACTCAGACGCGTGGTCGATCCCGAGCTGCGCATGTATCTCGTCGCGGCGGTCGCCGTGTATGTGGGCTATACCGTCCAGGGCTTCGTCGGTCCAACGCTCGCGGTGACCCCTGCCGGCGTGTACCTGTGGTTCCTCCCAGGTGTAGTCGCATACTGGTTCGCTGGTCCCGGTCGTGCGGCCTTGCGCAGACACCCAACGGTCCCCGTCGTTGCCGCATTGGGGGCGAGTGCGTGATCAAAGGCGTAGATGGAGTCGCGTTGGCTTCCCCCATGTCCAAGGCCCGCGAGCAACAGCCGTCGGACACGTCAACCTTTGCGCAGCTGCGTTCGCTGTTCGGTGGTCAGCCCGGATCGGTGTTTGCGCTCGCTTTCGGCACGATCCTCATGGGGTTGTCCGAATCAGCACTACTGATCTTGCTTGCGGAGACAGCTGCCACACTAGCCAAAGGCGCTAGGCAGGCGCGCATTCACATCTGGGTATTTCATGCGCGTCCGTCGGTGAGCACGCTGCTAATGATCGCGCTGGCCGTCGTGTTTGCGCGCCTGTTGCTGCAGCTGCCCCTGTCGATGCTGCCGCCGCGAATTGCGTCGCGGATGCAAGCAAAGCTGCGCACGGAACTGTTTCACTCCTTCTCACGAGCGTCTTGGGACGTGCAGGCGCGTGACCGCGAGGGGCAGTTGCAGGAAACGATGACCGGCCAGGTCGCGCAGGCGACGTCGGCGATGTACAGCGCGATGGGCCTGATCACCTCAAGCTTGCTGCTGGCGGTGATGTTGCTCTCAGCGTTCGCGCTTAACGTCCTTGCGGCCGTATTTGTCGTCGTCCTCACCGTGTCGCTTTTCGGGTTGTTGCGTCCACTGCGCCGGACTGGGGTGCGGAGAGCGCGTGCTCTCTCCCAGGCGCAACTGCAATATGCACGCGGGATTGCCGAGTCGATCCGGGTGGCGGAGGAGACGCAGGTGTTTGGTGCCAGCGCGGCTCAGCGCAAGCGGATGGACGGCTTCATCAGCACCGCCCGCGGGCACCTGTTCGCGACGCAAGTGCTGCTTAGGCTCGCGTCGAACCTGTATGCAGCGGTCATCTCACTGCTGTTCGTGGGCGGGCTGTTCATGCTGTACGAGCTGGGGCGGGGCCACGCCGCCTCGCTTGGTGCCATCGTCTTGATCCTCGTGCGCGCGAGCTCGAGCGGACAGAACGTCCAGGCCGCCTACCAGACGCTGCTCCAGTCGATGCCGTTCGTGGAGCGCACACAGCTCGCCGAGGGTCGCTACCGGGAAAGCAT
>DATBYJ010000141.1:0-2040 GCA_036513795.1 Solirubrobacteraceae bacterium | reverse complement strand
CCCCCAGCTACCGCGAGGACATCGTCACCCTGCGAACCCTACTCGCAGTGCATCTCACACGAACACTCGCAGAATTGGCAGTCGATCCAACGGTGCAAATCAGCGCTTCAGATGATGAGCTTGAGTGCCCGTATGACTGGTATAACGAGATCGGCTATAAGAATACGTCAGAGCTAGTTCCGACAACCCGCGTTCTGTACCAAGAGAACGCCATGTTCCCGGACCTCGACGAGCAATACTACGATCAGTTGCGACGCATTCGGATTCCGACTGTACCGTTCGCCGTCTCTCCGAGAGGATTCGTGAAGGTCGCACCGCGGGATGATTTCTGGCTAGACCCACGCAAACGTGATCGACGAATTTACCAGACAACCTTGAGAGATCCGATTGACCTCAGCCGGTCGTGCATAGTCGACATCTTGCCGCCAGACTTGGATACCGGCGGACCCTGAGAGTGCCTGTGTAACGGCGCGGGTTCCGAGGAGCCACTTGTAGCTGTGAGAGCGAGCCAGACTCCAAGGAGGAAGCACTCGTACCGCTCTTGCTCACTGGCGT
The DNA here is from genome assembly GCA_036513795.1 of Solirubrobacteraceae bacterium. GTDB lineage: Bacteria > Actinomycetota > Thermoleophilia > Solirubrobacterales > Solirubrobacteraceae > Palsa-744. The sequence continues at coordinate 1,485 of DATBYJ010000141.1, read as the reverse complement.
GCCCAGAGCGCTGGGGTCACGCGAAGATCAAACCTGCTTTCCATGGCCCACTTCTTGTTGCGTAAGGGCGACTCGCCAAGAGTAGCGCCGAGGCTCAACGACTAGCGCATACTCGTGGTCAACCGTTAGAACGGGGGAAGCGGCAAGACGAGCGGAGTCGAGCTGGGGCAGATGTAGACGGAGGTAGCGGCTCTGTTCACGTCCGCGACGGCAGGGGTCAGCAGGCTCGTGCTCTACTGGGACCACGAGCGCGCGCTCGGCGACCTCAGCCTCGCATCGGAGAGCGGCTCCGCAGACTCGTAGTTTGCTTCCGCGTTGGTGGACGAGAAGCGGTCGTGGGACTTAGCGGGTCACACCATCGTGCTGCACCGCATCGAGATTCGGGCGAGGAAGAGTTCCGCGCACGGCCGGTAACTCGCAGAGCCGTAGCGTTTGGCGGCTGAGGGCGCCGGCGACGCGCTCGCTCCGCTGTAAGCGCTATAGCGGGGAAGACGGGTAGAGAGCGTGGTGTTGGGGCAGCGCCGTCTGGAGACCCTAAGCAGTTTGACGCTCTGACGCTCAGTGAGGGCTGCGCAGCCCTTTCGGCCTAAAGGCGCAACGGGCGGAGTTATGTGGAGTAGGCTCCGCTCAAGGACGCCGCCACACGACCACCGGAAGGGGAGATCGTGAGCACTACAAGCCAGGATCAGACGCCGCTTGACGAGCTGGGCGTTGCTGACCGCGCCCAGTTCCAGCAAGGGCCGCCGCTGGAGCTGTTCAGGCGGTTGCGCGCTGAGTGTCCAGTTCACTGGTCGAGCGGCATCGCTGAGTTTCCCGACGAAGCCGGCTTCTGGTCGGTGACGACCGCCGAGGACGTGTTCGAGGTCAGCCGTGACTGGCAGACCTACTCCTCCGAAGTCGGCGGCTTCACCGCGTCCAACGCAGGCTTGTCGTTGGAGATGCAGCAGGCGATGTTCATCGGGATGGACCCGCCCAAGCACGACCGCCTGAAGGCGCTGTTCCAGCGTGGCTTCACGCCAAAGCGGATCGCCGAGCACGAGGCCGCGATCCGCGCGATCACGATCGAGGTACTCGAGCGTTTGGAGGGCCCGCCCGCCCGGGAGACCTGCGATCTGGTCAGCGACGTCGCCCAGCCGGTGGTCGCGCGGGTGATCGGCAGCTTCATGGGCCTGGCGCCCGAGGACGATGAGGCATGGGCGAATCTGATGAACGCGATCGTCGGCGCGGGCGACCCGGACGCGACGCCGGAGGGTGCGCAGAGCGTGATGGAGCGCGAGGTGCCCGAGGTGTTCGCGCGCTGCGGCAAGCTGATCGCCGAACGACGCGCGGCGCCGACCGATGACCTGACGAGCGTGCTCGTGCACGCGGAGCTCGACGGCGAGCGGCTCGAGGACCACGAGATCGTGATGGGGTTCCTGCTGCTGATGGCCGCCGGCAACGACAGCACCAAGGCGACGTTCTGCAGCGGAATGCGCGCGCTACTCG
>DATBYJ010000140.1:0-6473 GCA_036513795.1 Solirubrobacteraceae bacterium | reverse complement strand
CGACGGTCTCCACGAACACGTCCTGGCGGCCTGCGGCGTCGAGCAGCAGCGCCGCCTGTAGCGCCGCCTCGGACAGCCCGCCGAGCGCACCGCGGTTGGCCATCGAGCGGATGAACACCCCACGGTCGAGGAAGTGCTCGGTGAGACGAATGCGGTCCCCCAGCAGCGCGCCTTGTGTGAACGGCGAGGATGGGTCGATCGACAGCACACCAACGCTCCTGCCCGCCTGTCGCCGCGCCTTGGTGAGCGCACCGATGAGCGTCGACTTGCCCACTCCCGGAGGCCCGGTGAACCCCACCACCTCCGCTTTGCCGGTGTGGGGATAGACCTCGCGCACGAGCTCCCAGCCCTCAGGGCGATTGTCCTCGACAAGCGTGATCGCGCGGGCGAGCGCACGGCGGTCGCCGTCGAGCAGGCGTTGGGCTAGCGTCGGCTCTGTCATCCCGGCGCAATCATCGCAGGGGTCGCGCTGTCTACCCGCCCCGCATCGAGCCGTCATCGCCTCGCGGGAGTGCCCAGCCCGTCGGGCTGTCCCTTACGATTCGAGCGCGATGGAGCTGGTTGCCGACACCGCGGATCACGCCAAAGACGCTGCTGCCACCGACGACGACGCGGAGGCTCGCGCCAAGCAGGCCGATACCGCCGCGCGACTGGCGCCCGCCCCGCTGCACGGCGGGCCGCTTGAGCTGCTGCGCTTCATGCGCGCCAACAACATGCTGAACCGCCACTACGCGCGGCTGCTATGTCGCTATGCACTTCTCAAGCTGCGCTTCGGCAAGCGCCTGCAAACAGACGGCATCTGCTTCATCTGCCCAAATGTGACCCTCGAGATCGGTCGCCATGCGACGCTGCGCATCGGCCGCTGGTCGTGGATCGGGCATGGGACCAAGATCCGCGTGCACGAGGGCGAGGTGAGCATCGGTGCGAAGACGGTGATGGGCCAGGACTGCACGATCTCCGCTTATCAGCACGTGTCGATCGGGCGGGAGTGCATCATCGCCGACCGGGTGATGCTGATCGACTTCGACCACGGCGTCACCGAGGTCGAGCGCCCGATCCGCCTTCAGGGCATCTACAAGCGCGACGTGCGTGTTGGACACAACGTGTGGGTCGGCTACGGCGCGTGCATCCTGCGCGGGGTGAGCGTCGGCGAGAACAGCGTGATCGGCACGAGCTCGGTCGTCACCAAGCAGGTGCCCGAGAACGCTGTGGTCGCGGGTACGCCCGCACGTGTGATCCGCATGCGAGAGACGCCACAGACGATGCGCTGGGAGTGAAGCCCGAGCGGTTCTACGACGGATCGAGCAGACAGGCGCGCTCGGCGTCGACGGCCAGGTTGCGCAGACCACCAACCTCGGCCTGCTGACCGTTGGCCAGCGCTCGTGCAAGCGCACGCCTGTGACCGTCGAAGCGCTCGTGCGCGTATGGGGCGGCGATCGCACGGTCGACCATGAACGGCCAATCGCTGGCCTGCAGCGCCAGCAGCTCGCGCACTGCGCCTGTACCGACCCGCTCGCCCGCGGCCACGACCTGCAACTCAGCGGCGCGCGCGGCAAACGCCATGTCTGCAACTGGCGCACCGGACCAGGTCGACAGATCGCCGTCCTTGCCCCAGGTGCTGGCCTGCCAGCCGGCCAGCAGCTCCCCACCAGCCGGTGCGTGCTCGGCGCCTACGAGCGCGTCGTCCAAGCGCACCAGCTCGAGCCCCTGGCGAGCACACTCAGCGACGACGGCGCGCAACCAATCGATTCCCTCATACCACCAGTGCCCAAGCAGCTCGGTGTCGAGCGCACAGACCACCAGCCCGCCGTCGGGCAATGGTGCGCCGCCTGACTCGTTCGCGCGGCGCACACGAGCCAGAGTCTGTGTGACGAAGTCCGCAGCATGCTGCCGAGCCAGAGACAGTGCCGTGGCGTGGTCGTAGGCGTCGCCGTCGTTGTTCCAGGGGTTGTGGTGGTGGATCGTGTGGTGGTGGTAGTCGCGATACGCGCCGGCGGCTGGGTAGCCAGCGTCGCTCCACACGAGCGAGATCGTGGCGCGGTCGATCGGTACGAATGCCACGCCCGACTCAGTGACGGTCGGATAGAGGTGCTCGCGGGCACCGATGCCGAAGCGGTTGCTCAGCTCTACGCACACCGCACCTACACCGGCGTCCTCCAATGCTCGCTCGAGCCACGGCGCATAGGCACACTCGGGCAGCCAAAAGCCACCGCGCCAGTCCTCGCCGAAGCGCCGGCGGTGCGACTGCACCCCGGTACGCACCTGTAGACGCACCCCCGCATCGGTGGCCAACAGCGGCAGGATCGCGTGCGTCGCGGACGAGGTCCACTGAGCGTGCGGCGCAAGCGCACGCAGCAGATCTCCCCCGCGCCTACGAAAGCCCTCAAGCGCCCCGGCGTACTCTCGCCATGAGCGCTCGAGCTCGAGCGCCAGCTGCTCATGGCCTCCAGCGCGCAGTCCGGCTGCGTCCTCCTCGTGGGTTTTGCGCCGCACATCCTCGATGAAGGAGGCGAAACGCTTATCGATGCCGGGGGCTTCGAGCTGGTCGCAAAGTACGGGCGTCAACGACAGCGTCAGCGGCGCTCCCTCGTCGAGCAGGTCGAGCAGCGGCAAATAGCAGCCGACCATCGCCTCCCACAGCCACTCCTCGCCGAAGGGCCAGCGACCAAAGCCCTCGACGTAGGGCATGTGTGTGTGCAGGACGATCGCTAGTGCGCCGCGATCGCGGCCGGTGCTCACGGTCGACACACCGCGAGGAAGTCCAACGCGCGATCCAGATTGGCCTCGCCGGCGGCGCGCAACTCGAAGTCAGAGGCGGCGATCGCGGGCGTAAACCAGTCGTAGAAGCGGCTGGTCAGGCCGAGTCGTGCGTGCACTTGATCCCAACCGAGGCGCAGCGCTAGCTCATGCGCGCGCAGCTTGCGCGCATGGAACAGGCCGTAGAGCTCCACGTACGAGAAGTGTGCCTGGCAGAGCTGCTCGAACTCGTGCTGGCGATACTCGTGGACGTGCCAGGGATTGTCTGAGCGCGGGGCACCCTTGGGAGCCAGGGTAAGGACGTTGGGAGTGGACACGAACACGGTTCCAGTGCTGCCGATGAGCGAGCAAAAGTGGTCAAGCACGGCGCCAGGATCCTCGATGTGCTCGATCGTCTGCAGGAACACCACCGCGTCGGCCTGCTCGGAGAAGCCGTCGATGAGGGCGCGCTCGAAGCGTAGGTTGGGGCGCACGTAGCGCAGCCGCGCGTGTTCGTGAGCCTCGGGGTTGGCATCGACGCCAACCACGCTGGCGGCGCTGTGCGCGAGCACGTCCGAGCCATATCCCTCACCGCAGGCCATGTCGATCGCGCGCAACCCTCGTACTCGCGCGGCGATCCACTCGTACACGATGAGGTGACGGCGGTACCAGTAGTTCTCCTCGGGCACGTCCGGCAGCGTGCGCTCGCCGGTCAGTGCTAGGGGTGGCACGCCCTCGGGCTGGTCGCGCTGCTGAAAGACGATAGGAGCTGGCTCCGAGCCAGAGGTTGTTGTCAAGAGATACCTATGTTTGGGATAGTCAGGCCGGTAGTTGGAGACGCGGCCACGGCGCGCGAGTATATGGTCCGCCCATGCCATCTGTTTTGAGCGCGGAGGAGATCCGCGACGCCAACACCCGCTACCACGACGTGGCAGCCGACCATTACGACTCCAAGTGGGGGATCGACTTCGGCGAGCTCGGGCTTAGCCAGGTCAGCGCCAAGGTCCGCAAGGCGCTTGGTCATGAGCCCGGCCACTACGCGCGATCGCTCGAGATCGGCTCTGGAACCGGCTATTTCAGCCTGAACCTGCTTCGTGCCGGCCTGATCGGCGCGGCCACGTGCAGCGACATCTCGCCAGGCATGCTCGAGACGCTGCAGAACAACGCATCACGACTTGACCTGAATGTGCAAACCAAGCCAGCTGATGCCGAGCGCCTGCCGTTCGCCGACGAGAGCTTTGACCTGGTGCTGGGCCACGCAGTGCTCCATCACATCCCCGACCTCCCGCGAGCCTTCGCTGAGTTCGAGCGGGTCCTGGCACCTGGCGGCACAGTGTTGTTCGCGGGCGAGCCGTCCCGCTATGGCGATCGCCTAGCAACGGTACCCAAGCGCTTCGCCACGGCCGCGGCACCCGCATGGCGACGCGCGATCAGAGCCGCACCGGCACCGCTGGGTGACGGCGGCGAGCCCGATGCGGCGCTCGAGAGCGTCGTCGATGTGCATGCATTCGCCCCGGTAGAGCTTTCGCGTGCTGCTCGCGCAGCTGGATTCGAGGACATACGTGTCACCGGTGAGGAGCTGCTGGCAAACTGGTTCGGATGGGCCAACCGTACGCTGGAGGCCACCGCCAATCCAGAAGACGTGCCGTGGGCCTGGCGGATGTACGCATATCGCGGCTACCTGCTGTTGCAGGGGCTCGACCGTCGCCTGCTCGAGTCACGGCTGCCAGCTGCCATCTTCTACAACCTGATGATCGCCGCACACAAGCCGTCTTCCTAAACTCGGGCGTATGCCCGAGCGCCTCGCCAGCGGCTTTCCGCTGTTCCCGCTGGGAATCGTCGCGCTGCCGACGGAGGCCGTGCCGTTGCACATCTTCGAGGATCGCTACCGCGCGATGATCGAGCTCTGCCTGCAGGCAGAGCCTGGTTCGCCGCGAGGCGAATTCGGGATCGTGTGGCTCTCCGATGAGGAGCTGAAGCCCGTCGGCTGTGCCTGTGCGATCGAGCAGGTGCTCGAGCGTATGGACGACGGACGCTCGAACATCCTCGCCCGTGGCACCCGACCGTTCCGCCTACTCGAGCGCCAGCACAATCTCCCCTACCCAGCGGGGGTGGTGGAGTTCCTCGAAGAGACCGACGAGGAGATCGACGCGAGCGCGGCCGAGGATGCACGAGAGCTCTACCGAGAGTTGGTGATGCAGGCGACAGACCGGGAGATCGAGGCGACAGAGCTCGAGGAAATTGACTCCTACGGGATCGCAGCAACGGTTGAATTCGACGTGGAGGCAAAGCAGGAACTGCTCGAGCTGCGCTCCGAGAACGAGCGTCTGCGTCTAATCGCCCTGCTTATCCGCACGGCGATCGAGCGTTTGGAGTTGATCGAGCGCGCCCAAATGCGGGCACTGTCGAATGGCAAGGTCAGGTTCGGCTAGGCACGCCGCCGCCGGCCGGCCATCGGCAAGCGCTGCGGTGACTCAACCCGGCAGCCCGCAGATCTGCTGTGCAGTCTGCAGCACGAACAGCTGCAGCTTGTGCAACACGGCCGGCTGGGCGGCTGAGTTGTCACTGAAGCGGACGCTTCCGCTTTCGTCGCGCACGATGTAGTTGAGCACAGAGCCCGCCCTAGGTGCCAGCGACAGGTGGCTGGATGAGGGTTTCACGAGTTCTTCTTGGATATCCCTAGCCTCGACTATCTGTGCGTCCTGCAATTTGCTCGCAGCAGCGCGCCCGTTGCAGGTGACGCCGCCTTCTTCGTCTACCAGTAGCGTCAGCTTCGCCTGCGCAGTGGAGCCGGAGCGATAGACAATGAACAAATCGGCCGCTTGCACTCCGCCACACCCACCAAAGGCGAGCGCCGCACCAACAGCGCCAATCGCCAGAGGCACTCTCACTCGCTCACCGCCACACCACCACGTCGCGGATCGCCAGCGCCTGTCATTCCCGAATCGCGCCTGAGCGCAGCCTGGACGCCACCAAAAAACAGATTGGGCGCACCGAAACGGACCACTCGGGCGTCGCCGTCGACGCCGGAGAGGTCGATCCCGGGCTCGGCAAACACGACACCATCCTCGAAGTGCACCCGCGGAGCGTCCACCGCCTGGCGCACGTCGAGATCCCGGTCGACCACACCGATGATCGTCTGCAGGATCGCCGAGCGGATGCGATTGGAGCCGGCGCTGCCCAAGACCAGCTCGACTTCGCCCTCGCGCATGACCACCGCGGGGGCCATCATGCTCGGCATCCGCCGCCCTGCCGGATGCCGATGAAAGCCGAGCGGGTTGAGGTCGGCCTCACCCATCACGTTGTTCAAGTGCATGCCGGTCCCTGGAACCACCACGCCGGAGCCCTCGCCGTTGGTGCAGGTGGCGCTGCAGGCAAAGCCGGAGGAGTCGATCACCGAGATGTGGGTGGTCGAGCCGAGGCGACTGGCGAAGAATCGCTCGAGGAACCCATCCTCGCCCAGGCCTTCGACAAACTCCGGCGTGCGCTCGGACTGGGCAGCCTGCATGGCCGCGATTACCGCGTGTAGCGGCGGCGGCGACGGGCCGCGATCGAGCAGCGCGAGCGCGTATGCGAGCAGCGTGCCGCCCGCCGACGGCGGTGGGTTGGTGAGGATCTCGCGGTCACGGTAGGCGAGTCTGATCGGTGCACGCTCGATCGCCTCGTACTCGGACAGGTCAGCTTGCCGTAGCGAACCGCCGTGCTCACCCAGCCAGTCACACACGGCCTTTGCGATG
>DATBYJ010000139.1:0-10119 GCA_036513795.1 Solirubrobacteraceae bacterium | reverse complement strand
CCACTGCCAGATCGCGATGACCAGGCCGACGGCGCCGGCGATCATCAGGATCAGGCCGACCGTGTGGATCGAGATGCCCGACACGCTCGCCGTCACGGCGTAGCGCAGGATCGCGCCTACGGCGATCAGGAAGATGGACGTTCCGAGTGGCATGGCTCTGGGCTACCCATGTCGCGAAATCCGCAAACGTGGAGCGGTCGGCGTCGAACCTGCGTCCAGCGGTCTATCCCAAGTGGTGCGCCCAGCGGCGTAGAAACGGAGGGGGAGGGATTCGAACCCCCGAGACGGGGGTTGCCCGTCTAACGGTTTTCAAGACCGTCGCATTCAACCAGCTCTGCCACCCCTCCGGGACGACTGCTCTCAGGCTAACGACTGCTGGAGGCGGCTTCGAGAGGTCCGCACGCCGTCTTGCATGCGGCCCGACCGAAGGCGGAGCGCCCGCTCGGGCTGTCCGGCAGCCTCTAAACTCTGCCGTTCCAAAACCCGGGAGAGGTGGCCGAGAGGCTGAAGGCACTCGCCTGCTAAGCGAGTATGGGGGTCAAACTCCATCGCGGGTTCGAATCCCGCCCTCTCCGCCAGTTTGAAGAAGATCGAAAGGTCTCCACCAGAAAACGTCTTTGGGAGTCGCCCGTCCGGCTCCTGGGGGCGTTTTCTGGCGTTTGGGCCTCTTCGGGCCTGTATGACCGGCCCCAAGTCATCGCTTCGTCCGTCGTGTTCTCGGCCAAAAGGGCGGCGTAGGGCTCGGTCAGCTCGACGTCCACGACTTCGACGTGCGGGCGGTGATGCTCGTCATCCCAGCGTGCCGTGATCTGATGCCTTTGAAAAGGCTTGGGTGTAGCCGCGCCTCGTCCGCTCGTCTGCCTCCGCGTAGACCGTGGCCACGTCGTCAAAAGCTCCAGTGCCACGAGGAGGTCGTGCTGCTCCAGCTTGAGCTGACCTTCGGTTTCGGCCCGCGACTGGCGAGACCCTCGATCAGAGCGTGCTCGTGCTCGGTCAGGCGAACGGGGATCGCGCGGATAAGCCCCACGTTGTAGTTCGCCAGATCATTCGGAAACGGATTTGACGCCGGTTCTGGGGCACGCACTGATCGTTAGGAAACGATATGGAGCGTGACTGCGGTTGTGTCATAAGAGCCGCCGCCGGCCCCGCGACTCATTCCGAAGTAGAGAAATTCCCCCGTCGTCACGGCCACCGTCACGGGCCCGAACGTCGTTTCACTGGTATCGGCCTTTTCCGATGGTCCCAACAAGATCGTTTCGCCCTGGTCGAGCTGCCACACGACTCCCTGGACGTTTGAGTCGGTCGGTCGGACTGACCCGGATACGGTCACAACCCCGTTGACGGGCGATTTCCAGCCGACGACGGAGGCCAAGGACGATCCGTTGTCTGGATGCATAAAGAAGGTCTTGGTGGGATATTCAGCGGACGGCGCGCACGGGGCGGCGCCTCTTTCGACAGTCGGACCAGCGTTGAACAGCACGACCGGCAGGCCGAAGAGGTCGCTGGTGCTGTTCCACTCGGAGAATCCGCGAACGCCGCATTCTTTTCTAATTGTGGCGGGAGGGAAGAAGGTTTCCATGAGGTGATAGCTGCTCGGTATGTCAGCCTCCCCGTACAGCCAGTTCCAGACGGCAGGGTTTTTGTATTTGTCTGGTGCCGGGTTGACCCTCTTGTGCGCAGCAAAGTCCCGTGTGACGTCCCACGTTCTTGGTTTGGATGCCATGGCGATGGCCGGCAGCCACATCAGCGACAGAGCGACGCCGATGCCCGCGACGGCACGATGGACGGAAAAGGGAAAATCACGAACTTGACGCATCGTCACCCTCCTGCTAGCGACTAAAGGCGCTACCGCTCGGAGCGCCTAATTCTGGATAACAGAATCCGCCGGATTGTAACGATCTTGGTCGCTCTCGTGGGCTATGCGACCTTAAGGGTGCTCCACTTGAGCGAGAAACATCACTTGCCAGCTCGGCCCTGGCACGTATCGTGCGACAACGCCTAGCAGTCCCAGGCACAGCTCGTCGACCGCTCGGATCACTGTCCACTTAGGGGGGCGCGCATGTTCGCAGGGGTTCTAAGGGGAAGCCTGATCGCCACGCTATCCGCGCTCGTGCTCGCTGCGAGCGCGTCTGCCGGCATTGACTCGACAATCGCGCCGACGCAGTCGACCTCGCTGCCAGTCGGCCACGGCGAGTACTTCTATGTCGCCAGCAGCGCAGGCGAAGCCTCAATCGGCTCGATCAGCTGGGTCGAAGGCCAGGATCTCGCGGTCTCGGTGCCTGGAGGATCGAACCAAGCGATCTCGATCGGGCACAGCTCCTCGAACAACGGCTCGTTTTCGACCGCCTCCGCCCGCACGGCGATCGCCGCCGCTGGGCTCGACGGCTACAACGTCGTTCAGGCCTTCTCGGCACAGCACTCGAAAGCCGCGCACAAAGCTACACGTACACCGACCAAGCCGATCAAAGGCGCGACCGTAACTTTGCCGCTCTCGACCGCCAGTGCTAACGAGATCGTCGTGATCGTCGCAGGGGGACAGGGGACCGGTGCGCTTGAACTGATCGGGGCTGAAGCCACAGCGCTCGAGAACGCTACCTACGGTCCCGTCGGCCCTGGCGCGATCGCTTCGGCCGCGGTCTATACCGCACAGCTACCCGCAGGCAAGCACAAACTCAAACTACGCTCGACGACCTATGCGCCGAACGCAGGCACCAGCCTCGGCGTGGTCGCCTACGTACTCGCACCCGCGCCTGCACCGTCCATCACGAGCGTAAGCCCGAGCTCCGGACCGCAGGCCGGCGGGACGCCTGTACTAATCGCGGGGACGGATCTCGATGGCGCGACGGCCGTTAAGTTCGGCGGGAGCGAGGCCGCGAGCTTCAAAGTGGCCTCGCCGACCTCGATCGAAGCGGTCTCGCCCGCCGGAAGCGGGACTGTCGATGTGACCATAACCGGTCCGAACGGACAAAGCAGCACGACGACGGGCGATCAGTTCACCTATATCGCACCCCATGCCGTCGACGCCTACAGCAACTACGGCCCAGCCACTGTGGGCCACGCGATGTGTCGTGGCAATCCAGGCAGGCCGGAGTCGATGCCCGGCGGCTCCGCAACCCAGACGTTCACCGTACCTGCCGGTATAGCTTCGCTTTCGAGCGCCCTCATCCAGATCGATCCGGACTCCTCCGTCACTGCGCACCTGACGCTCAGCATCAACGGGACGGTGCGCGCAACGACCGAAGCTGCGGCTGCGGGAGACACCCACTTCAGCTGGCCTGCCGTGGCGGTCAGCCCAGGTGATCAAGCAGCGCTTACGATCTCGTTCACAGCGACATTCGGAAAGATCATCACCATATACAGCGCAGCACAAGCCGGTGGCACGCTCACTTACAGCAACTCCTGCTCGGATGGTGCGCCCTCTGGGAGCACCCTAGCTGGACTTCGCGCCGTCGTCAGCGGCAATAGCACCTAACGAGACCGAGCTACGACCGGTTGGCGTTGCGGACGCCCAACGCCGATTGTGCGACATGCCCTTAGTTGTACTCTCTGTACGAGAGCCCTTTACCTCTTGGTCGCGCGTGTGATCTACAAGCACCCGTCTTACACCACCCCGTCGACCGTAGTCTCGTGCCTGTCCGGTAAGCGACCCTTGTCTGCTGCGCTCGAGCGGTCGCTCTCGGCCGGGTTCCCTGATTGCGCCCGAGCGGTCGATCTTCGTCGAGCGAGGTACGTTCGACACAGCGGTATTTATACGCATCAATCGCACAGTGCGTTTTATTTTGCCTATTGCACTTGACAACCCGTGCGACTGTGCAGTACACCACTCCGCGAGGCACAGGCAGCTCCCGAAGTCGGGAGGACATAGGGCGATCGGGCTCGCAAGCGAAGGGTGGGGGGTCATGAGCTCGACGCTGGAGAGAAGGGCACGTGTGCTTGCTGGTCGCAGGCTGCTGTTCGCACGCATCGCCGCATGCCTGCTGTGCGCGCTATGCATCGGCGCGACGAGCGCGGGCGTCGCCTCGGCGGCCACCGGCCAACAGGAAGCCCCAGGGGTCGAAGTCGAAGGCCCCGAGGGCCCGGAAGTACCCGGCGAAGCCGAAGCCTCACCCACCTTCGCAGAACGCCAGCAGCCCGATCAGCCCGTCACGGTGCTGCACGAGCTGCCCGAACTGCGAGGCGAGAACTCCGACACCTACCTGCTCTCAAACGGCGCCTACTCCCAACGCCTACAGAACCACCCGATCAACTTTCGCGCGGGTGACGGCTCTTGGCAGCCGATCGAAGATCAGCTCGTGCAGCAAGCGGACGGCAGTTGGAGCCCGCAGGCCTCGCCTGTGCCGATCAGCCTGCCCGCCTCGCTCGGCTCCGGAGCTGTCTCGGTCGGCACGGGAGCGCGCGCGCTCTCCTTCCAGCTCGAAGGTGCGGCGCAGAGCGAAGGAGCGGCCGCCGGCTCGCAGCGCATCTACCGCTCGAGCTTGCCGCGCACCGACGTCACCTATGCGGCGACGGCGCAGGCCGTGCGCGAGACGCTGACGCTCTCTAGCGCCGACGCGCCCACGAGCTACCGCTACAAACTGAGTCTCGCCGAGGGCCTTCACGCCAGCATGCAGGACGGCGGCTCAGTGCTGATCGAGAACGGGGCCGGGGAGACCATCTATACGCTCACGCCGCCGCGCGCGAGCGACGCCAATCCCAATCGCCCGTTTCCCTCCTCGGATGCCGTTCACCTCGAGCTGAGCGCCGACGGCACCGTGCTCACGCTCGTACTCGATCAAGCGTGGCTGAAAGATCCGGGGCGGGTCTTCCCCGTCACGATCGACCCCGAAGTCTGGTTCGGCGTGAGCAGAGACTGCCCGATCATCAGCTCTGGCTTCGCCAATAAAGAAGAATGCGGCTCACATCTTTACGTCGGCCCCGACACCCCAACTCCCTCCGAAGGGATTGCCCGCTCGCTGCTCTACTTCGACACCTCCTCGGTGCCCAAGGGCTCGGTGATCGTCGCTTCCTACCTGCGCTTGCACCTCTCCTGGGACACGACCACCAGCCCGATCGTGGTTGAGGCCCACGCACTCGAAAAGGACTTCACCAACTGCGTAACCTGGAACCGCTACGACGGCATCAACGCTTGGACCACGGCCGGGGGCGACATCAAAAAAACCGTCGTCGGCGAACGCCAAGTCAACCACTCAGAAGTCGGCCAAGACATCCGCTTCGGCTTCACCCCCCAGGTCGAGCAGTGGGTCCGCGACCCCGAATCCAACCACGGCATCCTCTTGAAGGCCCAGAACGAGGCCAAAGCGGGCTATGACTCCTTCGCGCAGTCGGGCAACACCGAATCCGCACCCGAACCGGGCCTCGAAGTCGTCTACGAGCCACGCCTGGGAATCCCTCCGATGGGCCAGGTCTACCAACAGGGCTTGGCGAACGGCTCGGTGATGAGCGTCAATGTCGCCAACGGCAACCTCGCGATCTCAGCGCCCGACGTCAACTACGCCACCGAAGGCTACGACACCGAGCTCGGGCGCTCCTACAACAGCCTCGACGATCTGCTCGTCGGCGCCGCCTTCGGCACTTGGCGCCTTGACAAAGGCGATGACCCGAGGCTCTTCCGCTACTCGTGGGACGGCACCGAAACCTTCTACTCGCCCGACGGCGGGGATACCCGCTTTGATCGCGCCCAGTGGGCCGACGGGCACCCCGCCGCTGGCGATAAGGCATTCACCGGCGAAGCGGGCTTCAACGAGGGCTTGATCCAGCACGAAGGAGGAACGCGCACGCTCACGTTCCCCAGCGGCGTGGAATGGAAGTTCAACGAAAACACCTGGGGTGAGGCCACCGAAGTGATCGACCCCGGCGGCGAAGGCAACACGACCTCGCTGACCTACGCCTCCGGCTACCTGACCGGCGCCAAAGACACGCACGGGCACACGCTGACCCTCACGCGCGAAGCGACCAACCACGACGTGACGAAGATCGAAGGCAAAAAAGGCGAAGCCTGGAAATACGCCTACAAAGAAGGACGCCTAGTCACTGTCACCAACCCGGCCAAAGAAAAAGCCAAATACACCTACTACAAATCGGGTACGGCCTCAGGGCTGATGGAAAGCATCGATGACGAAAGCGGTACGTGGGTGGTGGTCTACGACACGCAGAAGCGCGTCTCCTCGCTGCGAAAGCTCGTCAACGGCACGGTCAAAAAAGCTGGCTCCAAAGACGAAATGACCACGCTCGCCTACGAAACCGAACAGACGACCGTGACGAACCCCGGCGGTGGCATCGGCGTCTACTACTACGACCAGTTTGGCAGTCAGCTTGAGGAACCAGCCGCACAAGAAGACGCCTCGGGCTTCTACGCAGCTTACGCCGGCATCGAAGCCACAGCGGCGAAGAAAGCCCTCGACCTGCAAGACCACGCCGTCGTGCTCGATTCCCAGCTTTCTCAACAACTCGGTCCCAACTACACGGGCGAGTGGTTTGACCCGACCAGCGAAAAGCCGCTAAAGCTCGGACTCACTTCTGAAGGCTACGAAAAAACGCTTGAGCAAGACCTCGATAACCTCGGCTTGGCGGACAATGCCGAATCAGTTGCTGCTTCAGCTTCATGGTCCGCTCTAGAAGAAGCGGAGAACTCTCTCACCTCATCGCTTCACACACTAATCGAACACAATCATCTCTCATTGGCCATCAGTGCACAACACGACGCGCTGATTATCACCAAGACGAATTCGCTGTCGTCCGGCGAATCAAGCGAACTGAGCAGTGCCCTCGCATCGCTCAGCGTGCCGCACCTCGTCAAAGAAGTGGGCGAAAGCACTCTGCCCGGGGGCCTGAACAATTGTCTTGTTGGAGCTTGCAGTCGACCATTGCGCGGAGGAGTTCGGATTAGAAGCGCTGGCATCGTCAATTCATGCACCGCAGGGTTTATCGCCACCTCCATATACGACAATAAGCCGTATGTTATGACGGCAGGCCATTGCTTTCCTGGATCTGGCGGCGTTGGTCAGACCTGGCAAGCTAAGTATCACGAAGCTGGAGAAAGCGAAGAACATGCGCAGAGCTACGAATGGGGGCTGCGCAACATTGGCAAGGCGCATTCCTTTGTCTACGCTCACGAACATGAAGGCATCACGACGACAAGCGAAGGTGATTTCGGATTGATCGCACTATCGCCGACTGAGTTCTGGGGCGAATTCGTCGTACTTCAGCCTATCGAACCAATTGTCATCACCTATGGCGGGTCAGAACTGGCGCGTAATGAGCATTACACGATCATCGACAACGCGACAGCGACGGAACAGTCGCCCAAGAGCGAATTGGTGGTGTGCTCGGGCGGCGTCGGACAGGAACACGCAGTGCCGGAGTCGGAGGAGGACTGCGGCGTTATCGTGGCACTAAACCGCACCCTGACGTATCAGGGCAAAACTGAGCGCGGGCTGACAGAATTCGATGTCTGCGCTACGGGATACAGTAAACACCTCGAAGGCGGTTCGAGTGGGTCGCCCGTTTATAAGAATCACTTGGCGTACGGTATTCACATCGGCTACACGAACAGCTGCACGGACGCGTACGAGCCGATCAGCACAGCCGAACATGTGCTTCATGTTCATGTCCTGCACTCCATCTACTAGCGGCCAGCCTGATGGTGGTGCGTCGACGAATCGCTGTGACCGGAGTGGCATTGATAGCGACGACGACCTTGGCGTGCGGTTCGGCCGTTGGCCATCGGCGTCATAGCGAAGCTTCCGATCTTCGCCAGCGTGTCACGACGGCTCTTGCGCGAGAGTCGTCCACGCAGCGGAAGGCTCTTCTTTGCGTACGGCTCGCTGATGAAGGTGCCGCAGAAGTTCAGCTGGTGGCGCGGAAGGGGCGTTCACTCGGGCGCCTGAATGGACTGTTGAGAAAGAGCCACATAAAGCTCAAGTCAGAAGACAAGACGATTGGCGCGTACAACGAGAAAATCGCCGCACTGGCATCTCAGTTGCGCCGGCTGACGCCTCATCGACTAGCAGGCGTCTCGGTGTCACACGAAGTCTATGGCGGAAAGTTGGTCTGTCCGCGAGCTTTCATTGAAGTGGGTCCGGTGGGGCATCCAATTCCAGGCGCAGTGGTGTGGGCGCGAGAGATGGTGGCGAGGTATGGCGGAGGCTACGTTGGCTACAAGGCGTATGGAACGCTGCACCTCGATTGAGTTTCGGACACCGCTGTCGCCGATCGCCGATCACCTACCGTGCGACGTGGGACGTGAGCTCAGACCTGGTTCCGTGGCCTAGCTTCGCGAGGCTAGGCCTAGCTCTCGCGAGGATCACGGTGCCGTCGACGTGGCACCGATTGGCGCATCCGCCGGCGGTGGGTCGAGCCCCGCGGACAAAGCTGCGGCAACCTCGTCGACCAGACGGGTCGAGCGCCGCCAACCGCGCACAGGCCATGTGTAGGTCGGGACCGACGCGCCAACCGGGCGTGCCTGGACTATCCACGGACGGCCGAGCACTCCACGTCCGACGATGCTCCCCGCGATCACGAAGCCGAGCACGATCAACTCGATCCCGAACAGCAGCAGCGGGATGACGATTGCCGCGACGACGACAGCTCCGAGGACGATCGCGAGCGCGGCTACGAGATCGTTTGGGTCTCCGATGTCGGGTAGCGACAGGGCTTCGCCGGTCGCCTTGCCGGCCGGGACGCGTCGCCAATGCGGACGGCCGCGCGTGATCCAGCGGCGCCCGACATGCCACTCCTCGCCTGTCGGCGTCGACACCGATCTCGTCCCGAGGAGCTCCGCCGCGCGCACTCGCGCATCTTGACGCGCGGTGGGCGCTCGGCATCCAGCCGGGCGAACCTCCGAATCCGTCAGGACCGCAGGAACTCCAGCAGGTCGGCGTTGATCGTCTCGGCCTGCGTCGTCGGCATCCCGTGCGGGAAATCCTTGTACGTCTTCAGCGTCCCGTTCTGCAGGAGCTCCGCCGACTTCGGCCCGGCGTCGGCGTAGGGAACGATCTGGTCGTCTTCGCTGCATCACGAGGACCGGCACGGTGATCTTCTTCAGGTCCTCGGTGAAGTCGGTCTGCGAGAACGCGACGATGCCGTCGTAGTGCGCCTTCGCTCCGCCCATCATCCCCTGGCGCCACCAGTTCTCGATGATCGCCTCGGAGGACTCGACACCGGGCCGGTTGTATCCGTAGAACGGTCCGGTCGGCAACGCTCGGTAGAACTCGGATCGGTTCGCCGCGAGCTGTGCCTGGAGGTCGTCGAACACGCTCTGCGGCAGCCCGCCGGGGTTCGCGTCGGTCTGCACCATCAGCGGCGGCACGGCGCTGATGATCGCCGCCTTCGCCACGTTGCTCTCGCCGTGCCGGGCGAGGTAATGCACGACCTCGCCGCCGCCGGTCGAGTGGCCGACGTGGATCGCGTCCTTCAGATCGAGATGCTCGGTCACGGCAGCCAGATCGTCGGCGTAGTGATCCATGTCGTGGCCGTCGCCGGTCTGTGTCGAGCGCCCGTGTCCGCGCCGGTCGTGCGCGATCACGCGGTAGCCGTGCGCCAGGAAGAACAGCATCTGGTTGTCCCAGTCGTCGGCCGAGAGCGGCCAGCCGTGGCTGAAGACGATCGGCTGGCCCGATCCCCAGTCCTTGTAGAAGATCTCCGTGCCGTCGGTGCTCGTAACCGTGCCCATGCTGCTCCTCCATTGGTCTGGCGTTGACCCCGCGACCTACGAGATGCCAGCGTAACAATCCCGTCTCCATGGCTCCTCTAGCTATGTATGCTCGGCCGGCTCCGATGCACCGCCCCACAGGCATAGCCGCAGACCTGGATATCAGCGGCCTACCGAACGCCCGACGCGACGTCGAGCTGGCCCCGTACACGACGTTCGGCATCGGCGGCCCCGCCGACCTGTTCGCCGTGCCGCGCAGCGCCGCCGAGCTGGCCGACGCCGTGCGCTGGGCGCAGGCGGCGGGCGTCGAGTGGTTCGTGCTCGGCTGTGGCGCCAACATCCTCGTCGGCGACCTCGGCTTTCGCGGGCTCGTGATCAAGAACGAGGCCGACCGCATGTCGATCGCCGACGGCGTTATGCAAGCCGAGAGCGGCGCGACCGTCGCCGAGGCGCTGCGCGCGTCGGTCGCG
>DATBYJ010000138.1:0-3657 GCA_036513795.1 Solirubrobacteraceae bacterium | reverse complement strand
CGACGAGCGCTCCGTTCAGGAGCTCGCGGCAACGACGCGGGCACTGGCAACTACCGTCGGCCCGTACCGTTGCTACGGACTCCCGGTCGTGCAGGCATGCGCGGCCGCGGGCACCCATTACGCCGACCTCACAGGCGAGGTGCTGTTCATGCGCGAGGCCATCGATCGCTACAACGAGCAGGCCGTGACAAGCGGCGCGCGCATCGTGCATAGCTGTGGCTTTGACTCGATTCCATCCGACCTCGGCGTGCTCGCATTGCATGAGGCGGCAACCGCAGACGGCACTGGCCAGCTCGAGGACACCACGCTCGTCGTTCAAGCCATGAAGGGCGGGGCGAGCGGCGGCACGATCGCATCGCTGAAGGGCACCGTCGATGAGGCCCGCAGCGATGGTGCCCTGGCGCGCATCGTCAACGATCCGTATGCCCTCAGCCCCGATCGCACGGCGGAGCCGAATCTCGGCGCAGAGGCCGACCTGCGTGGCATACAGAACGATCGCGAGCTGGGTATGTGGCTCGGTCCGTTCATCATGAGCGCGATCAACACGCGTGTGGTGCGGCGTAGCAATGCACTGCAGGGCTGGGTTTATGGACCACGGTTTCGCTACCGAGAGGTGATGGGCTTCGGCTCTGGTCCAGCTGCACCACTACTTGCCGGCGCGGTAGCAGGCGGTGTCGGCGCATTGGCGGTCGGACTGTCGGTCGCGCCGCTACGCGCGGTGCTCGACCGGATGCTGCCCTCACCGGGTGAGGGGCCCAGCGAGCGCCAGCGCGACGGGGGCTTCTTCCGCATCGAGATCCACGCGCGGACGTCAAGCGGCGCACGCTACCGCTGCCGCGTGGCCGCGCAGGGCGATCCCGGCTACAAGGCCACCGCTGTGATGTTCTCCGAGAGCGCGCTGTGCCTGGCGCTCGACGATCAGCGCCTACCGCAGCGTGCGGGCGTGCTCACACCTGCGACCGCGATGGGCGGAGCACTCAGCGAGCGGCTGCGTCGCGCCGGACAGACGCTCGAGGTCGAGCGCACCGGCTGAGAACGGTCCACGCTTAGCGCAGCAGACGTGACATACGGCGGTCCTTGAGGACCTTGCCGTCGGTCTGACAGGCCGGGCAGTACGCGATCACGTAGTCCTCGAAATGGACCGCCTCGAGTGTCGTCCCACAGCGCGGGCACGGCTCGCCCTGGTGGCGATGGATCTGTAGCGGCAGCGGCAGCTTGTCGGGGATCGGCAGTTCCACCGCCTGCTCGTAATGGCCGATCGCTCCACCCAAGCTCGCCACGATCGCTGCTCGGAGCCGGTGGGCCTCGTCCTCATCCAGATCTGCGCCACGTTTGTATGGAGAGAGCTCCGCCCGCCACAGGATCTCGTCCACCCACGAGCGCCCAATTCCCGCGATCGCATGCTGGTCGCGTAGCAGCGTGTGCAGCGGCCGCGGCGCATCCAACAGAGCTTTCAGTCCGGCCGGATCGCCCGGGTCGGGCCACGCCTCGGGTCCAAGCGTGGCCAACGAGTGCTCCTGCGCGAGCTCGTCCGCGCGCAGGAGCTTCACCCACGCGGCCTGCTTGGAGCCGAACTCCCGCAACCGCAGCTCGCGACCGTCGTCGACTCCCACCAGCAGACGCGCGGTGCGATCGCGCGGACCCGCTGGCTTGTCGTAGAGCTGCAACCGTCCCGCTGACATCAGGTGGATGAGCAATGCCAGCGGGCCGCGGTTGGCCTGCTCATCGTCGACGTCGCCATCTTCGTCTCGATCAATCTCAACGATCAGCTGCTTGCCGAGTCGTCGCACAGCGATGATCCGCCGACCCTCGAGCGCCTGCAGCGGCGGATCGAAGCTCTTCAGGGCGTTGATGCCCGGCGCACGCGCATACGTGACCCGCGTGCCCTCGAGCGCGCGATTGAGCAGCCGTGCTGTGATCTCGACCTCGGGCAACTCCGGCATCGCCCCATCGTAGGGCGGTGCCGAGGGCACGTTAGCCCGTGCCCGAGCCGCCCGCCCCGCCGAGCCGCCATCACGGCCCGACGGAAACAAGCAATGGCGGCTCAGCGAGCTTTGTAAGCGGCGATCGACGGGCCTTCGTACTTGCTGCCCGCCGGGCTCGTCCAGCTGACACGCCAGTACTTGCCAACCGTGGAGGAGTTCAAGCTCCAGTAGCCGCGGCTGTTGGTTGTGACGGACTTCAGCGTGCGGAAGTGCTTGGAGCCCTTGGCCTGCACGAGCACCGTCACCTTCGTTGCGCCTGTAGCCGGCCGCACAAGGCCCCATAGCGCCACACCGTGGCTGGTCTTGGTCACGGTCAGGGGGATCGGCCAGCCGAAGTACAGCGGCTTAGTGGCACCGCTGACGTACTCCAAACCTGTCTGGAAGGAGGCACCCGGTTCGGGCCCTCCTACAGGGTCGTCCTTCAGCAAGTACTGGGAGAACGCCGCCACGCGCGGGTTGCTGTAAGCGATGTGCTCGCAGATCGCGTCGTATTCCGCCTGCTTCGCCGCGGCGACGCCGAGGTACTTGTTGGGCTTGCTCTGCACCCCAAACTCAGTCAGGTAGATCGGTACGTTTGCCGGGATCGCCCGTGCGTGTGCCGCCAGGTTGAGGGCGTTGGACAAGCGCGAGAGCGAGCCAATCGATACGTCGTCGCGCTGCGCGAACACGTAGTACGGACCAGCCGGCACAGTGTAGGCGTGGTGGGCGTAGCCAGACATCTGTAGCTCGCTGCACGAGCTCGATTTTTTGTACTTGGCGTTCAGGCACAGCGCTTCGCGCATGAATGCCAACGGCGCCACCGGGTGGCGCAAAGCTGCCTTGCCTTCGCGATGGGTATTGACGTGGTCATACCCGGCTGGCGCGGTCTCGCCGAAGAGCACTTTTGGATGTGAAAGTCCCGCGGCCTGGAGGCCCGCATAGCCAGCCTGATAGAGCCCGCGGTAGATGCGCCCTGAGGCAGGCGTGCCGTTTGCGTTCCACTGAGGCATCAGGAACACCGACTCGTTGGGCTCATTCCAAATCGAGTAGACCGATACCTCGGAGCCAAACTCGCGCGCCACCGCGGTCATGAATTCTTCGAAGTCCTTGTCGTCGGGACGGGTGACGTATGGAGCCTGATGGTTGGCAGTGGCCCAGCGCGGCGCCGGCGCGGTGACGGTCAGCAGTACCGGCCAGCCTTTCTGCTTGGCTTCCGCGAGCAGCACCGCATACTGGCCCCACGCGTAGCTACCGGGATTGGTGGCTTCGAACGTCGGCTTGGTGGCGCTGGTGGGACTCGGGGCGACGGTGTCCCAGTTGAGCTCTACACGCAGTGCCTTGACGCCTAGGTGCTGGAGCTGTTCCATCGCGTGCGCGCGACTACTGGGATTGAGGAGTACGGCAGCGCCCTCGAAGTAGGTGATCTGGTTCTTGGAGGCCAGCGCCTGAGAGACACCAGCGGAGCCCACGACGAGTGCCGTGGCGAACATTGAGAGGAGGAGCGTTCTAATTCTGGGCATGGTCGCTTGAGACACCTCGGCGCATGGAAGGTTGCGGTCTTTGTAGGTTTGAGGGCAGTGAGTGCTCCGATCGCCCCCGATGACATCGACCAGACCCCTGCGGAGGCGGACGGTAACAGCCGCCCACCCCTGCTCGTCTTGGAGCCGCTCATGGCATTCCTCGACGCCCACCA
>DATBYJ010000137.1:0-33044 GCA_036513795.1 Solirubrobacteraceae bacterium | reverse complement strand
CACCTATCGGCTTGAGTCCTACGTGCTGCTGGAGCTCTCCGCCGCCATTCTCGCGGCACTCGTATTGGCCCGTGGCAGTTCGTGGAGGGTGCGCGCCTGGAGGTGGATGGCACTGCCGGTATGCGTCGTGTCGTTGCTCGGAGCGATCCAACAGATCAGGGCCTACCCCTACCCTGGGGTGGATCGCTACGACGCGCTGAAGTCGTATGCGGAATTCCCCAACGCCGGCAAAGAGGCGTACCAGAACGCCACCGGGACGGTCTTCAACGGCCGAGCTCTGCCGACGCTCGTCATCCCGCTCAGCAAGATCCACGCAAATCGTGCGTCGGTCGTTGTGCGCGCGCGTCCGGGAACGCTCGCGGCCACCAACATCGCCGCAGGTGCCGACCTGATCAGCGTCACCGGTGCTCAGCCCGTCGGGATCGATTCGCTGACCGGCCAGATGGTGCTCCGAATTGGCTCCGCGGGCGGCGCCGCAACCACCGCCACAAGCGACGCAAGGGGATCGACGGGGCCGGTCGCGCTGCACACGATCTCCGTGAGCACAGGCAAAAGTCTGCCGATCGTGCTCGGGCGCCTGCTGTCGCTCGGCGCGCTTGCGGCGCTCGCCTCGGAGCTGGCACTCGTGCCGCTTGTACGCCTGCTAGCCAGATGGATACGCATCCGTCGTGTTCCTCAGCAGGCATCCGATAGCAAGGCGGACGCCAAGCTGACGGAGTCCAACGTCTAGGCACTGCTCACGGTGATGCGCAGGACGAGCCCGTCGATCGTCGTCTGCTCCGTGTAGATGCCGTCGCGCCCCGCACTCACCGCATCGACCGCGCCAAGCGCCACCGCGAGTGTCTCCTGTGCGATGTAGTCGCGGTGGGCTTGCGCTGCCGCTACCAGCGCCGCATCGCCATCAAGCGCCAGTTCGATGCGGTCCTCCACCCGTAGGCCCGCGCTCTTGCGCGCGTTCTGCACTGCATGCACGATCTCCCGCGCATGGCCCTCGCGGCGCAGATTCTCGTCGATCGTCAGATCCAGCGCCACCGCGTGCGCGCCCTCCCGCTCCACGCTGTAGCCGTCCGGAGCCCGCATGCTCAGCAGCAGGTCCTCAGCTGTGAGCGTGTGCTCACGCCCAGCCACCCAGATGCCAACCTGGCCGCCGTCGCGCAGCGTTGCCGCCACGTGCGCCGGCTCGAGCGCTGCGATCGCTTCAGCCACCAGCGGCATCTCCTTGCCAAACAGTGGACCAAGCGTGCGGTAGTTGGGCTTGATCTCATAGCTGCCCAGCTCGTCCGCTGCCGCCACAAACCGCACCGCCCGTACGTTCAGCTCCTCGCGCACAATGTCCGTCAGGCGTTTGATCGCCACTCGCTCACGGCCGTCCGCCACTACCACCGCCTCTCCCAGCGGCTGGCGCACCTTGATCTTGGCCTGCCCCCGCGCGCCCAACCCCAGGCGCACCGTCTCCCGCGCCAACGCCATCGCCTGCTCGAGATCCTCATCCCGCGGTCCAAGCTGCGAGGCCGTGGGGAAGTCGCACAGGTGCACACTTGCCAGCCCGCCGTCCAGGTTGTCGTAGATCTCATCCGCAATAAACGGACAAAACGGCGCCAGCAGCTTCGATACCGTCAGCAAGCACGTTCGCAGCGTCTGGAATGCCGCCGCATCGCCGTCCCAAAAGCGCCTGCGCGAACGGCGCACGTACCAGTTCGACAACTCATCAACCAGGCCCGCGATCGCCCTGCCCGCCGTCGTCGCGTCGTAGGCGTCCAAGCGCTCGCTCACCAGTTCGGCTGTCGCCGCGGTGCGCGACAGCGCCCAGCGGTCCAGATCCGCGTCTGCTGCGCTGCTCGAGCTGGATCTCGTCGTTGCTGGGGCCGCGCCGCCGCTGCTCGGCGTAGTGCCCTCGAGCTCCTCAGCCGACGCGTGCGCATACAGCACATAGAAGTAGTACGTCGACCACAGCTGCTTGAGGAACAGCCGCACGCCTTCCCCAATCGTGTCCGCCGAGAAGCGATACCCATCCCACGGCTGCTTGGACGTGAAGAAGTACCATCGAAACGCATCCGCCCCATAGGAGTCCAGCACCTGCCACGGTTCCACCGTGTTGCCTTTCGACTTAGACATCTTCTGCCCGTCCTCGTCCAAGATCAGGCCCAGGCACACCACATTCTTGTATGGAGCCAGGGGATGAGCGGTGCCGTTTGCCTCCGCGCCCAGTCCCGTCAGCGTGGCCACCGCCAGCAGCGAGTAGAACCAGCCCCGCGTCTGATCCTGTGCCTCGCAGATGAAGTCCGCTGGGAAGCTCTCCGCAAACTTCTGTTCGTTCTCAAACGGGAAGTGATGCTGGGCGAACGGCATCGCGCCCGAGTCGAACCACACGTCGATCACCTCAGGCACACGTCTCATCGGCTCGCCGCATGTAGGGACCGCGTTCGCGTGCCCGCCTGCGCTGGCGCTCGACTCGCCGACAGGGTCACTCGCGTCGATGCGCGAATCGCCTGGTTTCGAGCCTGCCACAGGATGCGGGCAAGGGAACGACACATCGTCCACGTACGGGCGGTGGTGGTCCTCCAGCTGTGTGCCCGAGCGCTCCGCCAGCTCCGCAAACGACCCCACCACGTGCACGTGCCCGCTCGCACAACGCCACGCGGGCAGCGGCGTGCCCCAGTAGCGCTCTCGCGAGAGCGCCCAGTCGACATTGTTCTTCAGCCAATCGCCAAAGCGCCCGTGCTTGACGTGCGGTGGATGCCAGTTGACCGTCTCGTTCGCCTCCAGCAGCTGATCGCGTAGCCTCGATGTCGCGATGTACCACGACGGTTTCGCGTAGTACAGCAGCGGCGTGCCGCACCGCCAGCAATGCGGGTAGGCGTGCTCGTAGTTCTCCACCCGCAGGAGCAGGTTGCGGGCACGCAGGTCCTCGATCAGCTCCTGCGTCAGCTCCCGGTCCTTCACAAAGCGGCCCTCGTAGGAGTTGCCGTCCCGGTCTTTCGTGCGCCCGTCGTAGGTGCCGTCCGGCTTCACCGGGTTGTAGAGCGTCTCCGCCCGCGTTGGATCGAACGGCACCCGGGGCGACGCCGCCGCCACGCGGTAGTCGTCCTCCCCGAACGCCGGTGCCAGGTGCACGATCCCCGTCCCGTCCTCCGTCGTCACGAACTCATCCGTCACGATCGGCAGGGGTCCGGGCTGCCGGTCATCCGTCGCAAAGATTGGTCCTTGATAGGAGCCGTACTGCGCCACCAGCTGATCGCCAGTGAAGCGATCTTCAACCTCTGCGCCCTCGCCGAGAACAGCCTCCAGACGCGCCTCGGCTACTACAAATAGATCACCGTCAACACGCGCCTTGACGTACGAGGCCGTCGGCGATACCGCCACGGCCACGTTTCCCGGCAGCGTCCACGGCGTGGTCGTCCACACCAGCAGTCGCTCATCGCCGTGAGCAACGGGCAGTTGCAGGAACACGCTGGGGTCGACTACGTCCTTGTAGCCCTGAGCCACCTCGTGCGAGGACAGCGTTGTCTCACACCGCGGGCAGTACGGCACCACCTTGCGCCCCTCATACAACAGACCGCGCTTGTCGATCTGCTGGAGCGCCCACCACACCGACTCGATGTAGGACTCATCCAGCGTGCGATACGCGTGTTCCAGGTCGATCCAGAAGCCGATCCGCTCCGTCAGCCGGTCCCAATCCTCGAGGAACGTGAACACCGACTCGCGACACTTCGCGTTGAACGCCGCGATCCCGTACTCCTCGATCTCCGACTTATGATGGATGCCAAGCTGCTGTTCCACCGCGATCTCCACCGGCAGCCCGTGGCAGTCCCAGCCGCCCTTGCGCTCCACCCGATAGCCCCGCATCGTCTGAAAGCGCGGGTAGATGTCCTTGAACACGCGCGAGAGCACATGGTGGGAGCCCGGCGGGCCGTTAGCCGTCGGCGGGCCCTCATAGAACACCCATTGCTTGGCGCCCTCGCGCTGGCGCAGCGACTGCGCGAAGACGTCACGCTCGCGCCAGCGCTCCAGCACGTCCAGCTCTAGCGCCGGAAGATCCTGCTGGGGATCGACCTGGCGGGCGGGGATCAGCTGGTGTCGGGCAGGGACCGTCATGCGGGCCCATTCTGGCAGGCTCGCCCTCACCGCGGAGAGTCAGAGACATTGAATGCCAATAAGCGGACTAAAGCTGTTATACGGCCTCAGTTAGGTTAGCTTCGATGGCCCTATCCATGCCAGCTGAAGGTGGGCTGGCCGATCGACGTGGAGAATCGGTGAATCAGCTTCGCAGGGTGGTAACCGCGCCGTCAGCCATCCGCGCGACAGCCATCGATCGGGTAACTGTCGCCTTGTGTGCAGTGTTCACGCTGGCGGCCGCCTTCTACCTGTGGACCGCCGGCACAACCAGCCCAATATCGCTGCACGGAGGCGGAGCAGATCCTTACAACCAGCTGGCCAATGCATTCCTTCACCTGCGTCTCTCCGTCGGGCGCCCGCCCGCTGGCCTGCTCGCACTGCGAGACCCATACAACCCGGAAAGGAACGTCAGCTTCCAGGGTCTCACATCGGTCCTGCACCTTGGCATTCACGATTTCTCACTATTCCACCGAAAGCTGTTCCTCACCTGGGGTCCGGCGCCCGCCGTCGTCCTGCTGGTGCCACTACAGCTGCTCGGCTTCGAGCCCACAGCCAGCTTGACTGTATCGATCTTCGCGATCGCCGGGCTCGGCTTTGCAATCGCAACGCTCAGGGTGGTCCTGCGCCAGGTAGGTGACGTTCCGATCTGGATGTGTGTACTGGCTGCGTTCACTCTCGCACTAGCCTCCACTGTGCCATTCGTGCTTCGTCGTCCGGCTATCTACGAGGAGGAGATCTGCGGCGGTTACTGCTTTGTTATGGCCGGCATCTGGCTTGCTATCTGCGCACTGGCGGCCCGCCAGGCGTCGCTGGCGCGGCTGGTGCTGATGAGCCTATGCTTCGGGCTGGCGATCGGATCGAGGCCCACCCTCGCGTTCGCCGCAGTGATGCTGGTGCTCGTTTTCCTGTTCCTGCGGAAGGTTCGGCCCCGCCGCGGTCTGTTGATTTCCCTAGCAATGCCCCTTGGCATCTGTGCTGTGTTGCTGCTTGCGTACAATCAGGCGCGCTTCGGCGACCCATTTGAAAACGGGGCTGACTACCAGCTTTCCGGTATCAATCAGTACGCGGCCCATTTCGATCGGTTCAGCTATGTGCCACCGGGGCTCTGGTTCTACTGGGTCTCCCCGCCGCGAACGGCCGTTGCGTTCCCGTTTATCTTCCTCACACCGCCACCCCTCTCATATCCGGGGAGCCTGCCCGGGCTCTACCCCAAGGCGGTCGAACAGACAGGCGGGCTCTTGCCGATGTCACCGATCGTGGTGTTTCTCGTCGTGCTGCCGTGGCTCCGGCGCCGTCGCCCGGACGCACTCGGACGGCTCGCCCTGCCCCTGCTCGCGCTCGCCGCTGCGGGGATGGCCGGGATCCTCTTCCTGACCTACGTGTTCTTCTCAACCACCGAGCGCTACGAGGTCGACTTCACCACGCTCTTGCTGCTCGGTGCCCTGGCCGGCTGGCTGGCAGTAGCGAACGGTGCTCGTGGCTGGAGCCGCCGTGCCGTGCGTGCCGGGGGTGGCCTGCTCGCCACCTGGGGCTGCATCGCGGGCCTGGCCACCAGCTTCACCGGCTACTACAACCTGCTTGCTCTCAACCACCCCCAAACGTGGGAACTACTGCAGCAAATCAGCTCGCCTCTGTCGAGGGCGATCGTGACACTGGAGGGGCATCCCGTGCTTGCGGAAACAGCCGCCAAACACCTGCCGCTGCTCGAGGTTGGCGAACCGGAGAGCCTCACCATCATCTCGCCAGACACACGTACCGCGGAGCTGCTGGCGAGCGTGCGCACAATGGAGCTCGTCGAAGCGGCGCCCGAGCCCGCGTCCTACCCCCTCGCGCTCCTGGTTCGCGGTCCGGACGGTACGAGCTCGATCTACCGGGTGCGCCCCGGCGGCGAAACCATGCACGTGCCTGTGAGTCTCAGCCCCGGCTCCAACCATCTCACGCTCACACCGCTTGCGGCCGAAGCCGTCGGTATCAAGGTCTCAGTTCCAGTGGCCCGGCGGCTGCTGCTCGTCAAGCATCTCTCACTCCAAAGCGGTGGCTGAGACGCTTGGCTGGCTGTCGCGGCGCGCCCTGGAGCTGCTGCGGCGGCGGATCGTACCGGCGAGGAACGACGCTATGCCCCATGCGCCGAGTGCCGATCCAGCGGCAAGCGGCCCGAAGGTCGGGTAGGCGTAGCGCACGTCGTAGTTGGTGCCGGCCACCGCGAAGACGATCGACAGCAGGGCCGTGAGCGTGAACACGATCGCCGCCCAGCGCATGCGAGCTGGCAGGAACAGTGCTCCTGCAATCGCGAGGGCGAGCAGGAAGATAAGCAACGGCCCTTCGATCTGGGTGTCGGCGTAGTATGTCGACAGGGCCTGCACTTCACTCGTTGGCAGGTAGGTACGACTGTGTGGAAAGAGGAGATCAGCGGTCACCGCCAGGATCTTGGCGCGAGACTCTCCCACCAGTGATTCGCGTAGGCCTTCCGCTGTATAGCCTTCTCCGCCTCGCGGAAACACATAGCGACCGAGTCCTCCCGCGATCGCCTCCACATAGGACACAGGTTGATGCTCGATCGCCGCGATACTGAACTCCTGGAGGAGCGCGTTCGCGTGAAGCGTGGCAAAAGCCGGGAAGCCGAAGTGCGCGGGCGCCGGCGCGGTCGCTCCATACTGGTAATAAGCCTGCGACTGGCGGTGCCCAACGGGTTCCGACGGGCACAGGAAACGGGTGCCACTCGGCGGCTTGAAGGTGGAGCAGTCGACAAATGTCGCCACACGCCCGTACAGGTTCCAGGCACTCTGCTGCTCATAGCCCAGGTACCCGGTGAAGTAGTACTGGGATCCAACGTAGGACGCGATCAGCGCCACCACGGTGACCGTCACCGTGAGCGCGCTGAGCAGCCTGCGACGGATCCCGCCCGGAGCAGCGCACAGCAGCACGATCGGTATCAGGACGGCGCTCGAGAGCGCCACCGTCCTGTCCCAGAACGAGAGTCCAATCGCTGCCCCCACCAGCAGCGACCACCTCAGACGATGGTCATACAGCGCACGGATCGCCGCATACACGCCCACCGCCTGCAGAAAGGTGAACAGCGAGTCCGACATTATCGAGTGCTCCAAAAAGAGCCCTGTGCCGCCGAAGAACACAACCGCCGCGGGGAGCAGCCCGAGCCAGGGAGGAGCGTTGGTGCGGCGCACGGCCTTGTACAGCAGCAGACCGCTCGCTATGCCCAGCACATGCTGTACGCCAATCGTGAACAGTAGGTTGTCGCCGAGATGGTGAAGCAGCCGCAGGAAAAATGGATACCCCGCGGGGTGCTGGGTGTTGGCGAAGATATCCGAGCCCGCGGCAAACAGATACAGGCCAGCATCGGGGAAGCCAACGAACGCCGTGGGATAGCCGATCATGAACCACACCCGCACCCCAGCCGCGCTGAGCACCAGGGCGATGATCCCTGCGCGTGCCACTTTGTCGCCGCGGGCAAGCCCGCGCCACCGTAGCCGCGGCTCCTGCACAACGGCGTGTCTCATTGCTCGCAAATTCACGATTTTCTTTACACAGATGGCTCCAACGAGGTGGCAGCCGACTATCGATGAAGGTGCACCTAAAGTCAAGATAGTCGGAGACAGCATCGAGGAGATCAGCAGTCAGAGACATCTGCATCGCCTTGCCTGATAGCCAATCAGGCAAAGTCGGCCATTACCGGATTTGCAAAAATGGCCGTTGCTAGAGTCCGGCGCCGTGCCAACAGCCAATGTCTGCCGTGTCTGCGACGGCCAGCTCGAGCTCGCACATCGCGGAGGCAGCCCCGCATATGAGTCGGCTGCCTTCAATCCGAGCTGTCACCGTGTAGGCGAGCACGGTGATCTCTATCGCTGTCGTGAGTGTGGCACGGTGCATCAGCCCTCGCTTCCACATGGCGCCGAGCTGTATGACATCTATCGAGCAGTCAGCGACCAGACCTACATGCTCGAGGAGCGCGGGCGCAGGCGAGACGCGCGCAGGCTATTGGACCTGCTGGGCGTGCACGTGCCGCATGGGCGCCTGCTGCAGGTCGGCTGCGGATATGGCCTGCTGCTCGACGAGGCGCGACGACGCGGCTATGACGTCGAAGGAGTGGAGCTATCGGCGGAGGCCTCGCGGTATGCACGCGAGCGGCTGGGCCTGACCGTCCAAGAGATGGCTGTCGAGGAGATGGAGCTCAAGGACAAGCGCTATGACGCGCTTGTGTTGGTGGATGTGATCGAGCACCTCGAGGACCCCGTCGCCGTACTCGACCGGCTGCTGACAGTGCTCGAGCCCGATGGCGCCCTGTTGATCGTGACGCCCGATCCCGCATCGCTCACAGCTCGTGTGGCCGGCAGCCGCTGGTGGTGCTACATACCTGCACACTGCTGTCTGATCCCACGCACAGCGCTGCGGGATCTGATCGCCGCCCGTGGCTTGGAGGTGGTCGCGGACGGCTTCTCCGTGCACTCGTTCACCCCGGGATATTGGCTAGCAGGTCTCGGCGAACGCGGAGGCTGGGCGGGGCGGGCGATCATGGCGCTAGCGGCCCGGCTGCCACGCAGGGTGCTGCTGAGCGCTTCACTCAGGGACGAGCGTGTAGTCCTCGCTCGCCAAAACGCTCGCGTCCCCATGCGCCGGTAGCCGCCGGCGGTGTGAGGGCGCATGGCGGTCGTGGTCATAGGCTCAGGCCCGGCCGGTGCTGCCGCCGCGATGGCACTGTGCGACGCCGGTCTGCAGGTGACGGTGCTGGATGCCGGTGACACGGTCGAGGCCGGGCGGATGGATCTATTCGACGCGCTCGCTCGATCCGAGCCGGAGCACTGGCCGCCGCGGCTCGCGCTGCAGGCCCGCGACGCGTTTCCGGCAGACATCAAGCACGTACCCCTCAAACCAGCATTCGGCTCGCTGTTCCCGTACGTCCTGAACGACCCCGACCTGTCGATCACGTGCGAAGGCTGCGACGCGTTGTCATCGCTCGCCTATGGCGGGCTCAGCAACGCTTGGGGAGCCTCGATTCTGCCGTTTCGCCAGCCAGACATGGCGAACTGGCCGATATCGCTCAGCCAGCTCGCGCCACACTACGAAGCCGTGCAGCGCTTCGTGCCGGTCGCCGCGGAGCGCGACGAGCTGGGTGAGACCATCCCGCTGTACACCGACCAGCCGCACACGTTGCGGCGTAGTCAACAGGCAGAGAAACTGCTGGGCCATCTGCGTCAGCACGCACCCGCGCTGAAGGGCGCCGGCTTCACCTTTGGGGCGTCACGGCTGGCGGTAGAGGCCTCCCCGGCGGCATCTCACCACTGCCGGCACTGCGGCATGTGCCTATATGGTTGTCCCTACGGCTCGATCTACAACAGTGCACATACGTTCAATGAGCTCAGGCGTGCCGGCAGAATCGACTACAGGGGCGGCATCTACGTCGACCGCCTGACAGAAGTTGGCAGCTCCGTCAGGGTCGATTTTCACACGCGCGGACGCACGCGTGCCAACGGACAGCTGACCGCCGCGCGGGTACTCGTCGCGTGCGGCGCCATCTCATCCACACGGCTGATGCTGGCCTCCATGAAATACACCAAGCGCGTGCACCGCATGCACGACAGTCAGTACTTCGTCATCCCGATGGTCACCCGCCACGCCGCGCCTGTCAGCGTCGCCACCCAAGGCAACACCCTCGCCCAGGTTTTCCTAGAGCTGGAGGGCCAGCGCATCTCCAAGCACGCAGTGCACCTGCAGATCTATGGATACAACGACATCATGCTCTCAGCGCTCGCCAAACGACTGCCACTGTCCTCAGCAACGCTCGAGCGGGCCCTGCGCCCCGCCCTCGGGCGTCTGGTCGTGATCCAGGGTTTCATGCACTCGACCGACTCGCCCGCGCTGAAGATCACCTACGACAGCGATCGCGTCACTGTCACCAGCGAGGATGAGACAGTAGGGGCGACCCACGTAAAAAGGCTCGTCCGTCGCCTCGCCGCGTACTGCGGCTCGCTTGGCATGGCCCCCATTCCCATCCCCGGCATCGTCCACGTCGGGCGTCCCGGCAAGAGCAACCATCTCGGCGGCTCGTTGCCGATGCGCCGCAACCCAGGAGAGCTCGAGACCGACGTGCTCGGACGCGTCAACGGTTGGCAGCGCGTGCACATCGTCGACGCCTCGATCTTCCCATCGGTGCCCGCCACGACCATCACGCTCTCCGTCATGGCCAACTCACACCGGGTCGCGACAGCTGTCGCCCACACGGAACGCTAGGTGTGAGCGCCCCAGCGCTCGAGCGAGCGCCGTGACGCGATCGCAGCCGCGTGCAGGACCAGCGTGGAGCTAAACAGCGAGAAGCCGATACCCATCAGCATCAGGCCCGCCACGCCAAGCCGATCCTGTGTGGCCGCGTGCAAAGTCAGCTGCTCATGATGGGAGATGTAATACACGACCAAAGGCACCGTGCAGGCAAAGCCGAGGAGGCCGAGCACAGCTGCGCTCACCACGCCGCGTGTGTAGGAGAAGAGCGTCAGCCAGCGCCGCGTCGCATGGCCGCGATAATCAAAGAACACCTGTGCGATGCAGCCCAGCAGGAACGCCTGCAATCCGGCAATCGTCAGGGTCGTGCCGAACAGCATCCAGTACAGCGCAAACCTGATCGGCCCGATCGTGATCGGGCCGAGGCTGAGCGGGAGGGAGATCAGCAGGCCAAGCACAAAGATCACCAACCCCGGTCTGAGGAGAAAGAAGTCCGGCCCATAGATCAGCATCGCGCGCATGTTGATCCACGCGGCCTGCCACGGCGAGGACCAGCCCACGCGCTTGTGGTGGCTGACCCGGCCCGTGCGATCCTTCAACAGCGGCACCGGGACCTCGGTGGTGGGCAGCCCCATGTGGACCGCCTTGGCCATCATCTCGGTCGTGTAATCCCACGAATCGGACGCCAGATCCATCGCCACTAGGTCATCGCGCGTCATCCCTCGCATGCCGCAGTGCATGTCGCTGAAGTGAGTCGAGTACAGGCGGTTGAGGATCCAGGTCGTCACCGGCGTGCCAAAGTACTGATGCAGGGCAGGCATCGCCCCCGGCTCGATCGAGCCTTTCCAGCGCGAGCCCATCACGAACTTGTAGCCTTCGTGGAAGCTGTCGACGAACGGTTTGAGATGCCTGAAGTCGTACGTGCAGTCCGCATCACCCATCAGGATGTAGCGCCCGCGCGCGTAGAGAATCGCTTCGCGATACGCGACACCAATGCCTCGCACCGGGATCCGCAACACGCGCGCCCCTGCCTCAAGCGCGCGCTCCGCCGTCGCATCCGTAGAGCTGTCCGCGATCAGGATCTCGCCGCTGATGCCCGCCTCCTGCAGGCCTTCATGGCACCAACGCACAAACTCGCTGACAGTCAGTTGCTCGTTGAGGGTCGGGATCACGATCGACAGCTCAGGGCTCTCGACGTCGTGCTCTGGCATGAACAGCTGGACCCCACCGTCGAGGATCGACGTTGCCGCCATCTCAGCGGGCCGGGACGCACGGACGGTCGAGAATCACACTCCCGCCCCCTTTAGATTCACTAAGATCCTGGATAACTCATTCACAGGGAAAAGCCTATCAGCAGCCAATATCGGTTAATCACAAACTGAAGGCGGTCGACCCCAGACGCGCAGCGGTTGGCGTGCTGCGCCCAGCGTACAGCCAGGATCCCGCGCTCAGAAAGTACCTCGGCTCGCCCATCGATCAGGGTGGCGTTTCGACGGCGGTGTCTCTCTCTATCTCGCTCTGGAGGGTCGGGATGGTCGCTAGCTAGAGACAGCGGGGCAAGGCCCTGCTGCCGGAATCACGCAAAACCGCCGGCAGTTAGGCAAAGCGCGTCGTCGCTGTCGGCATTCCTGTAAAAACCGCAGTGGTTAGGCTTGCTCAGCGCTGCTGCCATTGCAATGAACAGCTTTCACAGGCTCATCACCCCCGAATCGGGTCTGCTCGGGCAGGGGATGCGCTATGCCTTGGCGGGAGGGTTCGTGGCGGGCGTGTACATCCTGACTACCACTTGCCTCGCGGTGCTCGCCGGCCTGCCTTTTCGTGAGGCTCTGGCGATCGGCTTCACCCTGCAGCTAGCTGTCCATTTCACACTGCAGCGCGCTTTCGTATGGGTCCATGTGGAGGACTTCGCGCTGCCCTTCGGTCACCAGGCACGGCGCTACCTTGCGGTTGCCGGCTTGCAGTTTGCGATAACGGCGCTCAGCACCTCATTGCTTCCCTCGGAGCTGGGGCTCGCCACGGAGTTCGTCTACCTGGGGACCGTGGTACTGCTGACGATCGTCAATTTCCTACTGTTCCGTAACGTGGTCTTCCATCCCGAGCGAGTCGGCACGCCTGGCGTGGACTAGCGAGCTGTCGCGGCGTCCGATCGCGCGGGCGAAGAACGACCAGATGCCCCACGCGCCCAATGCGGCTCCAGCGGCGAGTGGCCCGAACGTCGGGTACGCGTAGCGTGCATCGTAGCCGTTGCCGGCCGCCGCAAAGGTGATGGAGAAAAGCGCTGTGAGCGTGAAGAAGATGGCTGTCCACCGTACGCGAGATGCCAGGAAGAACGGTCCGACGATCGCTGCCACCAACAGGAGAATCAGCAGCGGCCCTTCGATGCTGGTGTCGCTCTGATACGCCAACAGGGCCTGAGCCTGGCTGGTCGGGAGATAGGTGCGGCTTTGCGGATAGAGACGGGATGCCACCAGCTGAACATCCTGCGTGCGTTCTTCTTGGAATGACGCTTCGGCCAGGTTCTGCGGCGTATATCCTTCGCCGCCACGCGGGAAGAGATAACGGCCCAGCCCGCGGGCGGTCGCCGCAGCGTATGCGACAGGCTCATGCTCGATCGCCGCGATGCTGAATTCTTGGAGCAGCGCATTTGCGGTTATAGAGGCGGCGGAGGGGGGGCCGAAGCGCTTGACCGCGGGCGCGGTTGCTCCGTACTGAAAGTAATCCTGGGACTCGCGATGGTCGACCGGTTCGGAAGGGCACAGAAAGCTGGTGCCATGTGGAGGCGTGAACTTATGGCAGTCGACGAAGGTCGCCACGCGCCCGTACAGGTCCCAGGCGCTCTGACGCTCGTAACCCAGGTAGCCGGTGAAGTAGTACTGGGCTCCGACATAAAAGGCGACCAACACGATCACTGTGAGAACCACGGTGAAGGCGCTGCGCAGCCTACGGCGGATGCAGCCCGCAGCGGCGCACAGCAGCACAAGCGGTATCAGGATGGCGCTCGACAGCGCGACCGTCCGATCCCAGAACGCGACGCCGGTCGCCATTCCCGCGAGCAGCGGCCAGCGCATGCGCTCGTCATACAGCGCACGGATCACCGCGTACACGCCGACAGCCTGCAGGAAGGCGAATAGAGAGTCTCCCAGTACAGAGTGCTCGAGAAAGAGCCCGGTGCCGCCGAAGAACACGACTACCGCGGGGAGCAGGCCGAGCCATGCAGAAGTCTTGGTGCGCCGCAGGGCCGCGTACAACAGTAGGCCGGTGGCTATCCCCAGCGCGTGCTGGACGCCGATCGTGAACAGCAGGCTGTCGCTGAGGTGGTGCACAAGTCGCAGGAAGAACGGATAGCCGGCGGGGCGCTGCGCATCGCGGAAGATGTTGTCGCGGGCTGCCAGCAGGTACGGGCCGGAGTCTGAGAACCCGACGAACGCCGTGGGGTAGCCGACCATGAACCATGTCCGCATGGCGACAGCCCCAATAGCAAGAGACACGATTCCCGCCAGCGCCAGTTTGTCGTCACCAGCGCGCGCTCGCCACCGTAGCTTCGGAGCTTGCGCTGCGGCGTGTCTTATCGCTCGCGAATTCACGGTGCTCTCACCGGCCGGGCATCGTCAACGGGTGAAAAGCGACTATCGATGAAGGCGCCCGCAAAGTCAAGACAGGGATCGCGGGGCAGCTCCCAGGGGCATTCACGTGCGCGCCCAGATCGTGTGCAGCAGCCGATGGTGCGATGTAAGCAGCGAGGTGCTGAGTAAGAGACAACACCGTTAATCTGTCCCCAGCCACGGCAGTAACCAACGACAATTGTGCAATTGTCGGCGTGCGGCCGGGTTGTGGCAAGCACGGCACTGCTGAAGGTGTGAGCGTGTACGAGCACGCCAAGATTGGGAGACACCGGCTGCGATCTGACATGGGTTACGCCGGTGGCGCTGACCTGTGCACAAGTGAGCGCAAGGATGGGTTTTCACGACGCCTGCTGCGGTTATCGATGTTGGGCATATACGAGATGCCCAACGAGCTGGCGACGGTGCGCCTAGGCCTGCAGTCAAAGCAGACGCGTTATGTATCTTGGTCGGGATGGAAGATGCCTCTGTGTTAGCCAGCGTCTGCGTGGTCAGCTGCCGCTCGAGCCACGCCGCGCGCGCGGCATCTCATGCGAGGCACGAGGCAGCTGTCTCCGAGCAGGGCGACGCGCGCGAGCAATGCAGCGGTGGGCGATGAGCACGATCGAGCGGACCGCCAGCTCAGTGCCCCAAACGCCAGCCTTGGCGGCACAGGCCAGCGCACTGGAGGAAAGGGCCGCCAGGCGTCTGCTCAGCATCGTCGTTCCCGCATATAACGAGCAGGACAACATCAGGCGCATGTATGAGCGCCTCTGCGGGGTGCTCGTCGACCTCGACATCGACTGGGAGCTGATCTTCAGCGTTGACCCGTGCACCGATCGAACGGAGGAGTTGATCCTCGAGCTCTGTGAGCAAGACCCACGCGTGAAGATGCTGCGGTTCTCCAGGCGTTTCGGCCAGCCGATGGCCACCATCGCGGGGCTCGAGGCCGCGAGCGGCGACAGCGTGGTGGTCGTCGACTGCGACCTGCAGGACCCGCCCGAGCTGATTCCCGAGCTCGTCGAACGCTGGCTCGAGGGCTACGACGTCGTCTACGCCCAGCGGCGAACCAGGGCGGGGGAGACGCTCCCCAAGCGAATCGTCTCGCATGTCGGCTATC
The DNA here is from genome assembly GCA_036513795.1 of Solirubrobacteraceae bacterium. Taxonomy (GTDB): domain Bacteria; phylum Actinomycetota; class Thermoleophilia; order Solirubrobacterales; family Solirubrobacteraceae; genus Palsa-744. The sequence continues at coordinate 17,981 of DATBYJ010000137.1, read as the reverse complement.
GCGTGATCAGACGCATCGCCGACGTCGAGATCCCCCCCAACACAGGTGACTTCCGGCTGATGAGCCGCCGGGTGGTAGACAACGTGGTGTCCCTGAAGGAGGGCCACGGCTTCCTGCGTGGCCTCGTGGGGCTCGTCGGATTCCGCCAGATCAGCGTGCTCTACGATCGCGATCCGCGAGCCGCGGGCGCCACCAAGTACAACCGCTTCCTCGGGTCGCTGCTGATCGGCCTGAACGGCATCGTCGGCTTCTCCCGCTATCCGCTGCAGCTCATCTCACTCGGTGGGCTGGTGCTGTCAGGGCTGGCGTTCCTACTGGCTATCGTCTATCTGGGTCTGAAGCTCGGCGGCGTGCCATTCCCCGTCGGGAACCCGACGATCGTGATCGTCATGTCGCTCTTCAGCGGCATCCAGTTGCTTTCGCTGGGCGTCATCGGCGAGTACGTCGGGCGGATCTACGACGAATCGCGCAATCGACCCAAGTACATCATCGAGTCTCGCCACGGGTGGGACACGCGGGCGTGAGCGCGGTCACCACGAGCAGCGGATTGAAACTCGCGCGAGCGTTCCTGCGCGACATCCGCTCGCCGGAATGGGGTATCGCCGGCCAGGGAATTCGCTTCGCCATCGCCGGTGCTGCCGTCGCCGCCCTGTATGTAGCGGTCACGACGCTGCTCCACGACGCGTTCTCCGTGCCCTTCCAGATAGCCCTAGCGGTTGGCTTCGTCGTCAGCGTGGCCCTGCACTTCACCCTTCAGCGCCTGTTCGTATGGCGGCATCGCGAGCAGTTCGCGCTGGCAGTGCACCGCCAAGCGGTCCGCTACCTGTGCGTCTGTGGCAGTCAGTACGGCGTTACCGCACTGTCAACGTCCCAGCTACCAGGGCTCGTCGGTCTACCTGTGGAGGTTGTGTACCTATTGACGATGCTCAGTGTCGCCGGCATTAACTTCCTCGTCTTTCGAGGCCGGGTATTTCACGCCGGACGGCCCAGCCGCGAGGCGATGTCATAGGGGTATATGTACATGCTCATCGAATCGACCCGATAGGCCGCCAGCGGCTTGCCGAGACCTTCCGGTAGCGACCCCAGGCCCACGCCGTTGTCTTCGATCAGCAGGAACGTATGTCGTTGCTGCGGTATGTACCACGATGTAACAAGGTCTTGAAAGCCAGGACAGAGTCCTACGCCGCCTCCGTATTCACACACGACCACCGGCCTGACGATCACCCGTTCGTGCGTCTCCCAAGTCAGTGCAGAGGCGTCCAACCACGTACCGTACCCGTACTTGACGTGGAACGCCTGAGCGATCTTCGTTATCGCCGCTGAGCTGTGCTCCAAGCCGGCAGCCAGACCGATGTAGTTGTTGCTCAACCCCACCAGGCTCGCGGTGAAAAACAGCGACATGCAGCCCGCTATCAGCCAGCGCGCTGCGGCCCTGGTCGCCAACAGCAGAGGGATCACCGCCGCGACAGAGAAGATGGCCGTGCCGTAATACGATTCGTGGGTCGTCGTGGAGCCTTCGCCGGCGATCCAATAGGCACCGCATACGGACACGGCGGAGACCACCCAGTAGATCACGTGCAGCGACCGCGCGAACTCAGTGGCAGCTTGTCCGTTGCGTTTGCGCAGGCCAGAGGCGACGAACCTCACCGTCGTAAATGCGCCCACGCCGAGTAGCGCGATCAAGGCCACTGACATGACCACGTCGCTTGCGATGCCTAGCTCTGTGTGGAGAGTGCCAGGCCTTTCGGGGCCGAGATAACCGTTGAAGAGAGCCTTCAGCCCCTTGAATAGCAGTTGCCCTCGCTGTGGAAGTTCCGAGAGCGACGCGAATTTGATCGGCGCGGGCAGCGTAAGGAAGTGAAGCGAGCTCATGACGTAGGTCGTGAGCTTGGCGATCGGAACTGCCACCGCGATGGTCGTGAGCGCCGAAAGCCAGACGCGTTTGGCGTGCCGGTCGAGCCGGTCTCGTCGTATGAACACAAGCAGCGCCGTAACCCCCAGTGGGACCGTGGCCGTCGCGACGACCAGTAGATCTGACGCCATGCATGTCCCGATCACCACGCCAAGCAGCGGCGGAACCGCCACCGTGACGAGCCGGCGCCGCTGCTCGCCACGCGCGAGCCAGACCAGGTACGCGCCGAGCAAAGCAGTGCAGGGGTAGACCGTGTTGTGAGCCTCCGCCATAAAGAACGCCAGCGCCAGGGGCGAGGCGATCACGCCGATGAGCACGGCGAGGACCGCAGCGCGGCGGTCGGCCACCTTGGACACAGACCACCCCACCGTCAGCGCACTAGCAATGAACAGCAGCGTCGGGGTGATCGTCCAAAGCTCGCGGTGAAGTGGCAGCCGTGCGGTCAGCAGGCCGAACCACAGCGGTACCCACTGACCGGCCGAGGCCATTACCGTCTCTCCGCCCGACCCCACTTTGGCCAGCGTTTCCGCCTGCAGGAAGGTTGAGCTGTAGTCGCTTTCCCAGCCCAATGCCGTGAGGTTGTGCGAAAGCTTGATCAAAAACACGATCACGTAGACCGCAGCGATCAGCAGCGGAATCGCCCACGCGATCGCCGGCGCCGATACGCCCCGCGTGAACGCGGCCCAACGAACGCCCGCAGCGTTCCCCGTGGCGACGGTGCCTGTGTTGTCAGTCCGGCTGAGGGCCAAGACGAGAGGCTATGTCGTAGGGATATATGTACATGCGAACCGGCCCGAAGGTGTAGGCCGCCAGCGGCTTGCCAAGGCCACTCGGTAGATTCCTGAGCCAAACTTCTTCACTGCTGGTCAGCAGGAACGTCTTACGCCGGTGGGGCACGTACCAAGACGGCACGCTCGCCATGTAGAACGGACAGATGCTCGCACCTGCTGGATTCGGGCATTCCATCAATGGTCGTACCGTGACACGACTGTCCGTGTTCCAGGTCAGACTCGAGGCTTGCAGGTAGCCTCCGTAGCCGCTCGTCACGTGGTCGGCCTTAGCGATCCTCAGGACCGCCGCCTCGCTACTCGTCACCCACTCATGGGTGTTCAAGTTGGCGCTCGCCAACCCCACCAGGCTGGCGATGAACAGGACCGATGCGCCTGCCGGTATGAGACAGCGCGCGAGCGAGCCCGTAGACAGCAGCAGCGGGATGACTGCCGCCACCGAGAAAATGACCGTCCCATAGTACGATTCGTGCAGATCGGTGCCCCCGCCTGTATCGCCCGCCAGCCAGAAGGCGCCACAGGCGACCGCGGCAGAGCTGACCCAGTAGATGATGTGAAGTGAGCGGGCCAATTGCGCGGGGCTCTGCCTACTGCGCTTGCGCAATCCCGACCAGGCAAACCTTGCCGCGGTGAGCACGCCAAGAACGACCAGCGTAAGGAGCGCCAGCGACATCACGATGGTGCTGGCGAAGCCCAGCTCAGTGTGGAACGTGCCAGGTGATTCGGGGCCGAGATAGCCGTTGAAGAGTGCCTTCAGCCCCTTGAATAGGAGCTTCGCGCGCTGCGCTAGTTCCGAAAGAGGTGCCACATGGTCCGGCGTTTCAAGCGTCTGGAAGCCCAGTGAGGTCATGATCGACGTCGTCAGCTTCGCCACTGGAATCGCCACCGCAACGGTAGTCAGGGCGGACAGGGCCACAAGTCTCGAGCTCCTGTCGCGCCGCAAGCCAGCGAGGATCGCCGTGAGAGACAGCGGGATCAAGACGGTTGTGGCAATCAGCAGATCAGACGACAGGCACGTACCAGCCGCCACCCCAGCTACGGGCGGCACCGCAAACGCAACGAGCCGCCGTCGCCCCTGCCCGCGCGTGAGCCAGATCAGATACGCGCCCGCCAGCGCCGTACACAGGTACACGGTGAGATGGGCCGGCGCGATAAAGAAGGCCATCGCCAGCGGCGAGGTAACGAAGCCGATGAGCACCGCGAGGGCGCCGGCACGGCGGCCGGCCAACTGCGACACCGACCATCCAACCGTTAGCGCCGTGAACGCAAACAAAATCGTCGGCCCTGCACCCCAGAGCTCACGGTGCAGTGGAAGGCCCGCCGTGAGCAGGCCGAACCAAAGCCCAACCCACTGGCCGCTAGAGGCAATCACCAGGTTCCCGCTCGTTCCAGTGTGAACCAGCGTTTCCGGGACAGTGAACTCCGACGCATAGTCGCTGTCCCACGAAAGCGCCGTGATGTTGTGCGGAAGTCGGATTAGAAAAACGGCCACGTAAGCGGCAGCGATCGCAAGCGCGACCAGCCAGACGAACGTTGGAAGGTCTCGCTGGGCCTGGCTTATCCAGGCGGTCACGCCCGCTTGGCCACCCGTGCGCTCGCGGCCGGGAGCGCCACCGGGAGCATGAGCCGGCTGCGATGCGAGGCGCGCGTCGGCTGGGCGGCGATCACCACGCGGTGTCATGAGGGGCGAGTCTAAACCGCGGCGAGCACAATTCAAGAACAGTGCGGAAAATCAAAGCGCGTTAGCCGCGTTAACGGTGCAGTGATGGCGTGATTCCCCGGTGAAGCAGGCAAATCAGTTGGAGACAATCGCTCCTAGATAGGGATATTTCGGCGAAGGTGACTTATGATCCGGCGAATCAAACACGCGGTGGGAGCAAGGATGACTAAAGCATGAGTGAAACCGACCACAGTGTCACCTATATGAGCGCCGCGGCGACCCTCGCGGCTGCGATCGACCCCGGCCAACTGGACGCCATGGCCCGCGAGCTTGCCGGCGTACGCGAGCGGCAAGGCCGGCTGTTTGTCCTTGGCGTTGGCGGCGGGGCCGGTCACGCGTCTCACGCCGTCAACGATTTTCGCAAGCTCTGTGCTCTGGAGAGCTACGCACCGACCGACAACGTCTCAGAGCTCACCGCCCGTACGAATGACGACGGCTGGGAGACATCGTTTAGCGCCTGGCTTGAGATCTCACGCATGTCGAAGCGCGACGCGCTGCTCGTCTTCTCGGTCGGTGGTGGATCGCTTGAGCACAACGTCTCCGTTAACCTCGTACGGGCGATGGAAGCCGCACGTGCGGTCGGCGCATCGCTTTATGGCGTCGTCGGAGCGCCTGGAGGCACGCTTGCCGAGCTCGCCGACGTGGCCGTCGTGATCGAGCCTCCGCCAGCACTGCGCACGCCACTGGTCGAGGCCTTACAGGCAGTGGTCTGGCACGCGCTCGTCTCGCACCCAGAGCTGGCCGTCAAGCAGGGACACTGGGAATCGCTCGCGAGAGCCGAGCAGCTGTGAGAGCAGCGGCATTCCTCGATCGAGACGGCGTGCTCAACGAGCTCGTCCCCGACGAGGTCTCAGGCGTCGGCGAGTCACCGCTCGCCGTTGAGCAGGTACATCTCATACCGGGGGCAGCTGCAGCCGCCAGGCATCTCGTGCACATGGGGTACGTGTTGGTGTGCGTCTCGAATCAGCCAGCAGCAGCCAAGGGAAGGGTCTCTGTTAGGCGCCTGCTTGATGTGCACGAACGACTAATCGAGCTGCTTGCACTCCAAGGTGTGACTTTTGCCGCATGGCGTCTATGCCTGCACCACGAGGACGGGGTCGTGGCGGGTCTTTCCGGGGCGTGCTCCTGTCGTAAGCCGGGTCCCGGCATGCTGCTGGACGCGGCCGGCTCACTGGGCCTCGACCTAGCCAGCTCGTGGATGGTCGGAGACACCGACGCAGATGTCGCAGCAGGAAGAGCCGCGGGCTGTAGGACGCTGCTGGTTCGCAATCCGGGCAGCGTTCACAAGCGTTTGCAGGCTGTTAGTGCCGACCTGGTCGCAGACAGTCTCGCCGACGGAGTGCTGCAACTGACAGCCACACGATCAGAGACGCTCGCAAAAAGCTGAGCTCGTTATCGTGGCGCTCAAGTGAGAGATCATCAATGCTCGATCAAATTTCTACACGGATATTCGCAGACGGAGCAGACCTGGACGGCATCCTTGCCCTCGCGGCTAATCCGCGCATCGCGGGGTTCACAACCAACCCCACGCTGATGCGCAAGGTGGGGCTTACTGATTACACACAGTTTGCTCGGGAACTGCTCGAGCGAGTCACCAGACACCCGATCTCCTTCGAGGTGTTTGCCGATGACGCCGACGAAATGAGGCGCCAGGCACACGCGATCGCCTCATGGGGGGAAAACGTCTACGTAAAGATCCCCGTCACAGCTACCACCGGAGAATCGATGGCGCCGCTGGCGCGGGAGCTTTCCCACGAGGGCATAAAGGTAAATGTGACTGCACTGTTCACCACTGCGCAGGTTGAGCTGATTGCCGCCGCCGTGGCGGACGGCGCACCGTCCTATATCTCAGTCTTCGCTGGGCGCATAGCCGACGCTGGGGTGGATCCCGTTCCAATCATTGCCCGCTCGCTGGAGATCATGACCGAGGCGCCTCGCTCGGAGCTGATCTGGGCCTCGCCGCGCGAGATTCTCAACCTCGTGCAGGCAAACGACATCGGCTGTCACATCATCACCATCACCCACGACCTACTCAAGAAGCTCGACGGCCTCGGCAAGAGCCTCGAGCAGTACTCGCTGGAGACCGTCCGCATGTTCCATGACGATGCGCTTGCAGCGGGGTTCACCCTGTGAAGCGAGCCTGCATCACCGGAGGGGCGGGATTCATCGGCAGCAACCTCGCTGATCGACTGCTCGCGCAGGGCGTCGAGGTGACGATCATCGACGACTTCAGCACCGGGCGGCGCGAGTTCCTCGAGTCGGCCGTCGCGGGCGCCGTCGCGAGGGTCATCGATGGTGACGTGCTGGACATGGAAGCCGTCGAACGGGCGCTCGCCGGCTGTGACTGGGTGTTTCACCTACAGGCCAACGCCGATCTGCGTCGTGGACTGGAGCATCCGCGGCGTGATCTAGAGCAGAACACGATCGCAACCTCCAACGTCCTGGAGGCGATGCGCGCGCAAGGCGTTAGGCAAATCGTGTTCTCCTCCACAGGCTCCGTATACGGCGAGCCGGAGCTCTTCCCCACGCCCGAGGACGCGCCGTTCCCGATCCAGACATCCCTCTACGCGGCGTCCAAGCTCGCCGGCGAGGGCCTCATCAGCGCGTACGCAGCCGGCTATGGGTTCACCGGCGTGATCTGCCGCTTCGTCTCAGTTCTCGGCGAGCGCTACACGCATGGCCACGTATTCGACTTCTACCGCGCGCTGAAGCGCGACCCGGCACGTCTGCGAGTGCTGGGCGACGGCCGCCAGGAGAAGTCCTACATGTACGTACAGGACTGCGTCAGCGCGATCCTGCTCGCCGCCGATCGCCACGACGCGGACCCAGGCGCACACATCTACAACCTCGGCACCGACGAAACGCTGGTCGTCGATGAGTCGATCGCGCTGATCACCAAGCAGCTGGGGCTCACGCCCGTGATTGAGCATACCGGTGGCAGGCGCGGCTGGATTGGCGACAGCCCGTTGATCCGTCTGGACACAACGCGCATACATGCGCTCGGCTGGCGACCACAGCTTACGATCGGAGAGTCCGTCATACGCACGCTCGAGTGGTTTGAGGCCAACGAGTACGCATGGTGCGATCACACCATGGAGCGCGCGCTGTCATGAGTTGGGGGTGGTGGGGATGAGCGTGATCTTCTCGCGCGCGCCGCTGCGCATCTCGCTCGGCGGCGGCGGCACAGACCTGCCCTCCTACTACAGCCAGTACGGCGGCTTTCTCGTCTCCGGGGCGATCGACAAGTACGCCTACATGCTCACCCACACCACCTTTCAGCGTCGCTATCGCATGAAGTACACGGAACTCGAGGAGGTCGAGGAGGTCAGCCAGATCCGTCACCCGATCCTGCGCGAGACGCTGCTGCGCCACTGGTGTGGTAGCCCCTTGGAGATCGCCTCCGTAGCCGACGTCCCCGCCGGGACCGGCATGGGCTCCTCCGGTGCCTACACGGTCTGTCTGCTCAAGGGCCTCGCGCGTGCTCGACGCACCGCAATCACGCCAGGAGACCTGGCGGAGGCGGCATGCAAGATCGAGATAGACGTCCTCGGTGAGCCGGTGGGCAAGCAGGACGCCTACGTGGCCGCGCACGGCGGAATCTGCGCCTACACGTTCGCGCCCGACGGCAGTGTCGAGGTCGAATCGCTCGAGCTCGATTCGACCGCGCTCAGGCGCATGCGCGACCAGCTCCTGCTGTTTTACACAGGCGAGGCGCGCGCGGCCTCGCACATGCTGGCCGATCAGGACAAACGCTCCAAGGAGGGGGACGAGGAGATGCTCGAGAACCTCCACCGCACCAAGGACCTCGGTCTCCTTAGCCGCGAGCTGTTGAGGGGCGGCCGGCTCGAGGAGTACGCCGAGCTGATGCACGAGCATTGGGAACACAAGCGTCGTCGCTCGCCTGGGATGAGCGACGAGCGCATCGACGGCCTGTATGCGCTCGCCCGTCGTAACGGCGTCATCGGTGGCAAGCTCGTGGGTGCGGGTGGCGGTGGCTTCCTGCTCGTGTACACCAGTCGGCCCGAGGACACCAGGAGGGCGATGGCAGCGATGAGCGCGCCCGAGCTGGCGTTCGACTTCGACTTCAGCGGTGCCTACGCGAGCGAGTACGCATGAGCAGGCGCGGCCTCACCGTGGGGATCGTCGGCTGCGGGCTCATCGGTGGCAAGCGCGCTGATGCGCTCGCGCTCAACGATGTCTTGGTTGGTTGCTGTGATCCGAATGCCACGGCTGCAGCCGAGCTCGCCCGCAAGCATGGCTGCCGGGTGTGCGAAACGGCGCAGGAGCTGCTCTCAATGGAGCCCGACGTCGTGGTCGTGGCCACCGTCCACGACCAGCTTGCCGCGCTCGCCGAGCTGGCGATCATGTCCGGCGCCCACGTCCTCGTGGAGAAGCCAGCGGCTATCTCCACCGCGCAGATAGATCGCCTGATCGACTGCCAGCAGGCTGCGGCGCGTCTGGTCAAGGTGGGCTTCAACCACCGTTTTCACCCAGGGATCGCGCGGGCCGTGGCGGAGGTCCAGTCCGGAGGCCACGGTGAGCTGATGTACCTGCGTGCCCGCTACGGGCATGGTGGCCGCCCCGGCTATGACAGCGAGTGGCGTGCCCAGCCTTTGCGCTCGGGCGGTGGCGACCTGATTGATCAGGGCATGCATCTACTCGACCTCAGCAACTGGCTGGCCGGCCCCCTGCCGCTGCACTCCGCGCTGCTGCGGACCCAGTTCTGGGACACCCCGGTCGAGGACAACGCTGCCCTGCTGCTCGGCGAGAACGGGTCGCGGACCGACCCGTGGGCGATGCTGCACGTCGGCTGGACCGAGTGGAAGAACATGTTCTCGCTGGAGATTTACTGTGTCACCGCCAAGCTTCAAGTGGACGGGCTCGTGGGATCCTATGGACCGCAGCGGCTGCGGATCTATCGAATGGGGCCGCAGCTCGGGCCGCCCGCGCTGGAGGAGCTCCACTACCCCGACATCGATCCCTCTTGGACCGCCGAATGGGAGCACTTCGCCGCTGCGGTGCTCGCCCAGGATGGTCGTCCGCTGCTCGGCGATCTGCAATCTGCGCGCGACGCCTTGGAGCAGGTAGAGGCCGCCTACGCGAGCAGCCCCTACGCCAACATGCGCTCCGTCGAGAGCCTCGGATAGGCAAGGCGATCGATGCAACCCATCACCGCGCAGCGGGACCAGCCGATCGGTGTCGTTGGCCTGTGGCACCTGGGGTGCGTAACCGCCGCCTGTCTGGCCGACGCCGGCAGCCAGGTCATCGGCGTCGACCCCGACCCCGCGGTCATCCACGGGCTGTTGGCAGGTCATCCGCCCGTTTCCGAGCCGGGTCTCGAAGCGTTGATTGCAGGCAACGCGCCCCTCCTGGACTTCACCTGTGACGCCGGAGCCCTCGCCGGCGCGCGCCGCGCCTGGGTCACGTTCGACACGCCCGTTGACGACGACGACAACGCCGATGTGGAGTGGGTGTTGACGCACACGGTGGAGCTACTTGCGGCGCTCCCGGAGGGTTCGCTGGTGGTCGTCTCATCGCAATTGCCGGTTGGAAGTATCGCCAAGCTGCACAGCCGCTGCGCGGCGCAGCGCGGCGACGGTGGCCTGCGCTTTGCCTGCGTGCCCGAGAACCTGCGCCTCGGCCGTGCCCTGGAGTCCTTCAAGGCACGCGACCGGATCGTTGCCGGCGTGCGCGGCGAGGAGGACCGCATGGAGCTGGCCGAGCTGCTCGCACCATTCAGCGACGAGGTGCAATGGATGCGAGTGGAGTCAGCCGAGATGACCAAGCACGCGCTGAACGGCTTCCTCGCCACGTCCGTTGCCTTCATCAACGAGATCGCCGAGATATGTGAAGCCGTTGGCGCCGATGCCGAGGAGGTATCCCGAGGACTCAAGAGCGAGCAGCGCATCGGGCCGCGTGCCTATCTGGGGCCGGGAGATGCCTTCGCCGGAGGCACCCTCGCCCGCGACATCGGCTTCCTACGCGGCCTGGCCAAGCATCGCGGGCTGCCCGCCCATGTATTCGCGGGCGTGGCTGACGGCAACACCGCGCACAAATACTGGACTCGTCGCAAGCTGCTCGAGCTGCTCGCGGAGGGAGATGCACGCGATGACGATGCTCTCGCCGGCCGGACCGTCGCCGTGTGGGGGCTCACCTATAAGCCCGGCACCGACACGCTGCGCCGTTCGAGCGCGATCGAGTTGTGCCGCTGGCTGGCCACGGCCGGAGCAACGATACGGGCCCATGATCCCACGGTCAGCGCTTTGCCCGGCGATCTTGCGGGTGACGTTGAGCTGTGCTCGAGCCCGCTGGAAGCTGCTACCGGGGCCGAGGCCCTCGTCGTGTGCACAGCCTGGCCGGACTACCTGGAGGTGCCGGTTGAGGATCTCCTATCCGTGCTCGCGCTTGCGCGGATCGTCGACCCTGCAGGTGTGCTCCGCGTTGCGCTGGCGCCCTATCCACAGGTGCGCTACGTGCGGGTCGGCACGCCACTGGAGATCCAAGTGCGCAGCGCCTCTGCGACAAGCGGCAGAGCAAGGTCCACGGGAGCACCCCTTAGCTGGGCCCCAATGCCCGGTAGCGAGACTCTCCAGTGACTGCTCCCCTGGCCGGTCGCACGGCGCTGATCACCGGGGCCAGTCAAGGACTGGGATTGGAGATCGCGAGCACCTATCTGCAGGCGGGAGTGGCGGGTGTCTGTATATGCGCGCGTGATTCCAATGCGCTGGAGAGAGCTCTCAACGAGCTCAGTGGGCAGGCTGCGCCCGAGCAGAAGGTGCTGGGATGCGTGGCTGACGTGTCCCAACCCGAAGATGTCAGCAGGCTCGTGGAGCTCGCCTTGACCGGTTTGGGAGAGCTCACGATCCTCGTTTGCAACGCAGGTGTCTACGGCCCGAAGGGCGGACTCGACCAAACGGACTGGTCGGAGTGGACGAGGACCGTCGAGATCAACCTGCTGGGGTCGGTGCTCCCCGCCCGTCAGCTGCTGGCCCATTTCACCGAACGCGGCTACGGGAAGATCGTCCAGCTTTCCGGCGGTGGTGCCACCAGTCCGCTTCCGGGGCTGAGCGCCTACGCCGCCTCCAAGGCGGCGGTCGTGCGCTTCGCTGAGACGCTGGCCGAGGAACTGCGTGAGAGTCGAGTCGACGTCAACTCGATCGCCCCGGGTCCTCTCAATACGCGGATGCTAGACGAGGTGCTCGGCGCTGGCCCCGAGGCCGTTGGTGATGCCTTCTACGAGCGCGCGCTGGAGCAGCAGCGCAGCGGCGGAGTACCGCTGCGGGAGGGAGCCAAGCTCGCGGTCTTCCTCGGCTCGTCGGCCAGCGATGGCATCACCGGCAAGTTGTTGAGTGCCATCTGGGACCCGTGGCCGGAACTGCCCGAGCGGCGTTCCGACCTCGAATCCGACGTGTACACGCTGCGCCGAGTGGTCCCCCGCGACCGCGGCCTGGACTGGGGTGCTCGCTGAGATGGGCGCCGAACCCCTGCCGCCCGTGTGCATCCTTGCGGGTGGTCTCGGCACCCGCCTCGGTGAGCTGGTGCGCGAGGTACCCAAGCCATTGCTGGATGTTGCCGGGGAGCCGTTCCTGATCCACCAGCTCCGTCTGCTCGCAAACCACGGAGCGCGAGAGGCGGTCATCTGCATCGGCTACCAAGGGGAGAAGATCGAGTCGCGTATCGGCAAGTCCCAGTTTGGCGTGCGCATTGCCTACAGCCATGGGCGCCCCGACGGCACGCTCAACGCCATCCGGCGAGCGCTCGAGATCCTTCCCGAACGCTTCCTGGTCCTCTACGGAGACTGCTACCTGCGCGTCGACTACCAAGCGGCCAGCCGCGCCTGGCGTGAGAGCGGGCTACCAGCCCTGATGGCTGTCTACCGCAACGAAGGTCGCTGGGACACCTCGAACGTGCTCTACGAACGGGGGCGGGTGATCGTGCACGACAAGCACTCACCGACGCGCGAGATGCACTGGATCGACTACGGCCTCGGGGGTCTCAGCGCCAGCACACTCGAGTGCGTCGCGAGCGACGAGAGCGACCTCGCGGTGTTGTATTCCACACTTGCACAGCGCGGAGAGCTGTGCGGCTATCCCGCGACCGAGCGCTTCTATGAGATCGGCTCGCCATCTGCCCTGGCCGAGGCCGAGGCATTCCTCGTAGGAACGCGCCAGGTGTGATGCGACACGTTGCGTCGAGCAGTGGTCAGTCGGAAACGAAGAAGCGAGCCATTTTTGTGGAAATTTCAGGCTCGTTGCCTGACCGTTCACCTAAAATCCGATCGTGGCGAATCTCGCTGCTAGCTTCCCGTCCGTGATGCCGGCGCGTACAAGTCTGACAACCCGCACCACCTGCCGTGTGTGCGGATCTCCCGAGCTCGTGCCCGTGCTGTCGCTCGGCGAGCAGTACATCGCCGGGGCGTTTGCACAGCCGGGAGGCGAACAGCCGGTTGCAAGGCGCGTCCCACTTGAATTGGTGCGATGTGACATGACCCGCAACCAGGAGGGCTGCGGTTTGGTGCAGCTGCGCCACACCGTTCCTGGATCGATCCTGTATCGCTCCTACTGGTATCGCAGCGGTGTCAACCAGACGATGACATGCAACCTGCACAGCATCGCCGAACAGGCTGAGGAGCTCGTCGGCGGACTGCACCCCGGTGACCTTGTGGTTGACATCGGCTGTAACGATGGCACCCTGCTCGACGGATACCGCGCATCGAACCTTAAGTACATGGGCTTCGACCCCTCCGATGTAGGTCGCTACGCCGTCGAAAAGGGCTATGACGTGGTGCGGGACTTCTACTCCTATGAGCATCTCCACGAGCGTCACGCTGACCGGCGTGCTCGGATCATCACGAGCATCGCCATGTTCTACGACCTCGAGTACCCGCGTGTATTCGTCGAGGACGTGGCCCGCGCGCTCGCCGACGACGGTGTATGGGTGATGGAGCTGCATTATCTGCCCACCATGCTCGCTATGAATCAGTTCGACGCGATCGTTCACGAGCACCTCGAGTATTACTCGCTCGCTGTGATCGAGCGGCTGCTCGCCGAGTCCGGACTGCGGGTCGTCAGGGCCGCACTCAACGACATCAACGGCGGCTCTGTGCGGCTGTTCATCCGTCGTGCCGCGTCCTTCGCGCCCAGGGAAGAGGATGCCTTGGCACTGCAAAGCCTGCGCGTGCGTGAGTTCGAGATGGCGCTCGATGCGGCCGAGCCATATGAGCGCTTCGCGGCCGCCGCGCAGCAGGTTCGCGAGAGCCTTCTCGTCACCTGCCGCCGGCTGGCCGACGAAGGCAAGACCATTCACATATATGGCGCCTCCACGAAGGGCAACACAATCCTGCAGTACGTGGGTATCGATAACACGCTTGTCCCCTATGCCGCCGACCGTAACCCAGACAAGCACGGGTCGGAAACCGTCGGCACACGGATCCCGATCATCAGCGAGGAGGCGTCAAGGGATCTGCAACCCGATTACTACCTGGCGCTGCCGTGGCATTTTATGGACGAGTTTCTCGAGCGCGAGAGCGAGTTCCTCGATCGCGGAGGGCAGTTCATAGTGCCGATGCCAGAGGTCCGCATCCTCTCTCGCGATAGGTCAGTGGCAGTGAGTTAGGGTCCGCTCTGCGCCTTCTGCTCTCGCCCTCGCTTTGCCCGTGAGCGCAGCGCTCGCGGCTGACATGTCGTGACGCCGATCTCCGAACAGCCCGTCGCCGCAGCATCCGATCTGCTCGACACACCAGATGCCGGTGGCGCTGCAATCCGCGGCGGTGCTCTGCGGATAGCCGGATACGTCGCCGGTGTTGCCATCAGCGTTGTCTCATCGGCGCTGCTCTTGCGCCACCTGGGTGTAGTGGCAGTGGGTCACTACGTGACAGTGCTCTCGCTGGTCGCCCTGGCCGCTCAGGTCACCGAAGCGGGGCTCGCCGCCATTGGCGTGCGCGAACTGAGCACGATTCCCCCGGCGCGCACGCAGAGCTTCTTCCGAAGCCTTTTCGGCCTGCGCCTCGTGCTCATCCTCGTCGGTGTCCTGGGCGCGTTCGTATTTGCCTTCCTCAGCGGATACCCCTCGACGCTGGTCTTCGGAACCGTCGTCGCCGGCGGTGGGGTCGTGCTCGTGACGATGCAAGTCACCTATTCGTTGCCGCTCATGGCGCGGCTGCAGTTGGGGTGGGTAACGGTGGTGGAACTCGTGCGACAGGTCGGCACAACGATCGTGATCGTGCTGCTCGTGCTCGCCGGCGCGCCGCTGCTGCCATTCTGGGCCGCGACGATCCCCGCGGGCGCCGCCGCCGCTGCCCTGAGCGCGTTCTTGATCCGTCGTTCGATGCCGCTGCTGCCGTCGTTCGACCGTGACGTCTGGCGCTTGCTGCTGCGCCGCACGCTGCCCTACTCGCTCGCCGCAGCTGTCGGAGTCATCTATTTTCGTCTAGCGATCCTGATCATGTCCCATGTCGCCAGCGGCCAGCAGACGGGGTACTACGCAGCATCGTTCCGCATCATCGAAGTTCTGTTCGTCGTGCCTCAGCTGGTCGTGGGATCGACTCTGCCGATCTTCGCCAGGGCCGCTCGCGACGACCGCGGGCGCTTGGACTACGCGCTCGGGCGTACGTTCGATGTGTGCCTGCTCCTGGGTCTGGGTGTCGGTCTTGCGCTCGTCACCGGCGCCACCGCGATCGTCGCCGTTATCGCCGGAGCGAAGTTCGCGCCAGCGGCGATCGTGCTGCGGATGCAGGGGGTAGCTCTCACATTCACCTTCATGGGAGCGATGTTCGGCTATGCCCTGCTCAGCCTCGGACGTTATCGCGCGGTGTTGCTCGTCAACCTGACGGTGTTGCTGCTCAGCGCCGCCGTCACCAGTGTGCTGGCGTCACGTTACGGAGCACTCGGCGCGGCCGCTGCGACGACCATTGTCGAGGTGCTTTACACCGCGATCTTGGCGGTCGCGGTCGTGCGGGCGGGGGCCCGGCCGCTGATCTCCTACTCGGCGATCCCTCGTGCCGCATTGGCCGCGCTGCTCGGTGCCCTGATGCTGCTGCCAGCGAGCCTGCCGAGCGTTGCCAGGCCACTGCTCGCGCTGGCGATCTACGCCGCGGCTCTGTTCGCGCTCCGCGCAATTCCACCCGAGCTCATCGAGCAGATTCCGAGCCTACGCAGAGGCGTGCCGTAGCGTCGTGGCGGTGTGCTCCCGGCGCGATCGGAAACAGCGGCGTCAATCCCCAGAAGTGGCTAACCAGCGTACAGATTGCCGATACGGGCAGGATGAGACTGGCTGACGGCATATGCGGCCCAACACGCCCGCGTCGAAGCTTGCTGGTGCGCTTGCCCCGCCGCTTGGCGTCAGCGATGCTGCGTAGGGGGAAAACAAGTTGCTCGAGCCAATCTGGAAAATGACACCTGCCGAGAAGGGGGCGCGCCACTGCCTCCACGGTTTCCCCCGCGCTGGGCGGCGCGACCTCGGATTCTGTCGCTTATCGGCTTCGCGTTTGAGCCGATGAGTCGCGAATCGACTATCGAGATCCAGAGTAAGTGGCCGAAGACGCCGGCGCCGCTGACGCACGAGCAACGTATCGCCCATGACAGCTTCATGAAGCAGTGGCACGAGATCCTGCCGAGACGATACGGTTCAATTGAGCGCTTCAACCACTCCTTCCCCGTGTGCCACTCGCGTGCGGGGTTCCACAGGACGATCGAGGTCGGCGCCGGGCTCGGCGAGCATCTTTGCCATGAGCGTCTAACAACTGAGCAGGAGTCCTCCTACAGCGCTGTCGAGCTGCGGCTCAACATGGCAGAGCGACTCCGCGCCAGGCATCGGCACATCAACGTAATCGTCGGTGACTGTCAGGAGCACCTGCCTTTTCCCGACGGCCACTTCGACCGCTACCTGGCGATCCACGTGCTCGAGCACCTGCCGAATCTCCCCGCTTGCGTCGAGGAGGCGTGGCGGCTGCTCGACAAGCGTCAGGGGCAACTGCTCGTGGTGATCCCCTGCGAGGGCGGGCTCGCGTACTCGCTTGCTCGCCGTGCCTCGGCCCAGCCGATCTTCGAACGCACCTACCAGATGCCCTACCGCCCCTTTGTCGAGCACGAGCATCTCAACCGTCCCCACGAGGTTCTCGCCGAGTTGCGGCCGTACTTCTCGATAGAGGCCCGCCGCTTCTTCCCGCTGCCGTTGGTGCCAGTCGTTTCGCTGAATCTGTGTCTCGGCCTTGCCCTGCGCCCGCGTCCCAGGCCCATCCACTCGCGATAGCAGCCTGCTTGCCTGCACGGACGCCGTCCCGTCACGACGCCAGCCACGCGTCGAGCCTGCCTACGATGGGGCTGCATGAGACTGCGCCTGTACCACCACCCTGACGGCGCTCGAATCGCCTACCGTGAGCTGGGCGCCGGGCCGCCGCTCGCGCTCGTGCACTCGGGGCTTCTCTCCCACAAGGAGTGGGAGCCTGCCGTGGAGGGGCTCGTCGATCGCTTTCGGGTGGTGTTGCCCGATCTGCCACTCCATGGCGACTCCGAGGATCGCCTACGCCACCCGTACACCCTAGACTGGTTCGCGGAGGTGCTCGGCGGGTTCGCCACCGAGGTGCTCGGGCCGCGTCCGCTGCTCGCCGGTCATGGTGCTGGCGCGGAGATTCTGATGCACGCGGTCATCAGCGAGCGTCTGCGGCCCGCCCGGTTGGTGCTGATGCCAAACCGCATGCACCTAGCGCCGACGCACGCGCGCGCGTGCGACGTCTGGCAGCTCACCGCGAGGGCGGCAGCGATCCCGGGCATGGACCGGCTGCTCTCCTACGGCGCCGGAGCTGTTTTCACCCCCCAGCGAGGCATGCGCCTGTCTGCGCGGGCCAATCCTGCCGCGGCAGACCTCGTGCGGCATGCCTTCGCCGACGTACCCGGCAACTCGAGTCTGGCCCGGTCATGGGCCAAGTGCGCGCGTAGCTGGCCGCGGGGAGCACAGTCGCATCTGCTCGAGCGCTACCCGCGTCTGGACATGCCCGTGCTGCTGCTATGGGCCGACCAAGATCGCCTGTACCCGCTCGCCGCGGCCGAACAGGCGCTGGCGAGGCTTCCCGATGGGCAGCTGCGGGTGCTCGAAAGCACCGGCTTTCTGATGGCCTACGACGACCCCGTCGGGCTTGCGCGAGAGCTGACGGCCTTCTGCGGGTAAGTTTACGGCGTTTGCTTGAGAAACCGTCACCACGCCGATACCACGGCAGAAAAGGAGAATCGATGCCCGATCAGCAGCTGTGGGGTGGAGAGACCGCCAAGGCAGTAGAGAACTTCCCGATCTCCGGGGAGACCGTTCCCGTCTCCGTCGTCCACTGGCTGGCCAGGATCAAGGGCGCCGCCGCCGCGGTCAACAGCGAACTCGGGCTGCTCTCCAAGCGTAGCGCCACGCGTATCGAGAAGGCAGCAGCGGAGATCGCCGCCGGCAAGCACGACCAGCAGTTCCCCATCGACGTGTTCCAGACCGGCTCGGGCACGTCTACCAACATGAACGCCAACGAGGTCATCGGCAAGCTTTCGACCGACAAGGATCCCGCCCACCCCGTACACCCCAACGA
>DATBYJ010000136.1:0-3492 GCA_036513795.1 Solirubrobacteraceae bacterium | reverse complement strand
CGGGGTCGGCGAGCACCAGCGGGTCGACAGCGCTGAGCGTGTGCCCAAGCCGCAGCGCCTTGGCGAGCATGTATGGCTGTGACTCGGGGTGCGCGTCGACCTCGATCGGGACCTGACCGGAGACCTCCAGGCCGTATCCCTCCAGGCCGATGATCTTGCGCGGGTTGTTGGTGAGCAGGCGAATGCTCGACAGTCCGAGGTCGGCGAGGATCTGGGCGCCGATGCCGAAGTCGCGCAGGTCTGCGGCGAACCCGAGTGCGAGGTTGGCATCGACGGTGTCGAGACCTTGGGTGTCCTGCAGCTCATACGCGCGCACCTTGTTGAGCAGGCCGATGCCGCGTCCCTCTTGCGCTAGATACACGATCGCACCGGCGCCCTCGGCGGAGATCTGGCGCATGGCCTCGTGCAGCTGCCCACCGCAGTCGCAGCGCAGCGAGCCAAACACCTCGCCGGTGACGCACTCGGAGTGCACGCGCACGAGCACGTCGCGCACGCCGGCGACCTCGCCGAACACGAGCGCGAGGTGCTGGCCGCCGTCGATCAGCGAGCGGTAGCCGTGTAGTCGGAAGACGCCGAAGGGCGT
This sequence comes from Solirubrobacteraceae bacterium, assembly GCA_036513795.1. Classification (GTDB taxonomy): domain Bacteria; phylum Actinomycetota; class Thermoleophilia; order Solirubrobacterales; family Solirubrobacteraceae; genus Palsa-744. The sequence goes on along the minus strand of DATBYJ010000136.1, from coordinate 2,909 downwards.
AGGCAGTCGCGCACTGGCGACGCGCTCGACGAGGCTCTCAGACTGGCGGCGGTGAGCGATCAGCTGGGCCACGGTGACCATGCGCAGGCCGTGGCGAGCGGCGTAGGGGATGAGATCGCCGACCCTGGCCATGGTGCCGTCCTCGTTGAGGATCTCGCAGATGACGCCGGCTGGCGACAGGCCCGCAAGGCACGCTAGGTCAACGGCCGCCTCGGTGTGCCCGGAGCGCTCGAGCACCCCGCCACGGCGTGCGCGCAGCGGGAAGATGTGGCCGGGGTGAACGATGTCCTCGGCGGTGCTGGCGGGGTCGATGGCGGTCTTGATGGTGTGTGCGCGATCGTAGGCGGAGATGCCGGTGGTGACGCCGTGACGCGCCTCGATCGAGACGGTGAAGGCGGTCTCGTGCAGCGACTGGTTGCGCCGCGTCATCGGTCGCAGGCCGAGCTCGTCGCAGCGCTCGGCGCTGAGCGCGAGGCAGATCAGGCCACGTGCCTCCTTGGCCATGAAGTTGACCGACTCGGGCGTGGCGAACTGCGCGGCCATCACCAAGTCGCCCTCGTTCTCGCGGTCTTCGCCGTCGCAGACGATCACGGTGCGCCCATGGCGGATGTCGGCGATCGCGTCGTCGATCGTGTCGAACGGGCGAGTCATGCGAAGGGGCTGTTGGGCGTGCTGTTCACGCATACGAGGATGGTCGCTCGGGGGGGTGCGGTCAAATAGGGATCGTGGAGTGGGCGATAGGACGCACCTCTCACTCGTGAGCGGTGGCGGCGGTGTACGCGACGGCCTCCTCGGTGAACAACTTGTGCAGGTCGCGCGTAGCGCGACTAGGCGTTCCGGAGCGTCGGCGCTGGACCACCAGACGCACGCCGGTGTGGTCGTCGGCGAGCGAGCGAGCGGTGATCGCACCGCGCTGCTCGAGCGGGTCGCCGAAGACGCTGTAGCTCGGCAGCACAGTGACGCCGAGCCCGGCGGCGACCATCAGCTTGCCCATCTCAGCTCCGTCAGCGGAGAAGGAGAAGGAGGGCTTCTCCCCTCCAAGCAGGCGGTTGAGGTAGCGGTGCATGGCATACCCGGAGCGCATTGCGATCAGTGGCTGAGCGATCAGATCGGCGGTGCTTACTGTCTCAAGGTCTGTAAGCGGGCTGTCGCTGTGGATGCAGACGACGGGGTGGCCGCGCAACAGCTCGACGGTGTGAAGCTCGGGTGTGACCTCGTCGCCGTCGAGGTAGTTGACGAGCCCGAGGTCGAGACCGCCTTCCAGCAGCGAGCGGTGCAGGAGCTGCTGCTGGAGCAGCACAACATCGACCTGCGTGGTGGGGTGCGTATCGCGGAATGCACGGATGGTGGCGGTCAGCAGTGGCGAGGTGGCGGCGCTGACGGTTCCGAGCCTGATCGTGCGGCTGCTCTCGTGCTGCTCGTCAGCGGCGAAGCGCAGGCGCTGGGCGGCCTCGATGACGTTGAGCAGGTGCGGCAGCAGCTCGCGTCCCTCGGCGCTGACGGTGGCGCCGGTGCGCTGGCGGTCGAGGATGTTGACGCCGAGCTCGGCCTCCAGCTTGCGCACGGTCTCGCTCAGGGCGGGCTGAGAGATGTGCAGCTCCTCGGCGGCACGCCGGAACGATCCAAAGCGCGCGACCGCGGCTGCGTATTCGATCTGCTCGATACGCATGACGCCGCGTTATCAACAATTTCTATCGAGAAGCTTGAGAATAGTGCGCGCAAGCGTACCACGCGCGTCGCCACCGATAGGACATGGCTATCGGGAGCTCGCGAACGTCTATTGGACGGCGGGCCATTTCGTGTGGATGCTTTGCGGGCTTTTCCGACTGCATTTATCGAGAATGCCTCCTGGGGCGTTCGCGAAAGGAGCCCGCCCCAATGATCGAGGTAACCGCACTGACCAAACGCTACGGATCGCTGACCGTCCTCGACGGGGTCGACTTCGCGGTGCAGGCCGGTGAAATCGCAGCGGTGGTAGGACCCAGCGGCGCCGGCAAGAGCACGCTGGCGCGCTGCATCAACTTGCTGGAGAAGCCAACCTCGGGCTCGATCCTCGTCGACGGGAAAGACCTCACGCGTCTCTCCCGCGGAGAGCTGCGCAGTGCCCGCCGTGCGATCGGCACGGTCTTCCAGTCGGCGAGCCTGCTGCAGCGGATGACGGCCGCCGAGAACGTGGCGCTACCGATGCGCTTCCTCGACATCTCCCACTCCGAGCGCGTCAAGCGCGTGCACGAGCTGCTCGACCGGGTGGGAATGCTGCACCGCGCCAACCACTACCCCTCGCAGCTGTCCGGTGGACAGCAGCAGCGGATCGGGCTCGCGCGCGGCCTCGCGCTCAAACCGTCGGTGCTGCTCGCCGACGAGCCGACGTCGGGGCTCGACCCGCAGACGACCGCATCGATCTTGAAGCTGCTGGCGGAGCTACGCGACGAGCTGCGCGTCGCGGTGGTGCTGATCACTCACGAGATGGACGTCGTACGCAGCGTGGCAGACAGCGTCGCACGCCTCCACGAAGGAAAGATCATCGAGCGCGGCCCCGTCGCTGAGGTGGTGCGCTCCTCGGACTCGGAGCTCGCGCGGGCGCTACTGCCACTGCCGCCTGGACCAACGCCGCACAACGAGCACGATGTATGGCAACTACGCTATGAGCGCCCGGACGTCGACCCAGCATGGCTTACGTCGATCGGCCGCGAGCTCGACACGGACATCGCCGTGCTGGCGGGGTTGATCGAGACGATCGACGATGGCGGTGCTGCCGGCCGCGTGACGGTGCGCGTCGAGCGCCCGCTGGCGCCCGCGCGGGTGCGAGCGGCGTTCGCCTCGCGCGGCATCCACGCCACGCAGGCGGACGGCGCCACGCAGGCCGACGACGGCATGACGCCGGCTGGCAACAGCGCCGCACGGTCGGG
>DATBYJ010000135.1:0-7986 GCA_036513795.1 Solirubrobacteraceae bacterium | reverse complement strand
CGTTGAGCCTGCTCGACGGGGAATTCGCCTACGCCGAGCCGCTGCGCCTTGCGCTGCAGCAGATCACCTGGGGGAGGCCGAGCCCCCTGCGGGCCCCCGAGCAGAGCACGGTCGCGCTCGGGATCACCGCGTCGGCCGGCGGCCACGACCTGTCCGCGCGCCTGGCGAAGGTCGAGACGGCGATCTTCCGCAACAAGACGATCGTGTTCGAGTACTACACGATGGAGCGCGACGAGGTGAGCACGCGCCGCGTGGATCCTTACCACCTGCTGTTCCAGGGCGGGCAGTTCTATCTGCTCGGCCATGCGCATGAGCGACAGGGGATCCGGGTGTTTCGCCTGTCGCGCATCCGCGGCAAGGTCTCCTATGCGACGAAGGCCGAGCACGACTTCCACCGTCCTGAGGACTTCGACCCGCGCGCGTACGCCAATCGGGCCGACTGGCAGCTGGGCGATGAGCGTAGTGAGGCGACGGTGCTGATCTCTGGGCGGATTGCCTGGCAGATCGAACGCCACTTCGGCCGCTACGGGGAGATATCGCACACCGGCGAGGGCATCGAGGAGGACGGCGAGGCGATCTTCCTCACCGACTACTCGAGCCCCCGCAGTCTGATCTCTTGGGTCTTTGGGCTGGGTGCGAATGCGCGTCTGCTCGGCCCGGATGAGCTCGTGTGCGAGCTCCAACGACGGCTGCAGTTGCTCCAGGAGCGCCACGGCGAGGCACCTCCAGTGCCACCGAGCGGGAAGGGTGCGGCGGCGATGGCAGCAGCCAGCTCCTCGGCGCGCGCACGCATAGCGGGACCGTCTCGCTCGCGCACGCGGCGTGCGGCCGAGGCGGGTCGCGGTGGCGATGAGGATGGCACTCCTGCCCGGCCGGATGCGGCGATCCGTCCGGAGCGCTTCGCGCGTCTGGTGACGCTCGCGAGCATCCTCATCAAGGCGGGTCGCGAGGGCGAGCGGGTGCAGATCGCGGAGGTCTGCGAGCGCCTGCAGATCAGCGAGGAGGAGCTGCGCGAGGACGTGAACGTGCTGAACGTGGTCAACTTCGGCGGCGGTTCATACGTGCTGTATGCGGAGTTCAAGGAGGAGACCGGCGAGATCGAGGTTGACCCTGAGCCTTACAGCGATAACTTCGACCGCCCGGCGCGCCTGTTGCCGGTGGAGGCGAAGGCGCTGGTGGCGGCAATTGACCTGATCGGCGAGCACATCCCTGAGGGCTCGCTGACATCTGCGCGCGAGAAGATCGTGGCGGCGCTGGGCGAGGATCCGATGGAGCAGGGTCTGCAGGTGGCGCCGACGGCGGGCGATGACTCCGATGTGGCGCGCCTGGTCTCCAAGGCGATTGTCCAACGCAAGCTGATTGAGCTCGAGTACTTCAAGGAGAACGAGGACCAGATCTCTCAGCGCATGGTGGAGCCGTATGCGCTGACCAACGGCCGCGAGGGCTGGTATGTGGCTTCGTTTGATCCTGAGCGCGATGGCGTGCGTCACTTCCGCCTAGATCGCATCAAGCACGTGAACGTCACCGACGAACGCTTCGAGCCGCGGCCCGAGGTGGACCCGGCGGGCGAGGTCGATGGCTGGCTGCGCACAGGCGAGGTGCCGGCATCGGCTACCGCGCGCGTCTGGGTATCTCCTGAGCGCGCTCGCTGGGCACGCGAGGCACGTCGCGTGGTGGAGGAGTGGAGCGATGGGTCGGTGGTCGTCGAGCTGAGCTTCGCCGGCGTGGACTGGCTCGTACGGGAGGTCCTCAAGGAAGCGGGCGATGCGGCGGTGCTCGAGCCTGAGGACGCGCGCGAGGCGGTGCGCGCGGCGGTCGCGCGTCTGCGGGAGGTCAACGTCGTGCCGGCGCCCGTCTGAGCGGCTGCCTCGCGGCGACCGGTGGGCTACTGCGGGGCGGTGGTCGCGGTACGGGCGGCCGTCTCGGCCCGCGGCTCGAGGAGGCTGGGGTGGAGCCGAGCAACCATCCCAGCCTCGTCAACCAGTCAAGCCGGCCGGGTGGTTACGTGATTTCGGTAGCTAGGGTCAGTACCCATGTAGTGGACTGGCTCAGTATCGCCCCTTCGCCAGCGATAAGTAGTTTAGCTTTTACCAGCCCGAGACCATGAGTCAGGTCGATTTCGCTGATTTCTTTTTCAACTGCGTCCAGGTCGAATTCAGTGACCGCTACCCCGACTGGATCTATCGTGGCGGTTACATTGCCTTCGATTTTCAGTTCGGGGGCGCATCTTCTGCCGTTTCGTTCCGCCGCTGCAAGCGTGGTGAAAACTTTGCCTGCTTGGGGTAAGAAGAGCAGGCCGGTGACCTTGCTCGGTAACAGTAAGCCAAGGATCGCGTGGAGCTTCGTCGTTACGATCACGCCTCCTGCTTCGCCGACACTATTCGCGGGACAGCCGCTTTCGGCTTCGCCTTTTGTGTATTCGCATCCTAAGTAGTGGTAGATGAGGCCGCCGACTAATAAGGAGCTGACGATGTTGCCGGCGATGACGTGATGTTCGTCGCACTCAACCTCCAGGCCGGCGCCTGTCAGCGTACTTACGCCACCTACGCCCAGTACCCCCTGGCCTGCCGCTGGCCTGAATAACGGGTTCGACGAGAACGCCGACGCAGACGGTACCGCTGCGATGCTTATAGCCACCGCAGTCACAAACACTAGACCAGCTAATCGAGTCCACCTCATGATCATCGTTCTCCTTATTAGGCCGTCGACCCTGAAAGGGTCTTGGATCACATCGTTTGCGGGACATGCCCCTGAGGAGCGATGTCCGCAGCCTCGATGCCGGTAGAGAGCTATAGGTTGCCAACTGCCAGCATCGGACGTACTGGGAAAGATAGCCCTGCCCGAGCCTGCCGTCCAGCGATGTCTCCAACTGGCTGCAGCTCGCCCATCGGGCCGACCTGAGCGTGTTGGTCGCGGGTAGTCTCTAATCCCGATGAGCCGCCGCGACCAGATCAAGATGAGCGAGGCCGAGGCGACGGCGTTCCTCGCGGATGAGCGCACGGTCACTTGTGCGACGGCTGGTCCGCGCGGCTGGCCACACTTGATGCCGCTGTGGTATGTCCTGCGCACACCCCCGGCAAGTGAGCCGAGCCCGCCTACCCCGCGCCTGTGGGCGTGGACGTACGGGGTCTCGCAGAAGGTGCGCAACCTTGAGCGCGATCCCCGGGCCACGTTGCAAGTGGAGGCGGGCGAGCAATACCAGGAGCTGCGCGGCGTGATGCTCGAGTGCGACGTAGTCGTCCACAGCGACCCGGAGGTGGTGAAAGCGCTCGGCCATGAGATCTTCGCCCGCTACGCCTCCCCCCGCGGCGAGCCACCCGCGGAGAATCTCCCTGCGGAGGTGGGGGCGATGGTCGACAAGCAAGCGGCGAAGCGCGTGGCGCTGGAGTTTGTGGAGCTTCGCAGGGCAAGCTGGGATCACCGCAAGCTAGGCGGTACCTACTGAGGTGGATCTCCCAGTAGGCTCCACCCCAATGGAGCCGCTGAAGGGACTGATCCTCTCCGGGGGCAAGGGCACGCGCCTGCGCCCGATCACGCACACGAGCGCGAAGCAACTGGTGCCGGTGGCGAACAAGCCGGTGCTGTTTTATGGCATCGAGGCGATGGCGCAGGCGGGGATCGACGAGGTGGGGATCATCATCGCGCCGGAGACGGGCCCGGAGATCGAAGCGGTGGCGGGCGACGGCTCGCAGTTTGGGCTGCGGATCACCTACATCCTGCAGGATGAGCCGCTGGGATTGGCGCATGCGGTGCTCACAGCTGAGCCCTTCCTACAGCAATGCCCGTTCGTGATGTATCTGGGCGACAACCTCCTGCAGGGAGGGATCTCCGACCTGGTGGCGGCCTTCCGCGAGCACGGGCCGGACGCGCTGATCTTGCTGACGCCGGTGCTGGACCCTGAGAACTACGGCGTGGCTGAGCTTGCGCCGGCGGCACCGGGGGAGGTGGGCCGCGTGGTGCGCCTTGTGGAGAAGCCGTCTGAGCCGGCCACGGACTTGGCACTGGTGGGCGTGTACATGTTCACGGCGGCGGTGCACGACGCGGCGCGCGCAATCGAGCCCTCGCCTCGGGGCGAGCTCGAGATCACGGATGCGATCCAGCATTTAGTGGATTCGGGGGCGCGGGTGGAGCCGCATGTGGTGCGTGGCTGGTGGAAGGACACGGGGCGCCTGGAGGACATGCTGGAGGCCAACCGTCTGATCCTGGACAACCTGCACGAGCGCATCGATGGCGAGCTGATCGACTCGCAGGTGGACGGCCGTGTGGTGATCGAGCAGGGCGCGCGTCTGGAGCGCACGACGGTGAGGGGCCCGGCGATCGTCGGCACGGGCGCCCGTCTGACGGATTGCTACGTCGGCCCCTACACGGCGATCGGCGAGCGCTGCGTGATCTCCGGGGCGGAGGTGGAGCATTCGATCTTGCTGGAGGGCGCGAGCGTGTGCGATTTGGACGGCCGCATGGAGTCCTCGCTGCTGGGCCGCAACGTGACGATCCGCCGCGGCGATCGTCAGCCGCGCGCCTATCGCTTCATGGTGGGCGACAACTCGGACATCTCGATCCTGTGAGCGTTCTACTGCTGCGGCCAGTCGATCTGCTCGGCGAGCGCGGATGCGCTGAGATCGAGAACCCCGCTGCGATCGATCGGCTGGTACTCGCCCTCGTGCAGCGCAAGCCACGTGACGGAGCGCTCGGCGGGGTCGACGATCAGCAGCTCGTCGACTTTGTGTTGGGCGTAGAACGGCAGCTTCTTCCAGGTGTCGTCGTCTGGGGAAAGGACCTCCACGGCGATGACGGCGGTGGCCATCCACACCGCGAGCTGTGGGTTATGGTGGACGCCGAGATCGGGGACGCGGTAGTTATCTTTGTTGCTGCCGAGGTTGAACTCGGCGCTGACGACGAGTCCGCTCGCGCGGGCGGGCGCGTCGAGCAGCGTCGCGAGTTGCGCTGCGACGAGCGAGTGGGGGATGCTGCCGACGGGGATCACGTGGTAGACGCCTTCCCAGACCTCGTCGTGCTTGTCGACGCCGGTACGCCGCCGCTGCTCGAGGAGTTCCTCCAGCTGCGCAGGCGCGGGGTCCAACACAAGTGTGCGCATGATCGCCTCAAGCGTAGCGACGTTAGGCGGCGCTTGGGATGCAACGCCCCGCCGGCACGCTCGGCCCGCGTTCATCGGCGCAGGAGCGCCCCGCCCCGATGAGGATCCTCGTGACAGGCGCGGCGGGGATGCTAGGCCTGGACGTACTGCGTGCGGGCGCGCGTGCGGGCCACGAGTTGGTCGGCGTGGATCTCCCGGAGCTGGACATCACCGACCCGGACGCGGTGGCGCAGACATATGTGCAAGTCGCCCCGGAGGCGGTGCTCAACTGCGCGGCGTGGACGGATGTGGACGGCGCGCAGACGCACGTTCCGCAGGCGCTGGCGGTCAATGCGGATGGCGCGGGCAACCTGGCGCGCGGCGCGGCGGCGGTGGGCATCCCGATGGTGCACGTGTCGACCGATTATGTGTTTAGTGGGGAGGCGTGCGTTGATGCGTCCGGTGCGCGGCGTCCTTACGTGGAGTCGGATGAAACGGGGCCGCGTTCGGTTTACGGTCAGACGAAGCTGGCTGGTGAGGACCAGGTGTTGCGGGCTTCGCGGCGCCATGTGGTGGCCCGCGGCTCGTGGCTGTTTGGGGTGGGTGGGGCGAACTTCGCCGCGACGATGCTGAGGCTGGCGTCTGAGCGCGACGCGGTGCAGGTGGTGAGCGACCAGGTTGGCTGTCCGACGTGGACGGGCCATCTGGCGCCGGCGCTGTTGGGCTTGATCGAACGGGGTGTAGCGGGCCTCGTGCACTTGGCGGGTGCGGGCTATGTGTCGTGGAACGAGTATGCGCAGGAGGTCTTCCGCCAGGCGGAGGTGGCCTGCCGGGTGGATGATGCGAGCACGGCGGATATGCCGCGCCCGGCGCCACGCCCGGCGTGGTCGGCGCTTGAGTCAGAGCGCGAGGATGTGCTGCCGTTACCGCCGTGGCAGGACGGCGTGGCGGGCTACTTGGCGGCGAGAGCTGGGATGATGCGCCCATGAAACTACTCGTGTGTGGCGGTGCTGGCTTCATCGGCTCGACGTTTGCGCGCCAGCGGTTGCTGGAGCATGGCGATCAGGTGACGGTGCTGGACAAGTTGACGTATGCGGGCCGGGAGGAGAACTTCCATGACCTCCTCGAGAACCCGGGCTTTGGCTTTGTTCACGGCGCGATCGAGGACCGCGACGCGGTGGCGCAGGCGATCGCGGCGGCGGCGCCGGAGGCGATCGTGAACTTCGCGGCGGAGACCCACGTCGACCGCTCTATTGCCAAGCCTGACGCGTTTGTGTCAACCCATGCGTTGGGCACGTATGTGCTGCTGGAGGCGGCGCGCACCCATGGGGGCACAGGCGAAAATGAGTTGCGCTACGTGCAGGTCTCGACCGATGAGGTGTATGGCTCGATCGAGGAAGGCACGTTTACAGAGGAGAGCCCGCTGGCGCCGTCCTCGCCTTACTCGGCAACGAAGGCGGGGGCGGACCTGCTCGTGCAGAGCTACTTCCACACATATGGCCTGCAGGCGCTGATCTGCCGTGGCTCAAACAACTACGGCCCGTATCAGTACCCGGAGAAGCTGATCCCGTTGATGGTCCTGAACGCGTTGCATGGCGACGCGCTGCCGGTGTATGGGGACGGCATGCAGGTGCGCAACTGGATCCACGCGACGGACTTCGCGGCGGCGATCGGCCACGTGCTCGCGCACGGCCAGCCGGGCGAGGTCTACAACGCGGGTGGCCCGGATGAGGAGGCGAACATGACGGTCGTCACGCGCATCATCGCGCTGGCGGGAGCCAGCGAGGCGCAGATCGAGCACGTAACGGATCGCCCCGGCCACGACCGCCGCTACTCGCTGTCCTCGGCGAAGGTGCGCGCGCTCGGCTGGACCCCGAAGGTGCGCTTCGAGGAGGGCCTGGAGCAGACGGTAGCGTGGTATCGCGACAACGACTGGTGGTGGCAGCCGATCCGCTCGGGCGACTATCTCGCGTACTATGAGCGTCAGTACGGGCGTTCGCTTCAGTCCTGAGTATCAGCGTGCTGGTAAGGAGCTGCTGGAAGGGCAGGCGGGCCGAGTAGTCTTTGCAGACAATTGTCCGTAGACATTTGTCTGCTTTTGGGGGACCCTGTGGGCATGGAGGAGATACGAGAGCAACTCGGCATGAACCTGCGCGAGCGCCGCGACCGGGCTGGCTTGTCGCAGGAGGCGTTGGGCGCGATGTGCGAGCTCGATCGCACGGAGATCAGCCTGCTGGAGCGTGGCCTACGCTTTCCGCGCCTGGATACGCTGGTGAAGCTTGCCCGCGCGCTGCAGCTTTCGCCGTCTGAGCTGCTCGACGGCATCCGCTAGCCGAGCGCTGCGATCTTCCACTTGCCGGCTTCCTTGACGAGCGAGACGCTGCTAGGCAGTTTCTTGCCTTCGTAGACGCTACGGACGGCAGCGGTAGCGCTTGTGCCGCCGGCTGCCAGCTTGACCGACTGCACGCTCACTTCGAGGCTGTCAATCTCGGCCAGCTGTTTTTTGATCGCTTCTTCGCAGCCCTTCTTGCCGCCAAGCTTGTTGACGACTGCCGCGGCGAGGTCGTTGGCGCAGAGCTTCTTCTGTTCGCCGGCGGTGGCGTCGGCTTGCAGATTTGAGATCGTCTGCGCAACTTCGTGCTGCTGACCCTTGAAGCTGGCGGTGGAGACCGTGCTGGCGCATGCGCTCAGGGCGAGCGCGAGCGCCGGTAGGCACAGCAGGGCAGGTAGGCGACGCATTGGCCTCTGCAAGGCTATTGGCTTCTAGTGCTTCTCGTCGTCGCGTCGGTAGCCGAGGCGGGCGGAGATGCGGTCGGCGGTGGTGATGAGGTGTGGTCCGAGGGCGTCGATGAGTTCCTCGAGGGTGATCATTGGGGATGGTGCGGCGAGGTTGACGGCGGCGACGACGTCGC
>DATBYJ010000134.1:0-4876 GCA_036513795.1 Solirubrobacteraceae bacterium | reverse complement strand
AAAGGAGCTGGCGGTGTCTGTAGATATCATTGCAAGCGTAATCGGCGCCGATAAGGCCGAGCGATGTTCAAGCGAGCAGCTTGATGTGCTAACGGAGGCACTTATCCGGGCTATAGATGAGCATCCGCCGACACGGGTGCGACTCGAAGGGGTACTAGCAAAAATCCTGCTGGGCTTCCTCGTTTCGACCCATGCACCAGACGCAGTCAAACTGCTCGATGACAAAAGCAGCGTGATTTTGACTGTGACGCACTCTGAAAAGCCCTCCATGAATGGCAAAGGAAGCGAGAACACGCGCTCTGTTCTCATCGAGGGCCCTATCGGTTCTGTCGTTACGTGCTATGACGATCAGCTTTTCCGCGTTGACGAGAACTCTGTAGTTCTCGTCAAAACTACCTCTGACGATATAGAGGTTCCCATTGCGACCGACTTCGTGTCTGGCGATCTGCCGGAAGGGATCTATCGCGGCAACGCGGACGGGTATATCTGGCAGCTGAATAAGGTCGTTGAGGGCGTTGGGGAAAGCTTCTGGGAAGAGGTCGAGGGTGCTACAAAGCGGGTTATCGAATGGGTGATAGAACACTCGGGAGGCCCGGATCCCGAATCCGATCCCGAAGAATTCGCAGAACTGTCAACAGACTTGGCAGAAAGCCCGACTATGTATCCGGTGCCGGACCTCCCGCCCGGTGTCGTTGGCTATGCACTCGATGGAAGCGACAGCCACTCCACCAATAATCATGTAGACAACCTGTCCAGTATCAAGCTCGGCAACGCGCCCGAATAATTGAAATCGCTCATAGTGTGCCGGTCACCTTAGCCGTGGAGCATCGCTGGAGACAGTTGGCGCTGTGCGGATCAGCAGCGGGGACGCCGGTCAATACGGGAACTCGCCGTCCCAGCCCCAGAAGTGGCGGCGTCCCTGTTGCTTGTAGGGCGGGTCGTCTATGTCGATGTGGGAGTCGTGGGGCTCGGGCCACTCGCGCAGGCAGTAGATCGCTGATGCGAGCAGGCGGGAGGTATACCGCAGGCGCTCGCTGAACTCGAACCACATGTTTGAGTCGGGCTCGTGATCGGCTTCGAGCAAGGTGATGGCCTCGTCCAGTGTGCCGCGTAGATCACTGCGGAATCCGGCGATGCGCTGGCTGGCGGCGAGGTGTGCTTCGCGCCATGCCTGGTGCTGGGGTGCCTCCGGGAGCGTAATCTCCCCTCTCACGGCATTCAGGTCGCTCCCCCGCCGTCAAGCAAGTTCGAGTAGCCCACGCCTGCGCGGCGTGGTACGGAAGTCACTCGTGAACTTGCTTGACGGCTCCTCCACGACCTGCAACGGCCAAGCAATCAGTAGCTCGCGAAGATCATCGACGCAGGCGGGTGCCCCACGGACAAGAACGGCCCGCGACGCAAACCCTTGTCGCTGCGCTCGATCCAGATGATGATGACCCTGCTCGCAGAGATTCTCGATGACGCCGTGGCCGACAAGCTCCGCGAGGACAACCCCGCGCGCTCCAAACGCCTACGGGTCCGCGTCCCCAAGCCCGACCGCACCTTTCTGGAGATTGATCAGCTCGTCGCGCTGCTCGACGCAGCTGGCGAGATGGAAGCCGCGCCGATGTCGCAAAAGCGAGCGAAGCTCACCGCCCTACAGGTCGCGGAAATCCGCAGCCGTCTCAAGACGGGCGAGACTCAACACGCGCTGCGCCTTGAGTTTGGATTGAGTGCCGGGTCCATGTCGATGCTCGCCAATGGCAAGACCTACCGCGGCGCCAGTTAGAAGCTGACCGCGAACGGTCTGCCGCCGCTACCGCACGTCACTCCCCACCCCATGCGGCGCACGTACGTCTCGATCATGCTCCTGGCGACGAACTTCGACGTGCCATTCGTACAAAGCCAGGTAGGGCACACGGACTCCAAGCTCACGATGGACGTCTACGCGCAGCTTCTGGACCGCAGCAAGCGATCGCACGGCGTGGCCCTCGATGACCTTCTGTCGGACGCGCAGGCGACCCTCTACGGAGCGCAGAACGGCGATTTTGGCCCACTATTTGGCCCACCGAGCGATTTTGGCCACTCAGCTGACATTCCCGCTGAATCGGAGATTGGCTTGGATACAGCAGAAACTGAGGATGGGCGCGGCGGGTTTCGAACCTGCGACCTCTCGCGTGTGAAGCGAGCGCTCTCCCACTGAGCTACGCGCCCTACAGCCGGTGAGTCTATTGGCTTGGCATGAGCTGCGGGCGATCCGCGGTTGTGAGCAGCGCCGCGAGCACCTGGCGTTGTCGGTCGGTCATCGACTCGAGGGTCTTGCGCTCGGAGATTGGGAGCTGGGCGAGCGTGTTGCTATTGCTACTCGGGCTCGATTATCTCAACGGCGCCAAAACCATTGAGCGGGCCGTCGACGAAGAAGATCTCCATGGTGATGTCGGGCTCGACGTGCGCCTGGCTGAGAAAGGCGAGTACCTTGCGGCCGGTGAGCGCTTCGATGGTGCGCTTGTAGCGGGTGGCCATGACGCGCTGGAAGTCCTCCCGCATGGCGATCACGCGGTCGGGCTCGCCGCTGTCCATGATGGTTTGCTCGAGTGGGGTGAAGCCGCTACCGCGCATGACGACGACGACGATGTCGTCCAACGCATAGGTCTTGGCCTTCATCGGGCCGCGCCCGTAGTGGTCGCGCAGGATGCCGACGATGCTGGTCGAGATCGCCGCCAGCAGATGGCCGCCGGCAAGGAGCGGCGTTGATGCAACCGCGCTGGTCTCCATCGATGCTGCGGGCTTTGCGCCTGTGGGTTCCTGTGGACTGTGCTCGTCGCTCATGTCCTCGGGGCGGCTAGATCAATTCTCGGAACTAGCGGGCAAAGTCAGATCGAGGTGGCAGCAACGGTAGGCATTCGTTATCGTGCAGCCTACAGCGATTCCATATGTGCGGTCAAGAACCGCATTTGGGACTGCACCGATATAAACGGAACGAGTCGCGGTCGGATGATGGCCGCTTCTGTGGGCCGCATACAGGCGTTTGGGACGAAGGAGTCCATCGGTGCAACGGCGAGGGGTCGACTGCTGTCCATGGCTTAAGCGAGGTTTCGTGAGGCTCCGCGGCGCGGTGCGGGGATTTGCGCCGCGACAGGATCTAAGAAATCCGCGGTCCGCTTGGCGTGAGCGTTGCGGTTACCGCGACCGGCAGTGTCACGAGCGCGCTTACAGCCGCAGGCACCTTTAGCAATGCCGCTCGGCGGCCGCGCCGTCAAGTCTAAGAAAGTTCTCAGAAAACTCTTATGCGAGTCGCGCGCGCGTGCGAGAAGCTGACTGCACGCTTGTCCGTTATGTCCATCCGTATGTTCCAATCTCGCTGCACCGAATCCCCGCTGGCTACCCGTCTCGGCCTGATGCCGCGGCGTCGATCACGGAGAGAGCATTAATGTCGAGGCATCCTTGGAGCGCCAACGCTTGAGCACGATCGCTCGGCATCTCGACGTGCCCGCAACGTCGGACGGGAATGGGGCCTCCGCGCGGCAGGCGCAGGAGTCTCATGGCAGCGGGTCCGGACCGCTACAAGCGCATCTGCATGTGGTGTCGGTACAGACCTCAGGCGAGCTCGGCGGCGCCGAGTACGCAAACGTGGAGTTGCTGAATGCGCTGCAGGCTTATGGCGCAAATGTGACGCTGCTGGGCGACCAGCCGGCGCTGGTGTCGGGCACTGAGGTGGCGTTTACAGCGATCGATCTGGGTCCAAAGATCAAACGATCGAGCTGGCCTAAGGTGGCGCTCGGCTTCCTGCCTTGGTTGGCGCGTCTGCGTAAGGCGCTGGAGCGTGAGGCACGTACCGAGCCGATCGATGTGACGCTGTTGCATTTCAAGAAGGAGCAGCTGATGTCGGCATTACTGCCGAGACGTCTCACCGGAGCGGTCGTTTGGGCGGAGTGGGGCAGGCTGCCGCTACCGCTCACACGCGGTCTCGCGCGTCTGTTCTATCTGGTCGCGGCCAGGCGCGCGAAGCTGATCGTGGCGGTGTCGGAGAGCACTCGTGAATCGCTGATCGAAGCGGGCGTGCCGGCTGCCAAGGTGATCGTCATCAACAACATCGTGGACGGCGCCGAGGTGGCGTTTGACGCACTGGCGCGGGAGTCGTATAGGCGTGAGTGGGAAGTGCGGGACGAGACGCTCGTGCTCGGCTGCATCTCGCGCTTGAACGCCAGCAAGCGCAATGACGTGATCGTCGACGCGATGGCCTACCTCCCGGAAGACGTGATGCTGGTGCTGGCCGGCGATGGCGACGATGAGTCGGCGCTGCGGCTGAGAGCCGCTCCATACGGGGAGCGGGTTCGGTTCTTGCCGACGCCCCGTGGCTATGTGCAGAAGGTGCTCTCGGCATGCGACTTGGCGGTGTTTGCACCCCAGGAACTCGAGGGGGCGCCGCGGGCGATCATCTTTGGCCAGCTGTGCGAGCGCGCTGTGATCGCCAGTGGCCCGGAGGGCGCACGAGACATGGTGGCGCCGGGAACGGGCAGCATCGTGAAGCCCGCACACGATCCACGGATGCTTGCGGCGTGCATCGAGTCTTATCGAAGCGATCCGCAGCGGCGCTTGCGCGAGGGGCAGGCAGGTCGCGCGCTGGCTCAGGAGCGCTATGACCGCGGCGCGGTAGTCGAGGAGTGGTTCACGCGGCTGAGCGCCCTTGCCGGCTGACGGCAGCCCGCGCGTTCACGACCCCAGCTTGACCCCGGTATGGGGATACAGGCGGTCCTGCGCTTCGGAGTACGTGGCCGCCAAGTTGTTGACTTCGGCTTGGGTGAGCGAGTTGCCAAACGCGGTTGGGCCGCCCTGGTTCTTGTAGTCGACGAGGAGCTTCTTGCCGATCTGGGCGAGGCTGAAATGAGCGTCGTAC
>DATBYJ010000133.1:0-2138 GCA_036513795.1 Solirubrobacteraceae bacterium | reverse complement strand
CGCAGCGTCAGCCGCCGGAGGTGAAAAGAAGTGTCATGAGCGCCTCGCCAGAGTGTCCATCGGCCACGCGGAATGCGGCTGCCCGAGAGAAGCGAATCCGGCGCGGAAGCGTGTCACGACCGGTGGCTTTTTGGCTGATCGCCGCCGTGTTAGGCCTGTTGCTCTTCGGAGCAGGCGCACCGGCACCGCTATACGGTGTCTACCGCGCGCAGTGGCGGTTCTCAGCTACCACGCTGACCGCGGTGTTTGCGATCTACGCGCTCGTCGTGCTTGTCGCGCTGCTGGTCTTCGGATCTGTGTCCGACGGGCTGGGACGTCGAGGCACGATCATTGCGGGACTGATGGCCAACGCGGTGGCATGCGGGGCGTTTTTGGCCGCCGAAGGCGTCGGAGCGCTGTTCGTCGCGAGGGCGGTACAGGGCCTTGCGGTCGGCCTCGGCACCAGTGCCGTGGGCGCAGCGCTGCTCGACCTGCAGCCCGAAGGAAGGGAGCTGGCGCCGCTCGTTTCCACTTCCGCGACTCCGCTTGGCCTAGGGGCTGGGGCGCTCGTGACCAGCGCTCTCGTCGAGTACGGCCCGGCCCGGACCCATCTCGTCTGGTGGCTGCTGCTCGGAGCCACGCTCGCTGCGATCGTCGCCGTGCTTCGAACACCCGAATCCGGGAGCGAGCGTCGGGGCGTGCTCGCCTCGCTCCGTCCCCATGTTGGCGTGCCACGCGACGCACGGGGGGCGTTCGCCGTCGCGCTGCCCTGTCTGGTTGCCGTCGCGGCACTTAGCGGGTTCTATCTGTCGTTGGGACCGTCCCTGGCGGCACAAGTGCTGCACTCTCGGAATCTCTTGTGGGGTGGTGTCACGGTCGCGCTGCTCTTCGGCGTCTCAGTCCCGGTCATGCTCACCGTCCGGAACTCGAGTTTGTCCAACGTCATGCTTGGGGGCAACGTGGCGTTGCTCGCCGGCGCCGCGATCACGTTCGTCGGTATCGCGACTAGGACATCAGCGGTCTTGCTCGCGGGAACAGCCGTGGCAGGACTCGGGTGGGGACCAGCGTTTCTGGGTGCCTACGGCACCATTGTCGCCCTGGCGCACCCGGACCAGCGGGCGGGACTCGTCGCCGCGATCTACACAGTTTTCTTTCTGGCGTTCAGCGTCCCAGCCCTGATCGCCGGCGTGGCCACGTCGCACTACGGTCTCCACAACACCGCGCTGGTTTACCTAGCCGTCGTCGGCATGCTCGCCGCCAGCGCCGCCGCTAGCTCTTTGCTTCGTCGCGCGCACGCGCCGCGCGGGCATCAGCCAAGTGTGCCTGGTGTGGCGCCGTCCCCCGCCTCGTCCACCACGCCATCCCAACCGTGAAGGAACCTTTGCGGCCCCTCAGCAGGTAAACCGAAAGCAGCGACCGTGGGAAAGCTTCGACGGGTTTACCGGCCACGCTCGGCAGGCTGCCGGACGAAAAGGTCAACAGGCGTCTCGACGGCAGCCGGCGGGATCGTGCACGGCCCCGGCGGAGCAGGCACCGTCGGTCCCGGAGCTGGCGTCCCCCGTCGCCATGTGCGTTCGCGGCGTGTGATCATGATCGACAAGGCCCCGGCTGCCAGGGCTCCGACAGCCGCGGCGTAGACAATTGCAGTGTGGCGCAGGCCATAATGGGTCGCAGCGATTCCGGCAATGAGCGCTGGTGCTCCGAACGCCGCATAGATCACCGTGAAAACGGAAGCGGTCAGGGCAGCGCGATCATCCGGGGACGCCGAAGCGATCACCGTTCGGTAGGCGCCAGCGAAGGCGGGCCCGAAGCCGATGCCGGCAATCGCGGTTCCGGCGAACAAGAGCCAGGCGGTACTTGTTGCGATCGCAAGGATTGTCACGGCGACGCCGCTGAGCAGTCCGGAGCATCCTCCGAGCATCAACAGCTGAGCGTCTTGGTTTCGGCCCGCCGTGGACGCGATCGCCCCCGAGCCGAACAACAGGTAGATCGACAGTCCGCCCCAGAGCAGGTTGTGGGAGTGGACGAGCTCGCCGGTTAGCGTGGGCGCAAGTGACAGGTAGAAGCCGCCGAGCGACCAGACGCCGATGAAGCATGGCGCGGCAACCGCGAACGGAGCGCGCGATGAGGCTGGCACTCCGAGCCGCGGGGTGATCGAC